>CAYMDS010000068.1:0-5772 GCA_964389405.1 uncultured Gammaproteobacteria bacterium
TGTTACTGACACATCCAAAACATTGCCTAGTTTTAAGAATGGCATCCATCTATGATTAACAACATGAACATCAGTTAGATTTAAGTAGTAAGACTTACCATCATCCAAACCTTTGAATACTATTCTTCTATTATTACCATCATTCCATTTACTAGGCATTGATTTGCCTATTTTCCAAACAGCTACCATCATTTTGATTTCTCCTTTTCTTGTTCTTGTATTATTGTTTCTATCGAAGGAAATGGTAGATGTATACCATGCTTTTCTCCTATGTATTTATTTAACGTGTCAAACACTTTGTCTACCTCAACAGTGCTTAACTCAGTTGTTGAATGCTTATTGAATTGTGCTTCTTGCACCGGCCGCCAAAGAAATTCCTTGACTGAATCTGGACTCCATGGAATATCAACGCTTGGTTTTAGAGTTTTACGCATATCTAATCCATTTTCATTTAGAAGATCTGACATCATTTGAAATAGTACATGAAGTGCACGATTCTGCTGCTTCGTTCTTTGAGGGTATTTCTTGGGTTCTTTAGTTTCTTGACTCATGGCTCAACCTCAATATCATTGCTAATTCCATGCAATGTAGAATTAACATTACTGTGAATAATTCACCAGAGTTTTGACTAATAAATAATTCGAATGTATTAAATGCTATTGCTATGGCAAATAATATTAGTGCGGCAATTATTATCTTAATCATCAGACTCTTCCAACTTTAATAATGCAAGCTTTATAGCAAGTATTACTTCTTCACGACCATGTTTCTTACCAAGATCGTACATATTTGTAAGATTTTCTTCAAGTGTACTCATTAGAATGCAATCTCCTTTACTAACTTATTGATCTCGTCAAGTTGATCTAATTGAAATTGTAGATATAAAGCTGGTCGATCATCAAGTTCGTCTCTAGTTACTGGAATTACATGCATATCTTTAGATGTAACTCGCGGATCATAGAAAACAAAGTATAGAATTTCAAGATCTGGATTAACAATAAAGTATTGGAGCATTTGAGCTTCAAACTCAGGTGGTACTACATTTTCTACCACACATTGTAGATGCCTTGCTGGGCTCAAACATTTGACCTCTACTGCCTCCAGATACTTCTTTTCTTTATCATTAAGGATTATACCATCTGGAGAGTTGATTATATCAGGATGATCATCATGCACACAGATACCAACTCTTTCAACTATCTTATTATAATCACGTTCAAATCTAGCTATAGCTTCTTCTTCAAGTCTTAAGCCACGAGCCATTCTATTCTCTTCATCTGGATCAAGTGATAATCTTTCTGCTAACATTTCATAGAAGCCAATCTTACGATTTCCTTTTTTAGAGTATAACGCTCCTAATAGTGTGCCAGATATTTTACCTTTGCGATATTCCAACCACTCATCAGTGCCTTGTTCTACATCAACTATCTTCATATTTGACTCTCTTTCAATTCTTCTTTCTTAGTATTCTTAGCGGCTATGATCTTAGGATCAATAATAAGTCTACCTAAGCCTTGGAATATTTTTTGAAGATCTTCTAGTGTTTTAGCAGATTCTATTTTCTCTACTGCTTCATCAATCTTTTTAGTCTTATCGGCAGATTCTTGTAATCCTTTGCCAACATTTCCATCATCATCAGTATCTACCAATATGTCTAATATTGCTATATATGAATAACGCTTCATGTAAGTGATACCAGAACCTTGAGCTTGTGGATCATGTTCTTTATGAACAACTGGCGAAATAGTTTCGATAAATTGATTAGTAGTTAGATGAGTAAGTCGTGTCCAAATCGCAGTTTTACCATCAACATTAGTAATACCTTGTTTGACTCTTAAGTCAGAATCTATTAAGTGTTTTCTAGTTTTACTAACAACTTCGTTAAATGGTGCATACTTACTCTTGAAGAATGGATTATCCTTCTCTGCTTTCACTAATGAACTTGCTTCATGAAACTTATCTAAAGCCTCAAATAATTTGTCTAGTTCTTTACTTGTATTCATCTTAATGTTCTCCAAAACTTGGTGCATTATGCCATATATTATCATCTGCAAATTGATGTGCACCACACTTTTTACAGGTATATACTTTTACTGTGTAGGAAATGTCAGGACCATATTCATTGTAATAGTCTTCACTGATCTCTTCATAGTCGACATCAGCATGATTACACCAAAGAATATCTATCCATCCATCTTCTTGTTGTCTTCGTTGTACGGTTATTGGTTCTTCCGTAAAGAAACCGTGGTCTTTAAATTGAACATGAATTTGTTTCATGCTATTTTTTCCTTTCTATCGATTGATTATCTAATATATGCCAATATTGTGTTGGTAAACTCAGATCTATTACTTTGATTTGAATCATGCGTACAATCCATTTTTTCTAAGTAGACCTCTATAAGAAAGATACTTATGATATTCTTTATCACTAACAGTTTCAAACTTGAATTGCCATTGCTTATTTGGATCTTGAACTTCCATTTCTTCAACAAACTTTTTAGCTTCTTCTAGTGTTGTTTTTTTCACAAAAACCTCCTTAGTTAATCCATTGCTGCTTGATTTCTTGATCAGTCTTTTGAGATAGATCAATGTCTCTAAGCTTAAGTTGATAACGAACGTATTCCATTGTTGTCATTTTAGTTATTTCATCGCGATGACTTTCGCAAACATCCATTTTGAGGTGTGGATTACCTTTGATCTTGATAGATTGTAGAGTCTCTACCAGTTTGTTTTCCTTTTTACAAGGATCACAGATTAATATTTTCATTGTAACCTTTCATTAATTACATTCTTATATTACATCATTTTAATAGTATTGTACATAGTATTATAGTATGATTTTCTGCATTGACTTATTTTTATTATTGTACACTTGATTATGTAATATTTTACAGATTAAAATAATAGGATATAATGATCATATTGAGTATGGTCGCACTCTCTTGGCCCACCAAAGAGTAACCTTTCGTTAGCGATCATACTCTTTTTTGTTTACAATTTTTTTGCTAAGGTTTATAGTGGTTTATACGATTACCAACATAACTAAAAGTAATTAGGTAATCTTTATAAAATGAAGAAACCCGCCTTCTCAAGCGGGTTGACCAACATAACTATTATTATTGTAATCTAGTTATCTCATTTTGTAAACAAGTACTTTCATAGTAGCGGATTTACTAACAGTTACCGTGTTGTAGATTAAGATGAGGACCCATGTGTAGACGCACGATGAGTACCAGAGGTTATGGCTTTCTGGTCGTTTTATTGAAAACTCATCTCCTCATTTTTTTCTATAACGAACAAACTTAGACGAAAACTAGAGAAGGAACTCGTACTCAGCGCTTGAAGTCTAGGCTCTGATTTATTCCACCTAAACGTCACCCTAGCCCTTTGCCTTGCGTATGAGAGTCTTAGTCTTAAATATGAAAATTATAATAATCATCTACTGTAATATTAGCTACAGGAAAAGGTGGCTTAGTACTAAAATATAAGTTTACTGAAAGAAGCAAAAGGATTATAATAGATATATGGAATCAACAGTGAGAATATTGAATTTAATAAGGGATAGCTTTTCCTCACTGTTGAGCTATCCCTTTTTGAGTTTAATATGGTTATAGGGTTTATTGGCAATTTCAATGTATCGTTTACTACTGAGAATGAACGAAAGTGGTCGTTTACTCAACTTGGTCATAAGGTAATACCATTCCAAGAGAATAAAACAACTGCTAAACAACTACTAGAGACTAAATATGATATGCTCATCTATAGTCATACACATGATCCAAGTTATGTTATAGAAGGTTTGATTGATGTATTTAAGAAGTTAAAAGATATTGGAATACCTACTGTGTCAGTCCATTTAGATCGATGGGCATGGCTTAAGCGTGTAGAAGACGTAGGTAAAGAAGCAACATGGTTTACTGAATATATTTTTATGGCAGATGGAAGTCCTGAAGCTGTTGAATTATACAATGAACATAATCTTAATTGGTATTATCTAAAGCCAGCTGTAGTTGAACGAGCTTGTTATCTTGCAGAACCAACTAACAAATATAATCATGATATTATTTTTACTGGTTCTAAAGGTTATCACCCTGAATATCCTTTCAGAAAAGAACTTATCGATTGGCTACACAAAACATATGGCGATAGATTTGCTCATTATGGAAATGATGGCTTAGGAGTAGTTAGAGAATCAGATTTGAATATGCTGTATGCAAGTTCTAAGATAGTTGTAGGTGATTCTTGTTTTGGTGGTAGACCAAATTATGTTTCTGATCGTTATTATGAAGTTCGTGGTCGTGGTGGATTTTTAATACATCCTAGAGTTGATGGAGTAGATCATTATGGAGTAGCTCATTATAAACATGGAGATCTTGACCACTTAAAAGAAGTAATAGATTTCTATTTAGAAAATACTAATAATAGAGAGCAAATGAGAATACTTGGTCATACTCACGTTAAGAATCATGAAACTTATACTCACCGTAGTCGTGAAATGCTAAATATAATATTTAGGAGTAAATATGCCTAAGTTTATTAAGTTAACTGATGTAATATGGAGACGAATTAAGTATCTTCGTATTGGTCAGTCTACTTCATACAAGTATGAGATTGTAGTTAATGAACCATTAGCCAGCTGGGATGTCTATGATTATTGGGAACGTGAGAGAATTGAAAGCATGGAAGTTCATCTTAAGCAAGGTGATACTTTATTTGATATAGGGACCGAGCAAGGTTGGTGTAATTTAATTTATGCTAAGATAGTTGGTCCTGAAAATATGGTATTAATAGAACCGACACCTGAGTTCTGGCCTAATATTAGAGCTATATGGCAGAAGAACTTTGAGAAGTTTCCTCGTGGAGTTTACGACGGTTTGTTTGGAGATAAGACTGATGATAAAAAACTAGATCGTAATCTATATTCATGGCCTGACTCTAGCTATGGTGATTTGATTGATCGTAATAAATATGTGTATTTACATGAAGAACACAAAGGTATACCTGAAGTTAAGCTTGATGATTATGTGAAGCGTACTGGTTTAATTCCAGATGCTTTAACTATAGATACTGAAGGATCTGAATTATTAATTCTTAAAGGTGCTGAGAAGACTCTCAAGAAGTACAAACCAAAATTGTGGGTATCAATACATGCAGAACTTGGCTTACGAGATTATGATACCGATCCACGAGACACTATAGATTATCTCGAATCACTAGGTTATAAAGGCGAATGGTTAGCAACTAATCATGAGGCACACTGGTATTTCTCATGAGAGCATTCCTTTATTCACCAAATCAAAATGCCTGTATTGCAGATCAATGGGATTTTGGTTTACTAAAGGATCTTTTAGATGATAATGAAATAGATCAAACAATTTTATTTAATCATTTACCAAAAGAAGATAGAGCAATTGTAGTTATTCCTGCTCGTCACAATTTTGAATACGTAGATCTTATCAATAAGAATCTAAAAAATATTAAGCATGTCGTTATGTTTTTAATGGGAGATGAAGAAGCAGAATTTCCAGTAGAAAAGATAGATCATGAATCAATTCATATATGGGTACAAAATCCTCACATAGGTATACATGATGACTACAATAAACTTGGTACAGGTTATCCTCAACATATGAAGCAGCATCTTCCTAAAAAAATCAAGAAGACAATAGAGTATTATTTTGCAGGTCAGATTACTCATCAAAGAAGAAAAGAATTACTTGATGTACTATTAGCATATGATTCTGCTGGTAAGTTTGGCAGGGTTGTAGCCAC
>CAYMDS010000069.1:0-5688 GCA_964389405.1 uncultured Gammaproteobacteria bacterium
ATTAAATTATTTTAATAACTCATAACTCATAACTCATAACTCATAAATCATAACTCATAACTCATAAATCATAACTCATAACTCATAACTAAATATTATATTTTCCTTTTATCTTATTCATCCGTATATTTATTAACTCTATAATACCTTCAACTGAATCCCGCACCGGACTTACTCTTCTACTCTCTACATATAACCAGCTTACAGGTACTTCTTTAATATCAAAGCCTGAATTTCTGGCATATAATAGTAACTCTACATCAAATCCAGCTTTCACTGCGGAGCCTACGATCTTTCTATAGCCGTGATGTGCAATATTTATTTTATTGAAGACTTGCTGCGCTGCATTTCGGGAAAACATTTTAAAACCGCATTGCGTATCAGTTATATCTGTAAGACCCACTAAAATTTTTCGAAGAATAATGTTTGCACGAGATATAATAAGCCTAGAAATTGGCGAACCTGTCCTTTGGGTACTTCTCGATCCTATCACTACTTCATAACCGTTTTTTAAATATGGAAATAATTTGCTAATTTCCTCGATAGGTGTCGCCTGATCCATATCTGTAAACAAAACGTAGTCTCCCCTGGATGCCAATACTCCTTTGGTGACTGCGCCTGCTTTGCCCAAATGCTCGCTTTCAATTAAAGTAAAGTGCCTATTCTCATTTACAAATTCCTCTACAAAGCCGACGCTTCCATCTAAAGACCCATCATCAACCACAATAACCTCATACGAATACTTCTGCTTATCAAGATAATGCTTTAATTTATCGAGGACGCCTTTGCGAAGATTCGCCATCTCGTCGAAACAAGGAATTACCACACTGAGGTATAAATTTTTCACATATTCATTATACTACAATGATTTATCTTCTATCTCCTTCTCCTCCAATTTTTCCCCTCTTCAAACGAGAAAATAATTTATCTAAATTAGCATCCGCCACCTCCTCAATAGTCATGTCCAATTCTGTACAAATCTGAGTAAAGTACCATAAAACATCCCCTAGCTCTCCTTTAAGCATTTCTTTATCTTCATCACTAACTTCTCCTTTCTTATCTCTGAATATCTTTTTTATTTTACCTGCAAACTCTCCAGCTTCATTTACAAGTCCGAGCGTCGGATAGATGAGCGATCCTTCCACCTTCACTAAACTCCAGGTCTTCCTTGATTCTTTCTGATAATCGGTATATTTTTTAGTACGCACATTCTTAATTATAACAGTTATCAATAGAAAAACATTCAATCTTGTTGTAAGATAGACAAATATGAAAAACCTTATTAATATTATCCGGATCTCTAAACCCCTTCATCATTTAGTATTTATAATTACATTACTTATTTTTACTTCTGCAACTTTACAACTCGTCGCCCCCATATTATCTAAATTCATAGTCGATGACATTGTCGCTGAGATTTCAGGAAAAAATGGTAATTTAGATCGTCTGATAATACTTATTATCATAGCTTTCATAATAAACTTCTTAGGTCTTATTGCGACTGTAGTATCAGAAAGGGCAGGTGACCACTTCGCAGGACGATTAAGAAAATTCCTAACCGAAAAATTCTATCATAAAGTCCTTACTCTTCCCCAATCATATTTCGACTCTGAAGTATCAGGCAAAATTATAAACCAGCTATCACGCGGAATCACATCAACCCAAGGTTTTATGAATACTGCTACAAATTTCATTTTACCTACTTTTCTTCAAAGCCTATTTACCATCGCAGTCCTTGCTTATTTTGACCCTCTAATTGCCTTTTTTACATTTATTCTTTTTCCGATTTATCTTACATTATCTCATCTATCTACTGTTAGATGGGGCAAAGAAGAGATTAAGAAAAATGTTATTGAGGATGTATCAAGAGGAAGAATGCATGAAGTGATATCAAATATAAAACTTGTGAAAAGTTTCACAAATGAAAAGAATGAATATGATTCTCTTTCTAAAAGCCTTAATGAATCAAATATTATATATGCAAAACAAAGCCGTACATATCATATTTTCGATTTTCTGCGGGGATTATCACTCCATGTCATACTTTTTGCCATCAATATACTAGTTTTTTATAATACGTTTAAAGGAGAACTCAGTTTAGGAGAAATGGTCCTTATTCTTCAATTAGTAAATCAAGCCAGAATGCCGCTTTTCGCTATGTCTTTTATTCTTACCCAATTACAAACAGCTGAGGCGGGGTCTAAGGAGTACCTTCAGATTTTAAAACTTGATTCTAAAGAGGACTACTCAAAAGAAATGCAGAAAAACTTAGTTAAAACACCAAGAATAACATTTGAAGATGTAAACTTCAACTATAAGGATTCAGAAAATGTATTAAAAGGAATTTATTTCAAAATTGGTAAAAATGAAACTGTGGCTCTTGTAGGTCACAGTGGAGCAGGAAAATCTACGATAGTAAATCTTATATTAAAATTCTATGAGCCAACTAGTGGAAAAATATATTTAGAAGGCAAAGATTATACTAAGCTTGATCATGCTTTTGTCCGCAAACATATTTCATTGGTTTTTCAAGAGAACGAGCTTTTCTCTACCACCATTAAAGAAAATGTCGCCTATGGTAAACCGAAAGCTACAAACGAGGAAGTAGAAAATGCACTCAAGTTAGCAAACGCATATGATTTCGTGATGAAACTACCTGATCAAATTTACAGTCAAGTGGGAGAAAGAGGAGTAAGACTTTCAGGCGGACAAAAACAGCGAATTCAGATAGCAAGAGCCATTCTTAAAAATTCTCCCATTCTCATCCTAGATGAGGCTACGTCCTCGCTTGATGCTAAATCTGAAAAAGAGGTACAGGAGGCCCTAGAGAACCTCATGAAGAAAAAACTAGTAATTATTATTGCTCATCGTTTCAGTACCATCCAAAATGTCGATAAGGTACTCGTAATAGAGGGGGGAAAGATCGTAGAAAGTGGCACACCGAAAGAACTTTCGGAGACAAAAGGCATTTATGCGGAACTATTGAATTATCAAATAGAAGGTAATAAAAAGCTTCTGGCAAAATTCGAAATATACTAATATTGCGTCATTTTCTATAAGATGGTAGAATATCTTTCTTTATGCCTGCAGAAAGATATTCTATAGGATATATAATAAATTGTAGTGGTCCATTAAATGGAGATAAACCTACGCTTGATGAACCCGTAGAGGCTAGCTTTAGCACTGATGGTACTAATCGAAATATAGGGTGTATATTTTTAAGAGGAGGATTCTGTCACGCAGGAAGCCCCAGCGAAACGGAAGTATGTTATCATCTTTTCCCGGAAAAAAACACACATCCTTTTAGAAAAATAAATTACGTTAATTTCAGAGATAGAGCATTAGCCTTTGAAGTAGGTAATCTTGGGATAGAAAAAAATGTTTTTACTTATCAAAATAGGGAAATATTGACCGGATTAGCATCAGGACTAACTAGAAACCAAATTGCCGCAAACTCAGGACTTCCAATAAACAGTGTTAGGAAACAGATTGAGATTATTTACGGAAAACTTGGTTTAAAAGGTACATTACGAGGTGTGCCAGCTATACAGATAGCTACGAAATTAGGGCTAATTGATCTAGATAAAGCTACGAGAACTTTTAGCGATGATTCATTCCGAGAACTTAGTTCTAAAGAGATAATATTACTTGAAACATTATTAAATGATCCGACTCTATCTATACATGACCTAGCAGATTCACTATCCGTGGTATATGGCACAGTAAAAAATAGCTTAGATAATATAAGAAAAAAGATTCACACGAATAACACTCCTCAGACATTACTATACTATTTGTTAGCCAAACAACTCTCGCTAGTTTAATAAACTCGATACTACATATACCATTCCATCATCACTTCATTCACCATGCTGGCTGGAGAGCTCACGAAGGAATAAGTTATAATCAAAGTGATTAACTGCTCCGTCATCAGTAAGATCTGAGCTTGTTTTTTTATTTTGATCGCTACAGTTTCTTGGAGCACTTAGGCCAGAAAAACAATCAAGGATAATATTGTAATCAAGAACTGAAAGGGCATTATCATTGTTGATATCTCCCGTGGTTAAATAAACAGGAAGAAGGTTATTTCCTTCCCCTGAAGTAACATTTACAATACCTGGAATATTCTTTTTTAGATATTGGTTTACTTTTACTTTCACCGTATATATTCCTGTAGATAGGTCATTAAAACTTACAGCTCCTTGGAATTTTCCATTTGATGAATCATAAGAGATATTGCCCTGACTCTCAGCTATAAGCTGACTGGCGACATCATATACCTCCATAACTACACTACGTGATGTATGCATCGGACTCTGCGTCCCAAGAGAATCAGGATTCGCATTATCTCCTCCTTTTCCTATACCATGTAAATAAACTACACTACTCAAAAATGTAGCACCTGGAGCAATTGTAGGCGTAGGAGGAATATTAGTGAGCGTCGGTGTAATCGTTCCTGTAGGGGTCGTACTTGGTGTTATAGAAGGTGTGCTATTGCCGCTTCTAACCTCAAGGGGACTCAAACTTACGCTTGTGTTTTGAGAATAAGAGTTAATTATTCTTGCGGCATTTGTATGGACATTCGTTTCGATAAATCCCACGATGAAATGCGTTGGCGTAGACGTCAGATGCTTTGCTCCCCCATCCCGCCCAAATCCAAAGACCGTCATATTATTCTGCATCGGTTTATAAGAGTCAACTTTCGCATCGTCTTCTAGATGAGATAAAAATAGAGACCTGTTTTTTTGTGTATCACTGAAATATATCCACTCAGGCGAAGGCATATCTCGGGTCCATTCCTGCCCTGCAGTAAATCGATCGCCATTGGATAGAATCATGAAATTTGAATTAGAGTTAAAAGCACCATTTGGAGTACCCTCATAGAGAAACCAATAAGAATGACCCGCAGCTGACAAAGTCATTCTAGCAAAGGCTGGATAAACCTCCCATATACCTGACCAATTACCATTTGTAGAGCTTATCGTCGCCTTCAGAGGGCCTTGAGATATTATTTGACTATTAGAACCGGTGCCACCTGGATGGAAAAACCCCTCCGGATGCACCATATTAGGTATACCCCGGAAATTGCCAGCTGAGCCTCCTGTAGGTCTGTATGAGATCCAATCGGCTCCATCCCTATCTACCATACCGGCAAATCCTGCGCCTGCTTTATGGTAATAATAACTACCAGTCGATGTAGTAAGTCTTAAGCTGGATTGACCTTGAAAATTTATATTATCTGCAACAGTTACTTGCGAAGTAAAATTATTTGGAGTAAAACCTGAGCTAGTATCAAAATACAAATAATAGTTTTTTACAGTATTTGCTGCTATTTCCGGTGCTAGAAATATAAACTTTCCAGTAGTACCAGATGAGATATCAAATTGATAAGGTACTGAATCATTGATAATTCCCCCTTGCGAATTAGTTTCTATGAGTTTTAACGAATTGAGATTTAAAGTACCACTTTGTCCTCCCTGTTGCAAGATTTGAGAAAAATTAACGTTAACTTCCAAAGGCTTTCCTGATACTACAGGAATATTTGACTGTATTGCCAATTTTATACGGTATTTCCGCGAAGAATCGTGCCAAGGCACCGTTTGGGCAGCACCCAACGGAATAAATAAATATGTTATACATATGAAGACTATGACACAAACGAAAGCAGCTACTCTTCGCATACTAAAT
>CAYMDS010000070.1:0-5628 GCA_964389405.1 uncultured Gammaproteobacteria bacterium
TGCGCCATAGACCAACTAGGCGACACCTCCAAAGTCAGTAAATTATAGCATTACGATGTATAATATTCGAATGAATTATGAACGCGGCTTGCGATTGACTTCTTTAAATATCGAAGGAGATCTACATCTTAACCTGGTTTTACCTTTTCTAAAGCAAAAAGATTCTGATGTTGTATGTCTACAAGAGGTTTTGGAAAAGGATATTAAATCAATTGAAGAATATACCGGCATGAGGGTGTTGGAATACGTCCCTCTGACACATTTCACAGGCCCCAATGTTGCCAGGATGCCCGAGGATTCCACTTGGGGCATTTTGTATCTGGTAAGAAAAGAGATTGAGATAGTCGATTCTAAAGTAGAGCACTATAAAAAAGATGGTGCGGAAATACCTGAATATCACTCAGATGACCCTAATTGTGTAGATAGAGCGATAATCGCGGCTACAATAAGTAAAGATGGTGTGCCATATAGAATTATCACGACACATTTTACTTGGTCACCTAATGGGGAGCCTGTCCCCGAGCAGGAAAAAGACATGAATGCGTTACTCGCATTACTTGGTGCAGAGGAAGATTTTATACTCTGTGGTGATACTAACGCACCTAGAGGAGGAAAAATATGGGAAATGCTCGCATCAAATTATCAAGATAATATTCCGGAGAGAGTGCACACTACCCTTGATAGAACTTTACATAAAGCTGCGGATAGGATCGGTGATTATGTAGTTGATTGCTTATTTTCAACGTCTGCATATAGGACAGAAAGTGTAGAGGTTTCTGCCGGGATTAGCGATCATATGGCTATAAGCGGTGTGATTTTTAGGAGATAGGGTAGCTATAAATATCCCAGAGCTTCCTTAAAAACTTTTTTTTCGTTTTGATAAGTCAATTTTTCCAGCGTTCTTTCTGAATCTATCCATTCTACAGTCTCCATCTCATGATCGTGTTTGCTGGTATCCCCTGTGATAGATTTCATAAGAAAATAATAAACTGTTTTCTTTCGCTTTTCGCCTTCCCAGACATACCAGTACGTTATGGGTAGTAAAGGTTTAATTATTTCAGCATCAATTCCTGTCTCCTCCTTTACTTCTCTTATAGCTGCCTCTTCTTTCTTTTCACCTTTTTTCTTATCTCCGATAAGACCCTTGGGAAAGACCCAGCCATGATGACCTGAATGCTGAGCGATTAAAATGAAGGTTCTAGCGCCAGTTTTTTTATAAACTATTCCTCCTGCTGAAAACTCAAATCTCATACAATTTTATGTTATTATTTTTGATCTTTGCTTTTTGATTTTTGATTTTCTTTCGTACACCCGGCGAGACTTGAACTCGCAGTCGTCAGATCCGGAATCTGATGCTTTATCCAATTAAGCTACGGGTGCTTTTCCAGGCTAATTGTATCAGAAGTAGGATAAGCGAGATACGATGAAAAGGGGTGTATCATGAAAGTTAAGTAAAAAATATAGTTTGCTTCACAGTTTATCACGATTCATTGCGAATTCGGGCTGAGATACAATTTATAAAGACTTTATGAAAAGTTTTTTAGGTAGACTTGTCAAAAAACTGTTGGAGAGCTTCTGTGGTAACATACCTATCAGACTGTTTTACGATGAATGATATTTCTGTAAAGGTCGAGACTATTTCTTTAAGATTAATCCTTTTGCTAGCTAAAGCGCTAACTAAGGTAAAAATCATATTAGGTTCTTCCGTATAATCCTCCTCTTTAAATCGTATCGTTACCGCAACTAAGTCGCTATACTGTCCTTTAGGTTTCACAGAAAAATGATTTAATAATTGCCCTTTCATTTTCTCAGCAACAATAATAGTTACTTCTCCGATGCCTTCCGTAATGGTAAAAAAATTTTCTGTGAACCACTCTTTTGGTAATTCAGAAATTCGCTTAAGATTTCTTGATGTTCTCTCAAAAGTAACTTCAAACAGGGGAGATTTTATACTTAAGTCTTGAATAATCACTTTCGATTTGAGGGGCGGTATATTATTTACGCTTTTCATGGCCCTGGATAGAGCTACTACGAGAGTTCCTTTTTTAACAGGTTTTAAGGCTTCCTTTGTAACACGTGGATGGATTTTTTGTGCATAGGCACTTAGGTTTAATATGCCAGCTCTTAAAGCTTCTAAGGCTATTTCATCTTCTTGGAGAATTTTTTCAACTACTTCTGAAACTCGTATCATGACATAAATTGTAACATATATTACAAATCATTGCAAAGTTTATCAAATTAATTAAAAAATTTACATAGTGTATCCGCTAAGATATACTCGATTCGGCTTGATTTGAAGAACTAACATTATCTTAGTTGAAGAATAAGGATATGTATTATGAATACAAGAAAATTACCATTTAATAAAAAACAAATAGAAGAAATCATTAAGGATTATCCTACTCCTTTTTATATCTACGACGAAAGGGGAATCCGTGAGACTGCAAGAAATTTTTACAAAGCCTATGGATGGTCATCGGACTTTAAAAATTATTTTCCCGTGAAGAGCTGTCCGAATCCACATATTCTAAAAATCCTCAGAGAAGAAGGTATGGGCACTGACTGTAGTTCTTTACCTGAGCTTGTGATGTCAGAGAGGATTGGCGTCGTGGGCGAAGAAATTGTATTTTCTTCCAATAATACAGCTTACCCTGAGTTCATAAAGGCTTATGAGCTTGGTGCTTTTATCAATTTGGATGACATCACGCATATACCAATTCTCGAAAAATACGCAGGAATCCCAGATGTTATTTGTTTTCGATACAACCCTGGATCACTTCGTAAGCATGCTGGGAATGTCTTTATAGGAGAGCCTAAAGATGCGAAATTTGGCATGACAAAAAAACAACTTTTTGAAGCTTATAAAATAATGAGGGAAAAAGGTGTTAAGCGGTTTGGTCTTCACACCATGATTGTTGCAAATGAGCTTAACCCAAATGCGCTTACAGAAACAGCAGATATGTTATTTGACATAGTTGTAGAGTTCTCAAAAAAACTTGGAATTAGATTTGAATTTATCGATTTGGGTGGTGGCATAGGTATCCCATACAAACCTACTGATAAACCAGTTGATTTAGATTTTGTATCTAATGAAATAAAAAGACTTTATGATTTAAAAATAAAAAATAATAATCTTGATCCTTTGCGAATTGTTATGGAAAACGGGAGACTGGTTATGGGTAGGAATGGATATCTAATCACAAAGGTAATTCATACGAAATCGATATATAAAAACTATCTCGGTGTTGATGCAAGTATGGCCAATCTCATGAGGCCTGGAATGTATGGTTCTTATCACCACATAACCATTCTTGGTAAAGAAAAAGAGCCTCAGACATGTATGTATGACGTTATTGGTTCATTGTGTGAAAACAATGATAAATTCGCAATCGATCGCAAGCTTCCCAAAGTAGAAGTTGGAGATATTATGGTTATGCATGACGCAGGGGCATATGGTTATGCAATGGGATTTAACTTTAACGCCAAGCTTCGTAGCGCTGAAATATTGCTCAAGGAGGATGGAGAAGTCGTAATGATAAGAAGGGCTGAGACAGTAGATGATTATTTTACCACTCTAAGTTTTTAAGCCAATTTTATGAAAACATCTGTAGTAAATCCAAATATATCGCTTAGTCAGTTAATATCAGAACCGATAGTAGCTCGATTAGGTCCTAAAAATCTTCAGGAGAAGATTAAAACCACTATCGGTCCGTTTCAATATCTGCCAGCATATAAAATTAATTATCTGGAAGTTATTACGACAGCTTTAGCTGATTTATACGCAGAATATAATCAAGCCTTTAGCACTTTAATAGAGGAAAACAGAGAATGGAATACTGATTATCAATATTGTATGACAGGACCAAGCGGTTCACCTGTTAATCATTTTGTCCAGATTGATATGGTTGGACTACCGGATGAATACTTACATGCAGTAAATACTTTTGATAGTGAAAAAGTTCGCGAGGATTTAAGAGGAACGATATTTGAAATAGAAAATTCTTTAGCAATTTATCAAATATTAGCAGGTATTTTTTCTGATAATGAGCGTGAATCATTTTTTGGAAAACGATATCGAGAGTCTCTTGATGCATTAAGACAAAAACATAATATGCCAATTGCCTTGGTAGCTCTGACAGAGCAAAAATATCAAGCAATGAGAGAAATAGAGTTTGGGAAACAACCGGGTGAGTTATTAACAAATGAAGAAGTGTTAAGCCTTTCAGGCTTTGATACTTTTTTTGGACCAGATGAATTAGTAAAGCATTTTAACCAAACAGAAGGTAAAAGTGAGTATCTTTTATATGTACGCGCATCAGACCCTTTAAATAAATTGAGAGATCCTAATTTAGTCATTAATAATCCAATATTGGCTAACGCAAACCTGAGAAGGATAATAAAAACATATGCTATCACTATGAATATAGATAATCCTGAGTGGCCTCTTCAATCATCCGCACGGATAAATGATACTAAAGCTTATCTTCCGCTTATGAGTATGGCGCATCCAATTTATGCCGATGAAGATCTTCAGTCATCTAATTTAAGGAATTTTTTGAGATCGGATGAATTAAGTCGATCAATAAAATCAGAAAAAATAATTGTGCGAGCTAAACCTATGAAAGCTAGTTATGGATGTTACGGTCATGAAAGAGGCCCATTAGAGAATAGCGAATTCAGAAGGAGAGTGAGGAAAAATTTGCGCATGAGGGGGCCATACATTATCCAGCCAGAGAAACCGACGCCAACGATAACTAATGCTACAGATGGGAATGAATATACTTATATTGACAGAAACTTTTTCTATACCGATGGGAGTATATTTAAATTTCTTGGTGGTTTCAGGCTTATGATGTTAACAAGTTCTACGGAAGCCGAGAGGGGAAAAATACATAATACAGGATCTACCGTATGGGCAGAAATCGTCCAAGATGATAAATGATTTATCAGGCCTTACTTTCTAAATGTTCCGATGAAACACGATTCGGAAGTATTTTATAGAGTAGGCTACCTGAGTCCATGGACGAATCTTGAGACAATTGAAGGCCTTGTGTGGTGCCTGGTTGACTATTGGAACTTATTTTAAAACTCACTCCATCAGTTTTACATAAAGAGATGAGTCACCAACTAAGGTAAGCGTTTTATCGTTTAATCTTTTTGCTCTTACCTTAACCTTTTTTCCTATATCATCGCTCCATATATCTGACTCACCTACAGTTGGTACTTGAACATCACCTGGATTGGTAATGATGATATATCCTTCAACAGTTGCTTCGCAGGACGCGTCGACTTTACAATTATCATTAAACTTGGTTAGTTTTCCCTCAAACTCAACTATTTCCTCATTAATATTAGTTGTTTGAGTAGGTATTGATACCAAAGATGAACTTTTTCGGGAAATATAATAAATGCCAAAAAATGTTATTAGCAGCAAAGAAATAACTACAATAAAAGTTTTTGTCATAAATTTTTTCATTGCAGTGCGGAGGGTACAGGATTCGAACCTGTGTAGGAATTGCTTCCTCGAGTTTTCGAAACTCGCGCAATTGGCCACTATGCGAACCCTCCCAATAGTACTCCCGGTGAGACTTGAACTCACAACCTTTGGATCCGCAATCCAATGCTCTA
>CAYMDS010000071.1:0-5510 GCA_964389405.1 uncultured Gammaproteobacteria bacterium
TATAAATTTATTTGACATATTTTACGCTGAAGCGGATGGTAGACTTTAAAATATATCCACAGCGATTAGAGATAATTTTAGTTTTCTGTTGGGCTTGATAAAAAAGGATTGTCTTTGGAATAATCGAGGTGAGCGAAGTAGTTCATGGAAATGATGCTTAGTGCTATGCAAGCTGTGAGATATAGAAGAAATAGTATAGATTTAATCATTTTTTTAAATATACAACATCTTGAGCATAATTTCAAAGTTATTCTTCAGGTTCACTTTCCTGTTTTTCTCTGGATTTAATATTGAAAGAAAGTTTTTCAACCGGGCGGGTAAGACCCAAAACTGAAAGTAAAAGAAAAATTAATGCGGTTATTGCTACTGCTTTGGCGATTTGATATATAATGGGAGTTTTTATTTCAAGCACTAATTTGTCGTTTTCATTAACTGGTGGAATGCGCATGCCCATTAATCGTGGCCCTGCTCTATAAACCGGAATTTCCTGGGTAGCTCCGTTTCTTTTCAACACCGCGTGCCACATTGGATAATATGATTCCCGCCAGTAAAGTGTAGTGTATTTATCGGTTGATTCCCGGAAATTAAATGCTACTAAATCGGGATTGGGTCGATAGATCTCTACTTTTTTATCTGAGTAAGAAGGTGACTGGGAAGTGCCGTTCAATAACCAGAGAAGAGCGTTGTGTAAAACCTCGGATTCTTTAGAATTTCCCTTGACATTAGCTTCAAGATGAGCCACCGCGTTAAAACCGGAGTGAACTATTCTTCCTTTTCCTACTTTGCGTATACTAAGCAGTGGCATTCCGTCATTTTGAAGTATAACTTTTGAGTCGTTTCTAACATAGGAAGAGGAGGAAATTCCCCAGGGAGAGTTATCTATGGAAAGCAGGCCTATATTTTTTTCTGAAGAATTTTCGTTTATAGCGTCGGAATTATCTATCACCATAGAGCTGTGAACTGAGGTGTTTTTCCAGTCAAGTCGCGAGAGAGGAAAATAGGAGGGGGTTTCTTCCATCTGCCAGTCTGAGTTTTTATACTGCCAGCCTGTTTCAACAAAAACATTCCCTCCATTTTCTAGATATTTGCCGATTAGGTCATGAGCTTTTTTCTGATCTTTGTATTTATAGGCCTGCAGGAAGATTGCGTTAAATTTGCCAAGTTCTTCTATATTATAGTCTTCGATGTTTTCCCCCTTGTTAAAAAGAATGGCGTCGTCGTAGGATAGCATACCGTTGTTTGCGATTCGGAATACCATGTCGTAGATGAATGATTTTTCCTCACCAATGACTAAAACGGAAGGTTTGTTAGTCCAACTAAGAAGACCTGTGGGCTGGGTAAATTTCCACCAACCTTCATGCTCGGGAACTGGCTGCCAATTCCTGTCTGACTGATACCTTTCAAGGGGAGCAGAGGGTACTCCTATAAAAATATATTGATAGCCAATATATTTTGCCAGTTCACTGAGCAGGTTTGCTCCTTTGTACTGCGAAAGAGTTGTGTACATTACGTAGGATTGATAATTTTTTAGAGTAGACCATAAATTAATCTGGCCAATATAGGAGTGAGTATATGATGATTGGGTAATGAGTGGAGCGTACATTATTGCCGAGCCAACTGTGGCGGGAATATCGAATCTGGTGAACATGGGGTTGTCGGGCACCGCGGAGAAAAATTTAACAATTTCGGCCGGGGCGATGACTGGATCAGAGGATAGTTGAGGACGAGGCCATCTGTTAAGTTCGAAAATCGGATAGGTTGTTCTTTTACTTGCCGGATCGAGGTTTAACCAGGGGTCTTTATAGTTAACCATTCTTAGTCCGGCAAGTTGTGTAAAGGGGGGTTCTTTGATATCGGACTTTATGTATCTTTCGACCTGGAAAGTCATAAAATAGGCGGTGATAAGAAGCAGGGTAAGTGTAATTGCCGGGCGGATAACTTCCTGCCAGGGTAAATCTATAACCTTGCCTATTTTTTTTGTTAAATAATCTATTATGAATAAAAATAAATCCCACAGACAGTAAGTGCCGTAAGCTGCCATAATGGGTAAAACAAGTTTTACCATTGACCACGTGGATCTTAAATTGAGTGGTAACTGGAGAAGAAAAGGAAGGTGGAGGTTGTTAAGAGCGGCAATGAATTCCGGACTGGTGTAGTTGAAAAATCCATAAGTTATAAGTAAGGAAAAAGGAATAAATTTTTTAATTCGTATCCATCCAAGTAATACTGTGACTAGGGCCAGTATCCATACGTATACCTGCACCTTAAAACTGTTCATGGATGTTCGGGCATCGGGGAGAGAAAAGTCCTTTAATCCAAGAATATGTTCATAAGTCATGAAAAGTTTGGGGTTCATTGAACTGTTAGCGAATCCGTCCACGTTTTGTCCGTCGAATCCGCCGAGAGCTACCTGTTTGGTGTAGTCGCTATAGGGAAGATATCTCCAACCAATCAGTAAGATAAGAGGCAGGAAAGTTAATAAACCGGCTATGATGATCCTTTTAAAGGATAATTTTCTTAATTTTATAACTGCATAAAGGCTGCGGGCCAGAAAGAGCAGAGAAACTATTCCCAAAAGACCTACTGCTGTAGCGAAGTGCGTAAGAAAGGTGAGCGACCATGTTATAGCAAGTCCGGCAGTTGCCAGTCTTACTTTATAGTTTGTTACACCGTTGAAGGAGAGAGTTAGGAGCCAATCTGCGAAGATAAGCGCGAAGATAGAGAACATATAGGAAACGGATTCGGCGTAGAACCCCCAGTGATATCCAAAAATGTAAGTAACGGGCGCTGAAAGGTAAAAGAAAGCTGCGATCAGTCCTATAGACATTTTCAGTATATTTTGTCTGGGATATGGAAGCCTTGTCCAACAGTAAATAAAAATTCCCATTCCAGTTATGGTGAAAGAAAGAAAAGGCAACAAATTAAAGGCATGAATTAAGGGAATATGTGCGAGACGATGAACAATTACAACCATGTAATGGCTTAACCATGGGTAGCCAGCGCTAAATGAAGCTCCTCCTGCCTGATTGGGGTACCAGAAGGGAATTGAGGGAAAATATTTATTGACGTATTCAGAATAAGTATAGGCATTGGGTGAGTCTGTTCCACTAAATCCTTCATTATTGAGATAGGGAAAAAGAATGATGTAAGAGTACGCGAAAATTAACAAGCAGCACAAAAATGCAATTATGAGAAAGAAAAAATTTTTTATCTGTTTTAACACTGTAATGATAACGGTTTTAACTGCTGGTGGCATGTTTTTAATTGTATAGTTTTTTTAAGTTATTTTTAGTGATGAAAACAATATACCTCTTCTTGATATTACATGTTCGTTTTTTGGAGAGATAACAATCTGCTTAATAGCGTGGTGAAAGATAGCAAGATGGCTATCCCAGGAATATTGATTGCGAACAGTATTTATGGCATTGCGACTTATCTGCTGGGTAAACGCATCGTTTTTTATGCATTTTTTGACATATTTTACAGCTTCTTCAGTTTTATCCAAGTCAACTAAAATGCCATCTTTATTGTGTGTTATTATTTTTGACGGGCCGGCGTTATTCCAGGCGATGACAGGCTTTCCGTGCCCCATAGCTTCTATAACCCCCATGCCAAAATCTTCTTCGGGCGCTGTATAAAGATAAATTCCACAATTTTTATAAATTACTTTTAACTCCTCTTCTGTAACGTAGCCCAGGAAATGAACAAAATTTCCCAACTGATAATATTTTACAAGAGACTGGAGTTGTACGGTGTATTCTGTCTCTTTACCTACGATGACTAAAGGGATTTTTTCTTCCAGCCTGTCAAGAATTTCAAGAGCGTATTCAAATTTTTTGTGAGGAAAGTGACGATTGGAGATAAGCATATAAGGTTTGGGAATATGCTGGGAATGAAAGGCAAATGATGAGTTGTTCTGGCTAGTACTTTTTTTTAATGGCTGACTGGCATAACAGGATGCTCCTGAAGGACAGTTTACGGGTGTTTTGCTATAGATTTGACTGAGAATATCCTGCATATAACCACCGTTGCATAGAAAGTAGTCCGCGAAGGAGACACTTTTTAAATCTATCCAGTAAAAAAAAGGGCGGAAAATATTAAAAAATAAACGCATTAAGGGCATTTCATTTTTCAGTTTAAGCCCGTGAACTTTATCTATTGGACGGGGATAAACAATGCGAGTGGGTTGGGCCAGATATATAATATATTTTTTCTTAAAAAGAACTTTTAAAATAAGTCCGAAAATTGGTCCTGGTTGATTGGCGCCAATAATAAGGTCATATTTTCTGTATTTATAAGCAATAAAAGGAAATATAAGGCATGTAAGGATGACTCCCAGCTCAGGTTTATTTATAAAGACTTTTGAGAAGCCGGGTATGATTTCATGCGGTTTGATCTTTTGAATTATGTCCGGGAAACATATCTCGTTGGATAAAAGAGGAGCAAACAAGTCAACGTGGTATCCGTTATTTCTCAGCAGCGAAACTTGCTTAAGGGCCAGTTTTTCTCCTCCTCCTGAATAGAGGAAGGCGAGGTGAAAAAAGGCGATTTTTATTTTTTTACTTTCTGTTTGCTTAAGCATAACTTTTTTTTGGCAATGTTTTTTTGTCGTATTTACTGCGCAGGAGATCAGTTATGTTTTTGCTATTCATATCTTTATAAGCTTCAAGATCCTGCGATTTTAGAGAATCGACAAGCTCTATCGTAATTGCGTTTTTTTTAAGAAAGGCCTGTTTATTAAAAAGAAAATGAGATATAAGCTTTTGGGTGCTAATGCCAGAAATTTGAGCTGCCATTAAATTTACAGCCTGACCAGTCTGAGATAAATCCTGAATAATGCTGCCTATTCCTTGAAACCAGAATCTTGTTTTGTTTGTTCCGCCATCGGGGAACATTATTACGACATGACCTTCCTTCAGACGCGTGAGGGCTTCATTAATGGCAAGTTTATTTTGCTCAGCGACCAGACGTTCTTTCTCGTAAGGAGATAATATTCTCATTACAATAAAACCGATGATGTTTAGAATTTCCCGCTTTTTTAAATATCCTAAATTTTTTGTATAGATTATTGGTATTATGTGTTTTGAGATGTTAACTCCTTTTTGCTTTTGATACATATCGGCCACTATGTAGACGTCATCTCTCTTTATGGCTGCGGCGATAACATAGGGATCAAGACCGGTTGGATGGTTGCCATAGATCAGACATGCTCCTTGAGGAGAGGAGGGAGACTTTATGTTTAAGGAAATGTTAAGATCGTGCAGGTAGTTAATTGTTGCCTGATGAAAGCCTTTTGTTTCAATGTTTTTGTCAAAGGCGGATGTATGAATTAATAATTTTTCAACGGGAAGAATTATATTTACTATTCTAAACAGAATGTTAAGCGGAAAGATGTGTTTTTTCTGATTAATCAATTCTAAAACACCTGTCGCGCCTTTTTCCTGATAAATTTTTTCTAGATAAGTTCTTTTTGTCATAAGAGGATGTTCGTTGTAATGCTTATTGTTAAT
>CAYMDS010000072.1:0-5430 GCA_964389405.1 uncultured Gammaproteobacteria bacterium
TTGTATCAATATTATTATGCTTATTCAACAATATGCTGACTGCATCAATTCTAAGCAACTTAGGCAACTTTGGATGAGTAAGAACGTAGTATTGAGCTGTATTCATAATTTCCCTAAGCTTCCGGAAAGTTATAGATTCCAGCGGTTTACCAAATAATAAAGACTTACGGGTCTTGACCTCAACAAATACAAGCGTTTTACCTGAAACTGCTATAATATCTATCTCTCCATATCTTCGCCGGAAATTCCTTTCAATTATCACATAACCTTTTTTCTCAAGATACTTCACAGCTAAATTCTCACCCATAACAGCTATCGGATTAACAATTTTCATGTATTCTCTTGCTTACGTCGATATTAGCCGTGAGTATAAAATAACATTTTAGAGTCTATGCACACGAAAGGCTTAGCTATAGTATAACACGAAGTTACTTAGAGTCCCGGAGATGATATAATTTCGCTCGTCTTACCCTTTTTTTTGGCTTTGCCTTAAGCTTGATTTTTTCTATAAGGGGAGACTCTACCTGCCAAATACGCTCAACAGCCACATTACCTACAAGCTTTCTCACTGTAAATGATTTATTCTCACCCCGGCCGCGAATAGATAATACTATACCCTCGAATATCTGAGTTCTAGTCTTTTCACCTTCCGTGATCTTCTGATATACCTGAATTGTATCTCCAGGCTGAAAAGTAATTTGCAAGGCCATATTCTATGGTAAATATTATACCCTACAATTCTCCAAATCTCAAGGTGGATACAGCTTATATGCCTAGGGAGACTTCTGCTTAGTACATGCCTCAATAAATCCTAGAAAAATCGGGTGAGGATGCAGCGGCCTACTTTTATATTCAGGATGTCCCTGGGTCCCCAGATAAAAAGGATGTGCTTTTTCTGGTAGCTCAACTATCTCAACCAAATTCTCCATTACAGAGCGCGCAGAGATAATAAGGCCGTTTCCCTCTACCTCCTTTGAAAAAGTATTATTAAACTCATATCTATGCCTATGCCTTTCACTCGTTAGTCCCTTTTTTTTATCTTGAAATTCACCGTATTTATCATATAGTCTCCAAGCATGTGTATCTTTTTTTATGATAGCTTCCCATCCTCCAAGCCTCATTGTTCCTCCATACGCTCTTCTTTCAATCATCTCTTTTTGGCTGGGAATGAAATGTATAACAGGATGCTTGGTCTTGGGATCATTTTCCTCTGTATTCGCATCCGTCCATCCGAGTATGTCCCGAGCGTATGCTACAGTCGCCAATTGCATACCATAACAAAGTCCAAGATAGGGAATCATTTTCTTTCTCGCGTAGGAGGCAGCATATATCATCCCTTCAGCTCCCCGCTCACCCCATCCTATTGGCACAATTAAACCTTCAGGTCTCCCTATGATCTCATCTAGAGCATTTTCGCCGCTTTTTTTGCCCTTGGTGATCCTATTAGTCTCATTTACCGCCCTTTCTATGGCTTCGGCATCAATCCACCGAGTTTTAACCTTCACATTTAATCTCCAGCTTGCATGGTCAATAGCATCAAACAACGCAGCATATGAATCTCTAAGCTGATAATCACCTGTTCCAAAGTACTTACCTACTATGGCAATCTCTATCTCTTTTTTCTTTTCTTTTTTGATTGTATCTACAAGCTTTTTCCATTCCTGTAAATCAGGTTTTTTTACACTAAGTCCGAGTTTCTTCATAATTTTTTCATCCAGCTTCTGTTCACGTAGAATAAATGGAATTTCATAGGGATGGTCTAAGTCAGGATTCGAAATGATGTCCCCTGGATGCATATTACAAAAAAGCGCGAATCTATCTCTTCTTCTTTGATCAATATATTTATCAGACCGGGCGATGATAAAATCCGGCTGAATTCCCAAAGAATTTAAAGTCCTTACTGAAAGCTGTGTAGGCTTCGTTTTAGGCTCTCCTAAATGCTTAGGCGTTGGGACATAACTTACATGGATATGTATTACATCTCCAGGATTTTTGAGACTAAGCATTCTTGACGCCTCGTAAAAAAATACATTCCAGTATTCACCTGCCGTGCCACCAAGCTCAATTATCACGATGTCTACCCCTTTTTCTTTTGCTAAAAGGTCAATTCTTTCTATAATCTCCTCAGAAATATGTACGGCTTCGACATCTTCCCCCTTATATTCAAACCTACGTTCTTTTTCTATTATCTTTTGGTATATTTGGCCCATTGTGACGAAATTTAGTTTTCCCATGTCTTCATCAAGAAACTTTTCATATGAACCTATATCCATATCTGTTTCGGTTCCATCTTCGCAAAGAAACGTATCGCCATGCTCTATGGGATTTATGGTTCCTGCATCTATATTCAGATACCCTTCAAGCTTTATGGGGGACACTTTATAGCCTGCTGACTTGAGGAGAAATGCTATAGAGGAAGCTGTGAGACCTTTACCGATGCCTGAGATGACTCCTCCGGAGACAAATATATATTTCGTTCGTTTTAACGATCTTTTCGGCATCTTTTACTCGTCTACATTAACAAATGGTCTCAATGATTGTCAAGGACAAATTAGGATCTTTTCTCATAGATCATTTCAACTAAATCTCAAAGTGTTCGATAAAAAATCGCGCATCTTCTGTTAGATCTAAATTGAGCGCATCTGCTTTTGATAGCCATTGAAAATTATCATGCTCCCAGTTTAATGTGACTTCTTCAGAAACCGCATCACATGTGTAGCCGATCATAACTACAAAATCGTTAGTTTCACGTATGTAAGACCGTGTGCTAAAAGTTTTAATATTTGCGACTGTTAACCTCGCTTCTTCATTTATTTCACGTTTTATGGATTCAATTGGATCCTCTCCATGCTCTAAAGCACCACCAGCAAGAGACCATTTACCTCCAGCACCAGATTTTTCTGATCGCTGGAGAATTAACATCTTTCCTTCACTATTTAGAACTATACACTTCTGCCCGATAAGAGCATAAGATTTCTTCTGTTTATAATTTGGATCATAATCAGCCATTTCTCTTTTTCTCCTTCTTTGCTTCTAGCGCTATGTCTGTGTCTTCAAAAAATTCACCTACGAATTCATGCTCTCCGCTTTCCTGCTTCTGACGCAATTCTTCAATACCTATATACCTTATCCATTCTACCTCTCTAGGGTCTGGCTTTCCTGGTAAATCATCTGACTCACCTATTAACAAATACCGATACCGATTATATTTATTTATACCTTCATAAACGACACGGACATTCTTTATACCTACACCGGTCTCCTCTATCCCTTCTCTTTCTACACCTTTTTCAGGAGTTTCACCTGAGATTAAGCCACCGCATATGTGATCTATGCAACCAGGATCTACTCTCTTAGTCACCGCACGCTTATGGACCAATATCTCATCTTTGCTATTAAAAATAACACCAATAACTATTTGCAAATAAAGCTTTGGATATAAATCGATCTTCGTCCTCGGCACTGCCCTTTTTTGAATTACACCTGAAGCATCGACCAAATCCACTAACTCTTGCGCATACTTAATTGTAGCTATCTCTTTAGTAGGCGGCATTTAATTGGTTTTCAATTTCGTGAACTGCTTCATTTGTGGTTTTGAAAGTAAGTACATTCAACCCAGCTTCTTTGGCTGCTAAAATATTTACTTCAGCATCATCTACATATAAAACTTCGTAGGGTTTTAAATTAATTTCTTTAAGAAGAGCTTCGTAAGCACTAAATTCTTTTTTATTTATACCCAACTTTGCTGCAGAAAAAATAGAATCAAATACTGGTTTGATAGATTGCTGGAAAGCGGGATCGTCCTGAATAGTCTCACTAGTAAAGATATATAAATTTACTCTACCTTTCAAAGATCCATAAAAATCCAACAATTCTGTATTTAATTTAAAGTTATCTAGAATATTGTAATTTGGTTCTTGGGATAACTGTTTGTGGAGTCCATTTAGAGATCCTAGGTATGTCTCGTCTGTTGGGAATAATAAAACTCTACTGAAATCTGTAATTATCGCTTTTATCATAAAATATATTATAACACCTACTTAGTAGAGTTTCGAATGAAGTGTAAGTACAAAGAAACCCATGTTTCTAGGGATAATTCTGTAGGTCTATATTTCCTACCTAAACCCTTCGCGCTTAGTAACCTAGCAGCTCTTTCTCTCCCGTATACTTTACTAAGATTTTTCCATACAGGCTCTCCTTGGCCGAAGCCACATCTTAAAAATTTCGAATATCGTTCCCGCTCAGCCCATGGGAGAAGAGGTTGCGTTCTCTTCTTAAACCGCAGCATCACGGAATCCACATTTGGAGAAGGTATGAAATCTGTACGTCTAAACTCGTGATATATAGAGAAGTCAAACCACGGCTTATGGGCAAATGAAAACCAATTCTCTCTATAAGGTGCTGAAAACCGATAGCCTAGCTCTTTCATTACTACCAAATAGCAATCTATGGGTGGATTTTTCGCTTCAATTAGATACCGCACAATTTTCCCTTCAATTGAGAAAGGGATATTTGCAAATACCTTATATGGCAGAGATGGCAGCTTGAAGCTGAGTATATCATCCTGATATAAGGTTAGATTTTTTGCATCTTTAAACCTATTTCGAAGATACTTATGCCAATAAATATCTATCTCCACAGCAAGCACATGCTGTGCCTGGGCTAGTAAGACTTCGGTTATAATACCTTTCCCTGCTCCGATTTCCAAAACGAGGTCGTTTTTCCCAATAGAAGAGTTTCGGATCAGCTTAGATACCAGCTTCCGATTATGAAGAAAGTTTTGACAGAAGAGCTTCCGGCGTATGTGATACATACCGGACCACCCCCATAGTTAACATAGTGTTCATATAGCTGTTATTATAGCCTATTTCGCATCATTTTTGCCATTATAGGCTATTTTCTTGTCAACAAATCCTTCTCTATAAAACCGCCAAAACCAATAACCGAAAAATAACTGAAAAGGAATATTAATCCACACTCCCCAAGGTAAAGAAAAAATGAGAGTAAGTATCAATATTATTAGACCTAAACCCCCATTATCTATTACTCCGAACAATAATAAATACTTTGTCCGCTTCGAATGAGGATTTTTGTAGATGTACCAGTAAACAAAAAAGTCTAATAAAACTATCACTCCCCAAACTCGCACCAACGTTATTTGAAATTCAGTCAGATACAAACCAAGAGTTGGTATAAGCGATTTTGGGATAAATAGAGGAACCAAGCCCCAAATAAATATAACCATAAAAAATTTGAAATACATGACATTTCTAAAAACCGAAGAGTCGAGAATATTCATATATAAATCTTTGAGCGGGGTACGAGAATTGAACTCGCTTATGTTCCTTACTTCCTGCAATATTTATGAGCGGTGAACCGGATTCGAACCGGCGACCTCTTCCTTGGGAAGGAAGCATTCTACCACTGAAC
>CAYMDS010000073.1:0-5405 GCA_964389405.1 uncultured Gammaproteobacteria bacterium
TCTTTATCGTTGG
The DNA here is from genome assembly GCA_964389405.1 of uncultured Gammaproteobacteria bacterium. Taxonomy (GTDB): domain Bacteria; phylum Patescibacteriota; class Microgenomatia; order Levybacterales; family UBA12049; genus CAYMDS01. The sequence goes on from CAYMDS010000073.1 coordinate 14, forward strand.
AGTTTATAAAACGGTTGAGGAATGAAAGCATAGCAACTTATTTTAACACAGAATAGCTTCATTTTAAAGCTTTAAGAAACGATAATCCCCTCCGAAGGGCAGGGGATTATAAGGCAAAACTAAACCAGCTGTAAGTTGCTGAGAATTAATCAGCAGATCCTGCTAACTTTCCCAAACCGAAAGAAAACAGATACCCGTATAGTCTATTTTTTATGATAATTTGTCAAGATTTAAATCAGCTTCGAATAAATACTTCTAGATTGATTCAACAATCTGAATCAATATAAGTATAATTATTTTTTAATCACTTCTTTACCCATATATTCTTGAAGGACTTGAGGGACTTTGACATATCCGTCTTCTGTCTGATAATTTTCAAGTATCGCGATAATAGTTCTTCCAACCGCAAAGGCAGTTCCGTTCAATACATAAAGATATTTAGTCTTATCTCCATCTCTATACCGCATATTCAGACGGCGAGACTGAAAGTCTGTGCAGGTTGACGTGGAAGTTACTTCACGGTATTTCTCCTGACCTGGCATCCATGCTTCAATGTCATATTTTCTTGCAGCCGGGAAACCAAGGTCCCCAGAGCACATCTTCACAACCTGATATGGTATATCCAACAATTGAAAAAGTTTTTCTTCAAGAGCCAAGAAATACTCATGTTCTTTATCATCTTCATCTTCCGGCACAAAAGATACCATTTCAATTTTATCGAACTGATGGACACGTAAGATTCCTCTGGTATCTTTTCCGTATGATCCAGCTTCCCTTCTAAATGATGGCGAGAAACCCACATACCGCAGAGGTAGATCTTTACGTCTTAACGTCTCATCCATATGCATAGGTACCAATGACTGTTCTGCAGTACCAACCAAAACTAAATTGTCTGATGGAATCTGGAACATATCTTGATCTCCTCCGTTTTCCATATATCCAAGTCCCGCCATAGTCTCACGCTTTATAAGAACAGGCGGAGCTACAGGAATGAATCCTTCGGAAGTAAGTAAATCCAGTGCGAAGCGTATAAGAGCCCACTCGAGAAGTACTCCATCTCCTCTCAGATATGCGAATCTCGCGCCTGAAACTTTTGCTGCCCTTTCCATATCTATAATTCCTAAATTTTCTCCAAGCTCGAGATGATCCTTTGGCTTAAAAGTAAATTGATTCTGATCTTTATATTTCCTTATTACTTCATTTTCACTATCATCTTTTCCCTTCTTTACATCGGCCTTCGGAGGATTTGGGATAGCCAGAAGTAAGGGATGAATAGAAGCATGCAATCTTTTTAATTCGGACTCTACTTTATCAAGTTCGTCTTTAAGCAGCTTCCCTTTCTCAATGAGAGGCCGTCTTTCCCCATTTTTGGCCTCAGCCACTTGTTTGGCAAACATATTTCTCTGTTCTCTTAGCTTTTGGGATTTTACGATTAGAGGTTTTAATTCAGATGCTAATCTTACAATCTTTTCAATTTCTACCTCTATACCCTTACTACGGGCCGCCTGACTAATCTTTTCAGGATTTTCTAAAATGTAGTTTAAATCAAGCATGGTATAAAGTTTCAAAGCTATATAGTTTCAAAGTTTCAAAGCTATATGTACTATACTTTGATACTTTGCAACTATGTAACTCCTCTAATCCGGATTATATTCCATTTCATAAGGCCGGTCAACATGAATTGAATCTTACTTCACTTATGATAGATTATCTCAATAGGGGTAATTACTTCTTTTTAGCTTTACGGGGACTTGTTTTAGCTTTTTTTGCGCTTGCGATTTTCGCTTTTGCAGCTTTCTTCGCAGTCTTTACCGCTTTTGCAGCTTTTGTCGCTTTAGCTGATTTTTTCTTGCTGATGACATCAAGCTGTTTACCGCTTACGACCTTTGCCAGAGAGGACTTAAGTCTTGCCGCCTTATTGTCATGAATAATATTTTTCTTTGCGGCCTTATCGATAGCTTGATATGCAGCAGATACAGCTTCTGTAGTTTTCTGAAGCTTCGCAGCCTTTAGTAGTTTTTTATAAACCTTCCTGATCCTCAAGTTATCTACAGTACGCTTTTTATCCTGTCTAAGCTTTTTTTTCGCGTGTTTTAATACTGGCATTCACGTATTTTAGCATGCTATACTTGAAAATACAAGAAATCTTTACGTCATGCTGAACTTGTTTCAGCATCCCCTCCGCTATCCAATGGGATCCCGAAACAAGTTCAGGATGACAAATAAAATATGCCTCAAAACATTATCCAAAAAGGAGCAACCCTTCTCCTAAGAAGACAAAGTAATATCTTATCCGCAGCCTATATAATCATGGCAACAGTCATCTTTTCTCAGATACTAGGAGTCGTAAGACAAAGACTTCTAGCCTCAATTTTTAGTGTTTCTAATACCCTAGGAATATACGATTACTCCACCCTCCTTCCTGATACTCTTTTCCAACTGACGATAACTGCAGCGCTTTCAAGTGCATTTATACCTGTTTTCTCTGAGTATCTTACGAAAAATAAAGAGAAGGAAGGACATGCCATGGCATCGACACTTCTTTCTATAGGATTAATTATTTTTGCGATAATTTCACTAATACTTGGCATTTTTGCACCGTTTTTCTTAAGTTTTTTTAACCAGGGGGGCCAATTCACCGCTTCGCAGATGGAGCTTATGGTAAATCTTATGCGTATTTTTACTTTCGGGCAACTTCTTTTCATAATAGGAACATTTCTATCAGCTTTCCTACAATCCTATAATCATTTTTTTATTTCAGGGATCGCTGCAGCTTTATATAACCTAGGGACTATAATAGGCGTTCTTACACTTTCTTCAAAGATAGGAATTTATTCTGCACCAGTCGGAAACGTGATAGGCGCTATAATTTATATTCTCGTTCAAGTACCTTTAGCAAGAAAAGTCGGATTTTCTTTCATACCTTCATCACGGTATATATTTTCAGATGGAATAAAAAGAATAGGACTCATGATGTGGCCTCGGACAATATCTTTAATTATTTTTCAAGCAGGTACGCTCGTTCTCGCCTCTTTTATATCATTTTTGGGAGATCCGGGAAGAATGTATGTGATCTATAATTTCGCTAAAACTCTCGCTTTCGCACCTGTAGCGCTTTTCGGGGCAAGCATAGCTCAAGCTGCCTTCCCTGTACTTTCAAGAGAGAAAAATAATCCTGAAGAATTCAAGGCTACTTTTATGACCAGCTTTAATCAAATTTTATATATTATCCTCCCCATAGCCGTAATCATATTAATCCTCCGCGTACCCTTAGTTCGATTTGCGTATGGAGCTGACCGCGTAGATTGGGACGCAACTGTCGCTATCGGCAGAACTACTGCCTACTTTACAATAGCTATAGCTGCCCAAGCGCTTATTAATCTCGTATCTCGAGCATTTTATGCTCTGCATGATACTAAATCTCCGCTTATTATCGGCGCTCTCACAACTTTCATAATGCTTATAGCTGCATACATATCTATACTCACTTACCAGTCAGGCTTTCATCAACTTGATCTTCCCTATTCATTTTTCAACGGAATTATCGCGGGAAGCATTATTTTCAATTTTGGAACAGACGGAATAGCGCTTGCATATTCTCTGGGTAGTCTATTAAATTTGGTGATTTTACTCATAATTCTAGACAGTAAAACTGGGGGATTTCATAGGATAAAACAATTCAAAACATTTCTAAAAGTAGCTGTGGCCTCTCTACTTACAGCTTTTGCATTATATATCCCCATAAAGCTACTGGATCAATTGGTGTTTGATACTACTCGTACTATAAATCTTATTTTTTTGACAGGCATTTCAAGCACAATAGGATTAACGCTTTACCTACTGCTTACTTGGCTATTTGATGTGAAAGAAGCCAAAACATATCTTCTTATATTTAAAAAACTCGGCAATTGGAGAGAAATACTCGGAATATCGGATGAAACCATCGATGCCACACGCGTAAATCCATAGTATGATAGAACACGTTTTAATCCTGTGCGGTTTCTCTTATAGAAAAAATAATTATAAGAGAATGATATCCTCAGCCCCGAGTGGATGGGTATTTCATGAATTCAATTATTTTAAAGTACTATCCGCAAGTAAACATAATCGTTTTTCAGAGGCAATCAAAAAATACCTTGATAATCTAAATATCGATAAAGTAATAATCATCGCGCATTCTTTGGGAGGGGCTTATGCTATTGATTTCGCCTACCATCATCCTGAGATGGTTAAAAAGATGTATTTATTAAATACAGTCGGCATAAAACATAGATATTTATTATTTAAATTTATGCATCTTTCTCTGAAAAATAAAAGGGATAGTTTTACCAAGCATATCCGGGATGATATTAATGGATTATTAAATATACTAAAAACTCCTATCAGACACCTAAAACTTCTTAAATACGTAGAAGGGATGAATCTGGAAGCCCGCGCTGCCAGGTTAACGACAAAAACCACTATTATTTGGGGTGAAAATGATTATTTACTCCCGCTATATGATGCAAAGAAGCTTCACAAACTTATTCCTGAATCCAAGCTAATTGTACTAAAAAATACCGGACATGACTGGCCTCTCTACTCCCCGGAATTACTTTGGAAAAATATATAAATCTCCTATCTTCCTTCGCCTACATTCATTTAATAAATAAACCACAGCACACAACGCTTGTTTGCATGGTTTGCATCCATGCCTCACAAGGGCGCGTACGTGGTTGATGGCTACTAAGCTCTCCCGATTCCGGGATCACTAAGTAACCATCAAAAAATCCGCTCACGCCCTGTGCAATTCTATACAGGACTTCGCGGATTAAATATTTTTGAGATTTGATTTCTAATTTTTTATCTCCCTAGTAGTCCATTCCTCCCATACCACCCATGCCGCCCGGCATAGCTGGTACTGCTGGCTTCTCTTCAGGTAGATCAGTAACCAGTGCTTCTGTAGTAAGGATCATAGTCGCGACTGAAATTGCATTCTCTACGGCTGTCCGGACTACTTTCAAGGGATCAATAATTCCTTCTTTGATCATATCTACAGGCTTTGCATTCTCAACTGAATCAAGAGAGAGAACGTTAAATCCCTGACCTGTCGCACTCATTTCGCGTGCTTTAGCTATTAATTGCCCTGCATCAAGTCCGGCATTTGTAATAAGCTTCACGAAAGGCGCTTCAAGCGCACTCTTTACGATCTCAAATCCGAATATCTCCTCTCGGCTTGCTCCAGTCTTTTCAAGTTCTTTCCGATCCATTCTACGCGCGACGTCAAGAAGCGCTACTGCTCCGCCAGGAACTATGCCTTCCTCAAGTGCTGCCTTTGTAGCAGCTACAGCGTCATTAACCCTTTCCTTCTTATCTTTAATTTCTTTTAAAATCAGATTCATTGTTTCACTAA
>CAYMDS010000074.1:0-5239 GCA_964389405.1 uncultured Gammaproteobacteria bacterium
GAAGAGTAATAATATTGTAAGATGATTAAGATTCACTTACTATCATTTGTTACTTTATTCTTAGCCTTAGCTATATCGGTATTCGCGCTACAGAAGGTATATGATGTCAGGCAAAGAGCCGATGAGTTAGAAGATATTACAGAACCCGAGACTGTAAATAAACTTATTATTGCAGGATACATTTATATCGACCAAAACCAAAACGGCGAACGCGATTCCTCCGAAATTCCGCTGAAACGGGCAGATGTGGAAGTCCTGCATACCCGTACAAGGCCGAGAAATACTCCGACTACAGATCCCTCTTCAACAGATTCAGCCGAAACCACACCTGAAGCTACCCCGGAAGCAACTCCCCTTCCAGTAGTCTTAAAATCGGATAAATTTGGATATTTTAAATATTCAATCCCTTCATCTGAGGTAAAAGATAGAAATTACTTTGCAGTCCGTCTTATTACACCAGTGGGAATGACCACTACTACTGCAAATCCTAAAACATTTTCAAACTTATATAACAGAGTAAAAAAGATCGTGGAATTCGGCGTAGCTCCTGTACCTGTCACCTGTACCCCCCGACCAGACTGTCTTGATGCGACACCGGCCTGTCAACTACCCGAGCCCGAAGAAGGATGGTGCGAACCAACTATCACTCCTGAACCTACAGAAGTTACATGCGAGAATCCTGTAAGACAAGATGTATACATTCTTCACAAATCAAATGGGAAATGCAGGGTTTTGAAAGCTGGCAATTGTGTCCCCCAGGGCTTCAGACAAGTAAATGCTTGTCCTACACCTACTGTAATTCCCCCTAGCTGCCCTCCGATAACTAGGCCCATATGTCTGGATGGTGAAACACTCATCACCGGAGATCCAGTCGGCTCCCACTGCCCTACATATTACTGTGCCCCAATAACAGAATAAAACCTTCTTTAGAAACATCTTATAATGACTTGCGTCTATATTGAATTGATTGATTTATCGAGGCTTAAAAGAGGTAAAGATTTGGGCACAGGCTTTACCAGAGCATGCAATCCCTGTATGGGTATGTTCAGTGCTTTGAATTGCCGCCCGGTGGACTGAAGAATTTAGCCACCATCTGAAAGCACCAGCCTCAGACTGGTTATAGATTATATTCTCGGTAGCACGATAAGGCAGATTACGTGAGTAGAATCCAGCATGCATATTGCCATTCACAAAGATTTCATCAAAAAGCTCAGGAGCACGCTCTCTCGCAATCTGCATAAGATTTTCCTCTTTCTCCAGAGCAGAAAGGCCTATCTTTATACGATGTTCGTTTATAAGGCCTAAAAGCGTATCAGCATTTAACTCGGTACTAACTGGCTCTACAGCCTCAGCTTTAACCTCGGTCTTAAGTATTTCAGACTGTGATAGAGTATCCGGAGCCTCAATTCTAACTTCATCAACCTTAGCCGTAGCAAATACAGCCTTGTCGCTAGTATCAACCTGTAGCTTAACGCTTCGCATGTCATAAACCAGCTGATTATTAAGCGAAAAGGAGATAAATGAAGTTTTAGGCATATAACTAGAGATCCCTGTTAGAGGAATATCTGAGGCTTCACAATATGTCTCCACAGCAGAGCTTACGCCGTTTTTAGCTTCGTTATTCGAAGTAGAGGCGTGAACCTCTTTAGGCTGAAATACGGCAACTAACGCGCTCATTGCGAACAATGCAAGATACGCTTTTTTATATGCAAAATGCATACAACAAGCCGAAATTTTACCACAAGTTGAAAAGCTTGTCAAGTATTATAGGATTGAAATGAGGATACTACCTGAGGCTAATTTGATTATACGATTCTTACATAATCCCATATTAATGTTTAAGACTATAGGACTATAGAGTGGAAAAGTCTCTAAAACTTCGCTGCTGGTGGGTTGCTGTGGAGTCTTTTCTCCCTTGTCAATCCTTCGACTTCGCTCAGGATCGCAGATGACCTCCTCCCGATCTCATGGGATTCCGGCCCATCTACCCCTGTTTTACCCACCCACCGTACTTGTGGGTCGTCTTGGATTCGAACCAAGGACCTCAGTCTTATCAGGACTGCGCTCTAACCAACTGAGCTAACGACCCCTACTTTGGTAGGTGGATCAGGACAGAGTTCTATCCGACTTTATCAGACCGAAGCCTTAGCCAAGACGGATGAACTAGCAACCCGAGCGCAGTAAGTATTATACAATAATTTGTAAATTAATTTAAGAACATATCTTGTATAATATTTTCTATAGAAAGAAAAGTAGACTACTGGTCAACATATCAACCTGGAACTTTAGAGACAGAATCACCTATCGACTATTATAGCCGAGCCTACCATTTCGGAAGGGAAGGAAGCGGCACAGTCATTCGGTGGGGAGAAAGAATTACCTCAGAGGATAGAAGAGAAGAAATTATAAATGCATTCTCTCATGAACCTAGCCCAAGGGACCAAGCAGCAATTGAGGCAGATTATGGTGTAAATGAGATATGTGTTAATAGACATCCAGAGCCAATTGCACAAGCTATAACCACTGAAATTATAACCGGTGCAATACAAGAAACATTGGATACTCTTAAGTGGAAACCTGAAGAGGTAGGCGGATTATTCGTAGGCAGCAGTCTTATTCCTCTAGAAGGAGGCGAAACGAGTAAACTGTATAAAGATAAACTTGGACTTGAAAACGCTCAACTATTTGATGCGCATGCAGCCTGCGCTAGTGGCGGATTGGCAATGCTTAAAGCGCTTGCAGATCCGAGTTTCCATAGAGAACGGTGCATAGTAGTGGGAGTTGAAGACATGTTAAGACGAGATACAGGCTATAACCCATCTGATGCAGATCCAGGGTCAGCTTTACTCTTTACCCAAGCAGCAGCGGTCATAGGTTTTATACCTGGCCATTCAACTATATTGCGAAATGGAACTTTTGCATATACGGAAAAGCCAGATGACAAAGGATTTCTGCCTGCTAGAACAAATTATACAGTTGAACCCAATTTCGGAAATCAAATTACGAGAATTAGCAACCGAAATATTCTCGTCGGCTTACCTTCTCCCACAGAAAGAAATCTTATAGATATGAAGGCTGAGGTAGGCGTATTTTTTCCTGATCCAGCCATAGCCACGATTGATCAGCTACGAGGTATGTTCGATGAGGATGAATGGGGAAAAATTAGCGCTATGGTAACTCATTATCCCAGCAAGCTTATTGTACAGCGTCTTGTTTCCGGTCTAGTTCGACACGATATATTACCGGAGGGAATAGCAAAAAGATACCTCCCCTCAGTAGTAGATAAATCAACTTTTGACAGAGATCCTAGGGCTTTTTTGAGGGATAAGTGGAGAGAAATAAGAACGAACGGTATCCCAGACTCCCTACCGATTTATCCTAAAAACGGTATATATGGAAACGCACCAGCGGCAAATACTTTAATAGCTTTAGTTGAACATGCAAGAGATCTGAGAGAAAGAGACACTCTATTTTTAACTTTTGGGGCGGGGGCGAGCTTCGCGGCAGGCATCATAGGCTTTACCTAATACAGCTTGTGCCTTCGTATATTCTGAAGTGGTAGATGCTTAAAAAACAAATTTAGTTCTTGATGGTCTATAAAAAATAACCCCATTTTTTTTAATTACGGTATCAATTGTTCTAATTGCTTTTGGCATTTCCCTCGCCGTGTAAGAACCTAGAACATCTCTCAACCTTTCTGCAACAGGTTTCAACATCTCTTTTTCAACCTTCCAGCCCATAGCAAGTGCCCTAAGTGTTTCCTTCGTGGCCTTCTCGATTGTAAAATTCTGTATTTCCGCCATAGGTATTTCCTCCTATGGTCATATACTACTTTAAACCTGTTATATTTCCTTGATATTTACCTAACAAAAAGCTTCCTTATGCTACGCTCGCGATGGCTGAGACGACCAACTCGTCTTTAACTTCCTTAGCGAAGATACCTTCGGTTTATTTCTCCAATCTTTAACTTTATCGATTCCATATATTTGTACACCATCAACTACCATACCTGTAGCGCCTAATGCCATGAGCCATGGCACGGCAAGACCTAACCCAGCCACGAAAACACCAGCTTCAAGGACGAAGGTAAACTTATTCCACTTCTGCCACTTTTCCAAGCCTTTATCAATCAACCCTTCTTTTGTGGTAGACATATTAAAAACATAAAGAGGATAACATACACTATTCCCTATCACAAGCTCATCAGAAAATTGGCGAATGGCTGGGTTATCTTTATTACCCAAAGCTCGGATGATATAGCATAAGCTTAAAAGCTATAATCTTACCCAAGTACTATTAAGCCTATAACTTGACAAATGTTAAGACCTATAATATAATTACGAGAATGAATGAAATAGCACCAACAGTAAATTTAGGCGGAGAAGGAGAAATACCAGGTGCAATAAACGTTAACGGAAGACATATCTTAACGAATGACTGGGCACGTTCCAGAGATGGTGCAGACTTAAATACTGTACGCTCTAGTGGACTTGTAGTTATCGCTGATCCCTGCGCGCTTCCCTTTAGAAATGGTTCTGTTGACATTAAATCTTATAACACCCCTATCAGCGAAGATGGTCGACAGACACATCTTGGACCTACATACAATTTAACAGAGATCCAAAGAGTTGCTACACCAGGCTCATATGTTACTCTTTGCAGTGAGCTAGTTAACACAGGGAATGGGTTTTTTACCTGCTTCGATTAACAATTCTATCCACAATATACCATTATCACTACACATTACTATCACAAATAAACATTGATCTACCGAGATACAATTGAGGCGCGAACCGGAGTCGAACCGGTGAATGGCTGTTCTGCAAACAGCTGTGTTAACCACTTCACCACCGCGCCAGACACTAGTCGGTGACTGACAGATACACAGATACGGACTTGCATCTGTCGCCTTACCGACAAAGTCTAAGCTATCTTACCATACCTTCCTCTAGCCTCGCAAGGCGATCTCAACTCCCTGCCTGCCGGGTAGGCAGGTCAACTCTAAAATTGTCAGCTATTTTGTCCAGTATATGTCAAGAACTTCTTTTCTCATTGGAATATAGTGTATTTAATATGCTGAATGGAGGGTTTGGACCATTCAAAAAAGCCTGGACGAAAGGTTTTACATCTTCGACAAGCACGGCTCAAATCTTCCCGGTATATGAAAGGGTTAAATCCCGGCTGCTCCGGGAAAAACCACCTTAAATTACTAAAATAATTAATTAAATAGTTAGATTTA
>CAYMDS010000075.1:0-5183 GCA_964389405.1 uncultured Gammaproteobacteria bacterium
CAGTAGTTCTGGCATCAGATCAAAGCATTCAAAGTCCAGACATAGGCGCAGGTCAAGTCTTTCTCCCCCCTATGGTCGGCAACCCGAATATTGCTGACAATATGGGCTTTCTGCTTGCACTTGGAATAATTCTCATAACACCAGAAGTTGTGAATATGACGCGAGAAATGTTTAAGACATCTCCATCTAAATATGCTCCGGCAGCCATGGCTGCGCTCGGTGCCGGCATGGGATCAGCTATGAGTCCGATGAAAAAAGGCTGGGGGGCACTTAACGCTCGTGATCAAACTGGAGGCGCAAAGGGACTACTTGCTCATGCTCAAGATAGATTTACAGGCAACGCGACAAGAGGCCTTGCAAGAAAATGGGACTTTACTGCTCAAACCTGGAACAAAAGATTCGGTAATACTGTTGCAGATCCAATAACACATACAAGCTCAGGCTATGAAGTTACAGGTACCATAAAAAAGGATAAGGATGGACGTGATGTAGTTGTAAATAAACACAACAGGGAACGAATAACACCAGCTGCACAAAGTGAAGATGAGTCACCTTCGGGTACCCCCGGCATAACTGCATTACCTCCTGAACCTACACCCGAAGTGCCTCCAGCATCTGCAGGTGCTGCTGACCCAATAGCTCCTCCTAGTGCCCCAGCTGATACATCAGATGAATCTAACAATGGAGCACCTCCTGTATAGATAGATAGGTTTAAAGCCTAACAAATCGGAGATTAAATAACCTACATCAAGCCTTTAGTGATAAATTTTGAAGATGTCTTGAATGCATCAGCACTTCCTTTAATCAGCACTTCCGAAATAAGAACTCTTAATAGTTCAAAGCCAAAAAGTCTGCCTCTTGTAGTCTTGGACTTCTTCCTTATCCAGTCAATATCTTCCTTTGAGAAATACCTCTTATCAGGATCGAGAATTGTTTTTGCTGATTTCATATCAAATTCATCGCCTTCAATACCTCCTGGAAGTTTCTCGAGTGCTGAAATTATAGTTTCATAAAAACGGAAATCATATCGGGGATCTGAGCTGTGAAGATCCACATGTGAATAAAGCTCTGCTGCAATTCGAGTTTTAGCGACTTGTTTTATGAGCTGAACTCTGTTGTCATTTACTTCCTTACCTGATATTTTATGAGGGATTCGCCAAGTATCCCTAAATACACCTTCCTTATCCCGGGTGCTAAACCTCTGCGCTCCCGGTGTACCCTCCATAACTTTCTCCCAAAACTCAGGTATATCAATAACTTCCTTTCCAAACATCTTCTCAGCCATGGTGATCTCCACCCATGCAGTCTCTGCTTCATCTCCCCTGCTCTCTCGTACAGTCATACCCATATCCACCTGGCTCCATGTGCTTAACATATAACGCATGGGTTTTAAAAATTTATCTTGAACTGCTGCCTGAAATTGATCTCTTTCAAATGTAATTCCTTTTAGGGGATCAATCCTGGTAAACTTCTCTAGCTTTATCTCTTGTGCATCAATTATCTGGTTATATATATCCATACCGCGTTTTATTTGATCCAAGCCAAAATATTTAAGAGTATTTGAGAGATACTTATGCTGCCTTGACGTAGCAGCATACTTTCTTGATCGCTCATCAGACGTACCGCCACTATCCCATGCTTTAAGCATTTCCTCCATTATCTCAATAGGGGCTTTAAAGGCTTTTTCGCTTCGATCTGCGTATCTGCTATTTGATTTCCTTTCTTCCTCAGTTATAGGTGTCTCGGTTCTAATCCCTGTCATCAAGTCTGATATCAATGATCGCAGCATATCTACGGTATATGGATTACCAAAGGCCTCACTACGATTCGATTCTGAATATTTTCTTCTGTATGTACGGGTTTTCATAAGCGCCACCCAGGCATCATAACCTGCAGCAGTGTGATTATTTCTAGCCTGCGCTCCAGTCCACCTATTCATAGTATTGGCAAATAATTCAGCAAATTCAACGTTTTTAGTATCGACAATCATTTCTCCAGTTTCTGCATCACGCACCTTAAGATCATACTTATCCGTTATATACTTTTGGATTGCAGTACGAATTATCAATGATGGCTCAGAAGAAATCTGGGGACTTGAATTGAAATTAAAAGCCTTAATATATCGCCATTCATTTATTCTCTCCTGTCCTTTTTCATCTAACTCCTGCCATCTCTCCTCGCCCTTGCTATCTACTCCAGCTCGCACAAACCGCCGGTGAGGTATATCAAAACCACGCCTGGCAATCTCTCGATAAATTTCCTGCATTTTCTTTGCCTGGTCTCCGGTATAGTAAAAAAGGTCATCTATCTTACTATCGCTTAGCATATTCTTTCTTATCACCTCAACCTCCTCTGGAGTTTTCTCAACCACTCTACGGACATATTCCCCGTTTACGTTGAATTTCTCTGTGATACTTGCTTTTCCATCTCTATCCAAATTGATACCTGCTGCTGTATCTCGTGCATCCTTTAATCCGGCTCGAGTCAAAAGAAGCTTAGCGCCATCACCCATAAATTCTCTTAATTTTTCTGTATCGGTAAGGTTATAGTAAATCTGATAAGCGCCCACTAATGCTGCTCCTACTTTATGGTCATCTTTCCCATATTCCTGATCCATCGTGAAAACCCAATCGAAAAGACTTCGTCCATCCCAGACTGTCTTTGTAAATGGACTTCGTGCAAAAATCTCAATCATCATTTTCGTGAAATCATCTTTGTTTCCCGATCTAGCCCTATAATTAAGATCGTAATTACGCGTCATCGTAAAAGCCCAAGTTTCCCGCTTTATTTCATCTAGTAAATCTGTCATCACTACATCCGGCAACTCACTTATCTTTCTCCTGATCTCATCTTTCTCGCTTCCCGTAGAATTTCTCATTCTTTGCTCTAGCTCAGTCTTTTTACGGGATACAGACTCACGTCTTAAATACCTGCCTGGGTTTTTACGAATAGCACCCATGTTAATGGTTCCCCATCCTCCTCGCTCAACCGTTATCTCTTTTTCAAAATCAATTCCATCATCCGGCTCATCACCATGCATATACATCATTCTGTCTCGAAGCCAACTAATGAAATTGCCCTTATTCACCCTACCCTCAGTTATTTCATCATCATATAATTCATCCTCTCTCATTACCCTTTCGCCCGCTTTATAACTTGTACCATCTGCCCTGGTGCCATTTCTGGTGTATGCCACCTCCCAGACAGGCTTATTCGATAAAACGCCAAAATAATCCGGTGCGGATTTACCAATTAACCAAGCAAGATCTTCAACGCTATTTGGGGTTGGATGTTCAAACTTGTTTTGCTCCTGCGCCTCTATCACAGACATGCTTATAAAGTTCCTGTCTGTAGGGCTCATACCTTGAGCTAGTTGTCTTTTTCTTTGCATATGTAAATCTTGAAGCTCTTCCCAAAATGTTCTGTGGCCCCTAGCTCCAATATCCTCACTAATATTTTCATTTATTATCGGCTCTTCTGGGTGGATGAAGTCCATTGGCGGCATCTCTCCGCGTCTAATAGCTTGCGCAACCCTTAGCCTCTCAGCATCAGTAAAGGGTTGATTCTGTGAATTTCTTAAATCCTCATACTCCGCCCACGCTCGAGCTACAAGCTCACTTTCTTCCCTCTGGCTTTCCACAGATACAGTCTGCCACGATACTTCATTCGGGAATTTTCCAAGCCTTATCCAACTTTCTATTTTTCGTATCTCATCCTCAGTAAGTGGCTCGCCTGCGTTAATTCTTTCTCTCTTCATTTCATCCCAAGCATTCTTTGCAGCCTGTTGTCGCTCATTGGTCACCAAGCCTTCGCGTCGTACTTCATTAATTACCTGATTCATCTCCGCAAGCTTTCTGTTTATAAACTCATCTATTTGTTCTGCAGTAATTCGTGTTCCTTCTGGAAGCTTTCTGGCAAGCTCAGCCGCTGATGCAGTGATAGACGGATCGGTTAAATCAAGCGGTATATTACGATTTTCAATAACAACTCTTATATCATCAATAGTTTGTCGCTGAAATGGAGTAAGACCATCCAAAATAGCTTTTGCTATTCTCCTGTTATCCTGCTCGTTCCTATCTATCTCTGACTCTTGACTATCTCCTACAGCCTCTCCTGCTAACCCTGCTTCCATCAGCATCCTCCGCTGCTCTCGTGTAAATATTGGATCCTTGCTTTTTGCATCCTCAACACCAAATTTCAATATCCAGGCTTTTTCAGCAATTTGACTATCAGTAAAATTAAAAACCTTAGCAGGTGTTCCATCTTTTCCCTTCTGCCCTTTACCTATTTTATGCGCGCTTATTAAAGCAGTTTTTTGCCTATCTGTTAACTTCATACCCAAAAGTTTTTCTGCCTCGCTAATCCTTTCATCATCTGTTTCCAGGGTTGAATTTATATTCGCTACGAGATCAGGTAAAGCTCCTATTTCAATCGCATGTTTTTGCGCAGTTTTTTCGTCATGCGATATCGGCTCCTTCTTCTCTTCTTTCTTTCTATTTTTAGCTCCCCATAAGACTTTTGCAAATGCTTCTTTTTTTTGCTGTTTTATAACCCGGTTTTCTTCAGGAGTTTTATTTGGATCATCCGCAGGCACCGCAACGCCTGCGACAATTTCCAAGATAACATCTTTGAATATTTGCTTTATTATCCCAACAGGGGTGGCTGGTTGAGGAATATCAAAAAATGAATCCCACTTGAATTGCCTTGCAAATGCTTTTGGCGTCAAGCCAGCAGCAACTGCCAATGTGAAAATTACATGAAACTTAACATTAAACTCTACCTCACCGTTTTCGTGACTTTCAAAATGTTTTTTCCAAATACGAATTAATTTTGAGACTTGCTCAGGTTTTAGCTTATCTTTAAAAAGCCATTTATTTTGTCTAAAAAACTCTGGATTCTCATTAAACTGTTCAGGTGATATCCCGTAGCTTTGCAAGAAACCCACAAGCTCAGCATCTTTCTCTGTTTCCAGTTTAACTTGTTCATCGCTATCTAACTTTACCTTATTTGCAGCCAATGCTTCGTTAATTTGCTCAGGCGTATGTTCATTTGCAGTCCTAATCTCATCCTGGTTTACAACGTTTACCTCAGTCGTGGGCTCTCTTTTTTCTGCAGTACTTACATCCGACATAAATATTTCTCCATATACAGCATAGCCTCCCTGACTTAATGATGTCAAACCC
>CAYMDS010000076.1:0-5132 GCA_964389405.1 uncultured Gammaproteobacteria bacterium
CCGGAAACGATACTGATAATTATAATTTGGCAAAAAAAATAATAGAAGAAAGACGCGAATTAGTTCTGCCTTCTGCTACCAGAAGCAAGACAGGAGCGGTATCTACGAATGGAGTAGTAGATACTACGTCTCCAGCGCCCGTACGTGCTGACGGTAAATCTGATGGTCCGGCAGCACCCGTAAGACCTACGTCTACTATTGAACATTCACTTCCTGCTCCCGTAAGAGCAACTATGGCAGGCGAAACCTTTGGAGTAAAACCTCCTGCTCCCGAAGTTCCAGGTTCAGGCGTAAAAAAAGAAATTGAAGATCTGCCTCCATCCCCTGCGGGTGAAAAAGCAAAAATTACGCTTACAGCTGATGAAGTTTCTCCACACAAGCCAGAAATTTCAGAGGAGGACGATGAATTGCCGCCTAGGGTAACTCCTACTGAAGAAATTCAGGCTGAAAAAATTGTAATAGGGATAGGTAACAGACAGCGGGATATCGAAAGCAGAGCGAGATTGAAGGCCGCTGAGGCGGTAAATGAACAGCTGCGATCAGGAAATTGGTTTAGAAAAATTTTGACCAGATTACGAGAAGTCTATCTAACCGAGCTCTATACCCAACGGCTGATGGAGGCCATGAAGGAGCATGATAACGTGAATGTAGACTTCGACCCTATAAAAAATGCCTTAAGAAGCGTGCAGGGCGTAGATAATGAAAGGAAGGAATCGGAATTAGAAGCTAAAGCAGCATTAGAGCATGCATCATCAGATGAACCCATAGAGGGTGAAGTAATGCGTAAGATATCTAAAACCACACACCCTGAACTTTATGATGCATTTTTAACAGATATCCTTAAGCCTACTTATGACGGTAGTATAGCAAATGAAAAAGATCTGCAGAAGAAACTTGCAGAATTCGTGAAGAAGAATACCGCATCTACTGTAGATCCGAAAATACGAGAGCCGCTTCTGGCAGTCTTTGGCAGTAATGATAAACAGCTGGCCAGTGTAGCTGAATACTTCGCAACTGATGTAATGGAGTCAGTTGGGAAACTTAGAGAAACCCATCAGGTATTAAGTGAAATTGATGATTTGATAGAAATAGAACTCAGTAACGTCAGATGGGGAGCAGAAACTCAGGCAAACTACAAGTGGCACGATAAGGTAATGAACTGGACTAAAGGGAGAGGGGGAGGTGCTACAAATCCATTTGTTGCAGGAGTGGTATCTACTCTTGTATTTGGCAAGCTTTTAGCTCAGAGTTCTCTTCGAAAAAGCGCTAATATTATAGCGCCCGGCTCGGGGTTATTGCTGGGCGCCTTTTTTAGTGCTGCAAGAAGAAATACTGAGCTTAAGACAGATAGAGCTACGTATATGGCAGAGCGTGCGGTAGGTGGCGAGAAGAAGACTACAGCTGATAACCGTAATGAATTCAGGAAATTAATAAATGCAGACACTATGCGGGATATGGGTAATTTCGAATATGACATGGTAGACGCGAAAGATCTCAGTTATGGCGGCGGAGCAAGACTTCTGGATGATGAAGGGAAATTCGTAGATGATCCTTCTAAGCGTAAAGAAAGGTTATCTCTTGAAGCTTTGATTACAGGTAATGATACAGCAGGAATGATCGATAGGATAGCAGAAATCCGTGCTAGAAGAAATTATGGAGCTAAAAATGGAGTTGATTTAATCAGGGTTGATGATAGTAACAAGGTCCAAAGGGATAGGAACTTACATTTGGATAATACTCTGAAAATGCTTAGACAAGAGCTTGCGACTCAGGGTATGACTGAGGAGCGTATAAAGGAATTAACAGATGAGGCAGAGAAAAAATGGATAGCAGCTTTTGACCAAGACGTCAGTAGGCAGGATGAGGCATTCGGAAAATACAAGGCTGGCCGGGTAGCTGTAGGTGCAGCAACCTCATTCTTCACAGGACTTGCAGGAGTCGGAATCCTTGCGGGTGGAAGAGAATTGCTGCAGGAGACAGGAGCGGGGCAGGCGGTAGCGTCTGCGCTAGGTAGAGGGGCAAATGCTTTGAGAGAAAATGCACGTAATTTGAATGTGCCGGAAATAATCAATAACAGCGCTTTTAACGCGCTAGGACCCATAAACGGTCCAGCTGTTCGCTTCGGATTAAATGCGATGGATCAGGCCCGGGATCAGGTAGTTGATGGGGTGCGTGCTAATTTGCCGGGTATAGGACATGGATTACAGGTTATGTTTGAAGAAGCACCTGCATTAAATGCTTTAGGGGAACTGGGTGAGAATGCGATGGATGCTGCAAGAGATGATATAGCAGATGCAGGAGCGCAATTTGATAGATTCGGCAACGCGATACGTGCAAATGCCGGACCCATAGGTGAAGGTTTGCGTGTGGCGAGGGAGGCACCTGCTGTAGATCGTGTAGCTGATTTCTTTGATAATATTTTTGGTGTTGATGGTGCGGACGCAGCAGATACTGTAGCAGATGGAGCAGGTGCGGCAGCAGACACCGCCGCTGATGCAGTAGATCAGGCGGCAGGACAGATAGATACGGATCTATTGGAAGAACACACACGTGAATATCTTATCAAAAGCCCGGTTACTATTGAGGATTTGAAAGATCATTATAATCATTATACAAACGAATTTATTACCATAGGAGAACCTAGTGATAATCTGGAGATGCATATAACAGCCAGGACATTCGGGTTCTACCACGCGGATGGAACTGCTTTCGGTAATGCTAGAGGAATAATTGAGGCTGATGGTTCATTAAAGCTCACCGGAGAGGTACCATCCACGCTTAAAAAGATATTGGCAGATGAAGGATTTACTATAACCGATGGTGCATCAAGAGTTGAGACTATTCTTCAAGAAATTAAAGGAACAGTGGAATCGCCTCTAGATGGAAATATGACTATCATTCCAGAAGGTACCGAATGGAGACCACAAGGCGATGGTACTTATGATTTAGTTTTTAGCGATAAACCAGATCATGGTGTACTTATTAACAATGCGCGATTTGATGGGGGAGGAAAAATGATCTGGGATCATAACGGCTCAATACTTACTGATAAAGATATAAATTTTGATGAAGTTCCCGTAACAGAGCCGGGCAAGTCGACAGTTAATATTGTTAATAGAAATGGAATCTGGGCTACCGATAATGTAAGACATGTAGATAATAGTGTTTGGTATACGAATACTGAACCAGATGCGGTGGGTAATTCAGATCTAAATGAAAGAAGTTTATGGCTTAGAACTGATGGAAATGCTGTAACTCTCGAAACTCACTTAACTCAGGATGTCAGTTTTATCGATGCAAATAATAACGGTTCAATAGATTCGACAGATGCTCAGATTAATGTACGAAATGCTATAAATGAAGGCAGAGTAGGAATTGCATTCAGTCTTCCCGGAAGCGAGAATCAGTCTATCGTAGTTCAGGCTGTAAATGGTAATCTTTCACTAAGACCTGATAGTTCAGAGATGGTGAGAGTATGGGATGGTTCAGGATTTAATAGAACCATGCCTGCTTCTGAGCTTTATAATGCTTTGGTAGATCAGGAAGCTGTTGCGCGAATGCCGGGCGGATATGTAGCAGGTGGGCAAGATGTGTTTAAGATTGGTGTTAATCAAGATGGGGTTATAAGAAATGGATTGGTAAGAATAGTAGTACCGGAGAATAATACACTTAATACGATAGCAACTATCCAAAGTCATGGAGCAGCCGATATAGGTACTGAAATAATACCTGGTACTCCTACTGAAGATCTTAATTTAATAACTAGAATAGATATTCCCGAGCAGACAAGGGAAATATCGACTTATGAAATCACACCTCCGCTTGATCGAACTGTGCCGGTTGATCCGGTACCACATAACCCAGCGCTTGAGACCCCTACGCCGACGGAGCCTGATAGGCCGGATTACACTGGTCCTATACCACGAAGAGATGATAGGGATAGAGATCCGTGGTTATTTGATGCGGTAATACCTACTAATTTAACTCCTCGTGACGCGTTAGATCCTCGCGGTGGAAAGCCTGGTAAGGAGAAGAAGCCCGGAGAGACAGCTGAGACATTGAGGGAGAAAAGTCCACTAGATTCTCAAGTGCCGACTGGAAAGGAACCAAAGGAAAAAGCAGCTGATGCGGATGCCCTGGAGAGCCGAGCAAGAATAGATGAAAGCGTCGAAGTAGATAATTCAAAATTAAAGATTGGAGAACATTATAGAGAGGGAAGGGCAAATCAAGACCGAATGGTTAATATGCAATTAGCGAATGGTAGATTTGTCGGAATTTATGACGGACATGGAATTGGGGTAGGACATAGGGCGGCGGAGTTTGCTAGAGATAATTTACATAATAATTTTTTATTAGGATTTAATAATAATAACACTGTAATGGAGGCACTGAGCAAGGCATTTCTTAAAACTGATGCAGGTATAGAAGCGAATGAGCATGAGGGATATGATTATGGTGGAGCTACTGCTTTGGCAGCGTATATAGAGGGAAATAAGATTTACGTTGCAAATGCAGGTGATGCTCAGGCATTTCTTCTTAAAGCAAATGGTTCAGTAGTGGAGTTGACGCATAAACATAATGCTTCTGATTCTGCAGAGAAAGAAAGAATAATTCGTGAGGGTGGTAATGTAAACGAAGATGGATATATATATTCTCCAGATAATCCCGCGCATAAGCTTATGGTGACTAGGGCATTAGGTGATTCGAGTCTCAATATGGTATCGCCAGAGCCTTATGTCAAGCAAGAAGCAATAACTCCCGATACAGAGTGGGGTGTTTTAGCAAGTGATGGTCTTTGGGATGTTATGACTCCTCAAGATGTTTTAAGCCAAATAAAAAGTATCTCTCAAGAGCATCCAGATTATTCAACTGAGCAAATATCCAAGGCCATAGTCGATCAAGCAAGAGTATTATGGGATCAATTCAGGGCAGAAGATCCGAAGACTCCTGCAACGGATGATATAAGTGTGCAATTGTTGGATTTCAGAGGGTATGTAAAGAAGAAATAAATTTTCTACATTGAAAATCAATACAAACATTATATTCTATGACAGAAATTGAAAAACCTCAGGAGCGCGAAGTCGTAAATACCTCAAGAAGCGATACGTATGTAGCCCGCATATTTCTTCAGA
>CAYMDS010000077.1:0-5023 GCA_964389405.1 uncultured Gammaproteobacteria bacterium
GGGGAGGGATATTTAAGAAAGATAAAGATCACCCCTTCTCCTGCTTCATGTAATTTTTAATTTAAGTAAATTTGTAATGAATAAGTTGCTAAATAAGAAGTTTTTAAACAAATTGCGAAAAGAATATAAATTAAATTTAAAACACGGCAGGATAGGCTTCGGAGTTTTAGCAGTTCTTGCACTTGTGGGAACTATCAGTATTGGTCTGGTATTCGGGATTAGACAGCTTTCTCCTTACACTTCCTCAGAGTTAGCCAATTATTTATGCTGCGATACAGGTGATGGTGATTTATGCAAGCCTGTGGAAGATAGCGCTATACAGGTAAGATTTTCAAATAAAGCAAATGCATTTATAAACTATTCATTATTAAAAAGTAATGTGAAGTTTTCTAAAGATTTTTTTCACATTGATCCTATACCTATTTCAGATGCCATAGGGCTTGAAGCAGGGCAGCGTGTATACCAAAACGGGGCAAGTGAAAGCGAAATAGCCCAGAGACTATATATAAGCGGCGATGTGCCGGATAAGACATGTGACTTCTTTCATGTACCCAAAACTCATCCAATGGATACAATACATGCGAATCTTTATGATCTTGAGGACGAAACGAATGAAATCTGTGAGGCGATTCCTGACGATGAGTTGGTATATGTATGCACTACAGGCTGCACTGCTAATCACGAAGTAGGAGATGACGGAATATTCAGTGTTTATTTCAGGGACAATGACTATCCTTCTCCCGGAATACCCCGTACTATTAAGAATTGTATGAAACCGCCTGAGGCTGAAAGTGAAAGCGAAGGGCAGGAAATTATTAACCTACCTAGTCCTTCGGAAAAACCCAACTTACAGCTTGAGACATTTTACGTGAAACAAGATGCGGTAGTTGGAAATTGGGTAGCGCCTTATTGCAAGCCTGCTATATATTTATATCCCGAGTCCATATCATTAATAAATCTGAAAATAAACCCCGTTGGGAAGATATTAATAACTATCCCTGAGTATCCTCCGGAAGGATGGAGCGTAATTGCGTATCCTAACGGCGACATTTATCACAATGGTACTGGTTATGATTACCTTTTTTATGAAGCATCAATCCCGGATGATAAAGTAATACTTCCCGATAGCGGGTATGTGGTTGAATATAACGATTTAAGTTCGTTCCTTCCCAGTTTGGTAAAAAGGTTAGGTTTGAACGAAAAAGAGACTAAACAATTCTCAGAATATTGGTTAACAGTTTTACCGGAAGCTCCTTTTTATCAAATAAAAATTATTGAGAAATCAGTGCTTGATGCTATCTCGCCTTTATCCTTCACGCCTTCGGCCAAAACTAGTATAAGAGTCACTCTGCATTTTTCTCCTTTAGAAAGTATAATAAATATTCCAGAGCCGGTGATCAAAACACCTTTAAGAAGAGGTTTTACGGTAGTTGAGTGGGGAGGGATATTCAAGAAAGATAGTAAACATCCATTCTCGTGTTTTATGTAGTTATAATATAAGATCAATTAATAAGTCTTTTATAATACAGAATTTTTATATGAAGCGGAAACTAAGGAAAAGAAAATTAATTATTAAAAAAAATAAAAACTTTTTCCGTCGGGGGAAAGTAGGATTTGGGGTCATGGCTGTACTGGCAATCGTTTTGGGATTAAGTCTCGCTTTAGTGTTCGGGCTCACCCAGCTAAGTCCATATGATTCGACAACCGGATCGCTTACTTATCAATGCTGTGACTCAGGGGATGGTGAATTATGCAGACCGAGTACGGATCCTGATGAATACTTTGTATATTCTCCTCCCGCGCATCCTGCCTATCCTGCAGGTTACGCGCTGCTTAAATCAGATGTCCATTTACGCTCCACTGAGCATCATATTGATCCCGACCCCGGAGGGGCAACATTTAACGGAAACAAGATTTTTTACAATCCCATGGGCCAAAGAACCGCATACGAACATCCACCCGAGTGTCCGGCGGGTGGCACTGGACGTATCACACCAGCCGTAGACCCAATTTATGGTCCTCCTCCGCCGGGAGAAGACAGGCTTGGCTGCTATCTAATACCTGATGATCAGTTGATTTACGTATGTCGTCCCGAGAATGATCCGGGAGAGTGCGAGAACCGGGAAGGTACTGCGAATTTTGATGTTTATTTTCGCATAAGTGATTATCATCCGGAAAATCCAACGGATAATGGAATTCATGAAGTTATAAAAAACTGTGTTAAACCACCGGTTATAATTACGCCGGGTGAAATTGATGGTCAGGAAATTATTAACCTACCTAGTCCTTCGGAAAAACCCAACTTACAGCTTGAGACATTTTTCGTCATAAATGACAGTCCTACCGCCGACTGGATTTCACCGTACTGTAAGCCGGCAATTTATTTATATCCCGAGAATGATTTACTAGTCCATGTGAGGCTTAATCCTTTAGGGAAAATATTGTTAACAATTCCCGATTACCCTTCTTTCGGATGGAGCGTAAAGGCCACACCTCTTGGGGATATTTATGCAGGCTACAGTCGCCATGATTATCTTTATTATGAAGCTGATATTCCGGATTATTTAATAAAGCTTCCGAAAGAGGGATTTGTAGTAGGGTATGATTCCTTAGATTCCTTCCTGCCGGATTTAGTTACGAGACTTGGTTTAAATGAAAAAGAGAAGAAACAGTTTATTGATTATTGGCTGAAAGTTCTACCAGAATCTCCTTATTATCAGATCAAGATCGTAGGGCAGGATTTGCTGACGAATATTTCTCCTCTATACATAAATCCGTCGCCTGATAGTACAATCCGTGTAACTCTTCATTTCACGCCTCTGGAAAATAAGATAAGTCTTAAAGAGCCGGTAATAATAACACCTGAGAGAAAAGGTTTTACTGTAGTTGAGTGGGGAGGGATATTTAAGAAAGATAAAGATCACCCCTTCTCCTGCTTCATGTAATTGTAATATTTTTTATTCCTACTTATACTTGTAGTATGGCTGCCTATTTATTCTTACCTTTAGAGTTTTTGTGGTTTTGGTTTATCGATGCCCCTCGTGGAATGATACTTTACTTTCATTCATTAAATCTCGCATTT
Source organism: uncultured Gammaproteobacteria bacterium (assembly GCA_964389405.1). Lineage (GTDB taxonomy): Bacteria > Patescibacteriota > Microgenomatia > Levybacterales > UBA12049 > CAYMDS01. The sequence continues at coordinate 3,083 of CAYMDS010000077.1, forward strand.
TTACAGCAATTTTCACTACCTTTACTTCTTGCGACGTTTTTCAAACCGCTTAAGAATGAATATCGGGAAGGTTTAGTTTGGTTTTCTATAGGGATGGGGATGTTCGTTAAGTTCTGGATTATTCTTGTTGATTTATTGTTATTTATGATACTTCTGGTTTTTGAAATTGCGATAATTTTGATTTTTGTTTCCTGGCCTGTTATAGCAGTGGGCGCTTTGTTTTTTGATATACACTTATGATTCTTTACGCGTATATAACTAGTTTTTATCATACCGCTCCCGTCCGGCTGGCTCGTGTTTTACTTTTATGCATATTCAGTTTTTGGTTTTATGTATCTATAAAGGAATCCGTGAGTATAAGCTTGCCATTATTTTTTCTTTCAGCTCTAATTCAAGTAGAAATATTTTTCAGGTATAAAATATCCCGAAGCCTTCCTTTATTACCAATTTCTAAAAATGATGGGAAGAATTGGTATACGTCTTGCACTATTCAGGTGTTAGAAAAGATTATAAAGCACCAGAAGTTAGGACAAATAATTGCCTCTTGTGTAGAAAGTCCCAGCACTAATTTCCTTCTTGAAAAAATCCCTTTGAATCCTAAAGAAATTCCTCGTGAAGATATCAGTCTTCAAGATATTTTAAAGGGCGCAGCAAGTATTTCTCAATCTACCGGCGGATTATATATAACAACAGTTGATTTAGTAGGGGGTTATTTACTGGCTATAGAGCCTAAGTATAAGCTTTTGTTTAATAAAAAATTAAAGACAGAAGAATTTATAAGTATTATTTATTGGGCAAGACATAATTATCCTAATGAGGAGAAGCCGCCAAGAAAGCGTACAGAGTATTTTGGGAGTGGTATAGCTGAGGCTTTAATAACAGGATGGACACCTGAAACGAAAAAATACACAAGGGACTATTCCTATATCGCTTATCATAAAAAACCGCAGATCTTAGGACGGGAAAAAGAATATTCACAGTTAATTGATACTCTATCTCGGAAAGAAAACAATAATGTGCTCCTTATAGGTAATCCGGGATCAGGACGGGAGAATTTGATCTCACTTTTCGCAATGGAAAGCTTTTTGCATACAGCATCCGCAAGATATGCTCATATAAAAGTGCTTGAGCTTATGGTAGGCCCACTCATCGCAGGGGCTTCAAATAGAGCAGAGCTGGAAAATAGGCTTCAAACCGTAATAGAAGAGGTTTCCCATTCGGGAAATATAGTTTTGTATATACCGGAATTTCAAAATATTGCAGGCTCATCTGCTTATAATATTGATCTTACAGGTGCTTTATATCCATACTTGAAGTCTGGAAAACTGCCTATTATAGCAAGCGTGACAACAGGAAGTTTTAAGAGTTTCATTGAAAAAAGTCCTGTTATAGAAGCATTTACTACTATCCAGTTTCTTGAGCCTGATAAAGAAACTGCTATCCGTATGATTCTTAAAAAAGCAGACGAGATAGAGAGTAAGAATAAAGTTATTTTGACTTATAAGGCGCTTACTACGGCTGTAGAATACGCTGATAGGTATTTCCAGGATGCATCTTTACCTGGGAGCGCCGCTGATCTTTTGGAAAATGTATCTCACAGTATAGCTGAAAAAAAAGATGTAAAAAGAATGCTGTCAGCATCCCATAAGCCTTATGTATTTGACGCTGATATTATTTCGGCGATAGAACAGAAAACCGGTATAGCTATAGCGGCACCTGAGGGTAAAGAGAAAGAATTACTTTTGCATCTGGAAGATAAGATGCATGAGAGAGTTATAGGACAACAGCAGGCGATTACAGCAATATCTGAGGCTATGAGACGGCTTCGTGCGGGGATGACTACGCTCAAAAGACCAATTTCCTTCCTTTTTTTGGGGCCTACTGGTGTAGGAAAGACAGAAACGGCTAAGGCACTATCTGCGCTTTATTATGGTGGAGAAG
>CAYMDS010000078.1:0-5017 GCA_964389405.1 uncultured Gammaproteobacteria bacterium
TCGGGTGTGTAACCAATATATAGTTGACCATCTCTTAGACTGATCAGGATATAGGTATAAAACATAATAAAAAACAGGTTAATGAACCCCTGTTTTTAAAATGTAATTCTTCGATGTGGCGTGGCGCTGAGCGCCACAAACCGCCACGCTCAGCGTGGCGGGCTACTAAAGTCTGGTGCCAAGCCTTTGGGGGCTTTTCAAGGGGTTTTGAAGAGCTTTGGCTGATAGCTGTTTGAGCCAGATGGGTCGGGGTAAATGAGACAAATAAGACACTATAAAAGGGATTGGCCAATGTCTCATTTATGAATCCTACCAGCAAATCTAATAAACCCCATTTTGACTAAAATTCGTCCTGTAATCCAATAACACAGTGGGTAGAGCATTAAGGTGCAAAAGATGCTAAATAAATTGCTTACAAATATATCCGATCCCCAGATTAATCCTACTATGAACAGTATCCCAAAATAGAGGTAGTGATAAAGCGCGCTGCCTAGCATTCCCCATCTTCCCAATAGAGCCTCCACTATAGCAATTAAGAGGACTACCAATAAGAGAACTATCACTACGATCCAATAATCGACCAAAATGGATATTAGCACATGCCATGCCATGCGAGCCCCTTGTTTAGTCCCTTCATCGAGAGCTTGAAACAATGAATCAAGATTATAATCCATAGTATTTATTAGGGATTACAGTATTTCCCATACAATCGTCTCAGTTTATTACATAGACCAGGAATGTCTTCGTCATCCACAATCTCTTTTGTTGGGATAATGTAATCCCTATGGACCATTTTATTTATTCTGTTTTTTAAAGGTCTGGTCAACAGACAAATCTCCTCGACTAGATCTTTATAGCCGTAGAATCTAGAAGAATTGTCCTTTAGGTTGTCTAAGACCTTATCTAAACCAAGATTTCTACCTTCGCTGAGATTAAACCAGAGAATGTGGTTATCACGATTGTACGTCCCATTTGCATCTTTCTCGTTAAAAACAACCTCACAGATTCTAAAGATTACGCATTCTATTAATTTTCTACTGAGAATCATCACAGCCAAATAATGTCCCTCATTGTAAGCCTCATTAATTTCTTTTTTGATGTAGTCCAAAAAGTAGTCATTGAAGTCATATATTAAAAAATCAGGGTTACTTTGAATCTGTCTTGATATAATTTCTGAAAAAATTATCTCTTGTTCGGACATACTAATCTCTAAATGGCTTTCTTCTAAACTCTTTAGTAACTCTGGATACCAGGTCTTAATTTGAACTCCCAGGTAATTCCAGTTATCGCGCTGAGTATTTCTTATGTTTCCATCAAATATAATATCTTTAAGGAGTGACAGGTATCTATGGCTTGGAACTTTTTGCATAAATCTCGCAAACTCATTATGAACTGTTGTCATAAAGGCATAAACTTCAAAGCCACTATAAAAATCATCGGGCAAAACTATTTCGTGCGATTTAAGAAGATCTATAAAACCCTCAACTCTATAGGAGTGAATATATAGCTTTTCTGCGAGTTGCCAAGTCTGGTCTTTGATAACTAAAGGCATACTATATTATTTAGGTGACATCAATTCTTCGCCCTCATCTATATGTCTCTTTATATCTTCATTCATCGATTTGATATGTGTCCCAAGAATATCTTTTATCATACTAGAGGAGCATGTCGCATGAATTCGCATCAAAGCATTTCGTTTGTTTACAAGTGCAGGCGGGGCTTCGCCGACTGTCCCGCTATAGCTTCCGCTTATGACTTGATGTGAGAAAACATCTCTCGCTTCATCTAATATTCCGGCCTTCTCAGCTGCTAACAACAAATTTAAAAAAAGATCAGCTGTATCAGAGCTAAAAGGAACACCGAATAAAGAAGTGATAGCTATTCTTATGTCTGCGCTGTTTCCAGAATTGATTTTGTTGCCAATATATTTCGGCAGGAAATCATCATGTTTAGCATCTTGGTTATTAAGATGCTTCAGGAGATTTTCTATATCAAATGAATAAAGCAAATTCTGGCTCTTCCAGAAGTTAATCTGATCCATCATTTTAGCGAAGTCCTCATAAGATTTAATAAGATCAACCCCTGAGCGAAAACCGTCTGAGGGTATTGGATCGAAGCGCACTGTATACTCGATAATTGGCGTCTTCTGATTCTTTTTTAAGCGGTAATATATCAAGTTTAAGAATTTATCAAGATCACTATTTACGGCAAACTTTAATAATTCATCCGCATGATAACCGATTGAGGGTCTATTACTAATAACTTCGTATAATGTGGTTCGGAGGTTGTCAATCTTGTCTTTTGGGGGATCCCACAGATTTATATGTGACAAAAGAAAATCAACCATATCTAAAATACGATCATCGATAGGCCTGTTCATGATAAGCTCCAGTAATTCTATAGCGCGAGTTTTCTCCTCCTTATCTCTGTCTTTGAAGATGAAATAAGCTCGATGTAGGATTAAATGTTTAGTGTAGCTATCACCACGTTCAATAATCGCAAATAGCCACGGTAGGAACTCCGCAGAAGGAATAGAGTGTCGAGCAATAAGGTCGAGCAGAATGTCCGCTCCCTGTGCATCAATTTTATTAGATTGATCAAGAAGCTTCTCCGCGTACTCATTTATATATTTCCTATCATGATCGCTAATTACCCTATAGACACCTTTAAGAAACATTGCGGGGATCTGACTAAACAGACTGACATCATCAGCAATCTGAACAAAAGTTTGATTATCGAACTTTGACCAAGTTTCAACAAGTGGTATATATTGCCATTGTGTTATACCTTTGATATCTGCATCTAATTTGTTGAGATACCCTAAAATGTCATTAGTCGCTTGATATTTTCTTGCTAGAGCTTCAACTACTACATCTAGCTCCTCCTGCTTTAGCTCATGAAGTCTAAAATGTTTATGTACAAGCCATGACCAGCGACCTTCACTTGGCGCACTCTTATCAATAATCGAAAAGTCTCTAATAATTAGATCATGAGCTACAAAGTAGCGAAAAATAATATACTCATCAGTTCGCGGATAATTTATTAACATCTCTCTGCATGCATCACTCAGCTTCCCATATATATGGTTATTGGCCCAGTATCTTATTAGAATATCTTCAATCGAACTAAGTATCTCAAATGATGTCGTTGCTATTATCATTTGCTTTAACCAGGTTAGCGCCTCGGTCTTATCAACCAGTATTCTTTGCCACAAGTCATTATCTGTAGAGTGTGCCTCGTCGCCTATATCATTAACGATTTCGATACCTATCTTACTTATTTTGATATTCGAGTGTGATATTAAGCACTTAAGTAGCTCCATCCCTTTATCTCTGAGCTTGTCGACCTCTGTTTTGAATGGTTCTTTATATACTAGCGTTTTTCTACCAACAGTAAATTGAATCCCATAGTTTTCACTATATTCGTGCGACCCAGCCAGCGCTTCTTTACATCCTTCCGCAGCCAGCTTTGCCTCTACTTCCGTGCAATCAGGGTTACTTACTAATTCTGATAATATTATTAGAGTTGCAACAACAGACTTTATAGTAACTTCGATTGGCGAAGTAATCTGTCGAATAAGTCTTACGGGTGTGTAATTATCATACATGCCCTTCAAATCCTTCTGAGCAATATAAAAAATAAGCTTTATTAGACGGTTCTCAAAACCAGCAACATGTAATATTTGAGATATAGCCGGACCATAATCATCCCTATCTAGCCCGCCATTATCTGGCGAGTCAATATATGCGAGAATCAATGCAATTATATCCTCGGGTGATAGAAAGGCAATTGGAACAATCTGATTAATCCTTTTTAACTTATCCGACCCTGATGTATGGGGTGCTTCGAGGATCCACTTCTTTATGAGCGCTTTTACGGCTTGGCGTGAGGCATCAGTTTCACTATGACGCATGGCCGCCGCCAAATTTATAGTTAGTTGTTTGGGATAGTCATTGAGCCAATTCTCGAAGAACCTGTTTACTACCTCTACCGAATCATCTCTATCCAGTTCGACGGAGAGATATATATCGCCCACCATATCAGGATTAAACCTTATAGAAGCCCCTAGTAGTCGAAGAATCCTTGCATCGATCAATCTGCCGATGGCCTCATTGAGCAACTCGAGATCCAATTTTAGTATCGTCGCTAATCTTTCGCGAGTTCCAGAGCGTAAATCTTTTGAGAACGGGACTATCACCGTCAACTCTCTCAATAGTCTTTTCGCGGTATACTCATTCATTAAACCATCAAGAGCAGTAACTGTTTCTTGTTCAATACTTGTCTTGATCTTTTGTTTAATCTGTATCGGATTAACGTCTCCTCCTCTTATTAATTTCCCGGCCGTGGTTATAAGAAATAAGTTACCATTTAAATCTTTGACTACTCGCTCAGGATGCTTAACAATTTTTGGAGCTGCAGCAGAGATTAATACCTCTATCTGTTCGGCTTCGGTGAGCTGAGGGAGCTCAAACTCCGCAATAGTTTCAAGTCTTAAGAGATTTGCTAAATTTTTAATAATATCTTTTCCCGCACTACGACAGGACAAAACTAATTTTAGTTTTCCTGGATAAAAAGTTTTAGTATGGGCAATTAACTTCTTTGTTTCCTCTAGGTATCTTTCGGCATCGTCTAAAAATATCACCAAGTCCTTCTGATGATCTAGTTCGTTAATCGCTTCATTTACGTCTCTAATCCCAGGCCGGCAGAACCACACCCCAAGATCATGTCTTATGAGGCTGAGTTGCTGGCTAGCGCTTATGACAAATTGAGTTTTCCCAAACCCTCCTGCAGCATGCACGATAAGAATATTTATTCCCCCATTACCCAGAAAGTCTTGAATTGTTGCCAGCCCCTCTTCTCTGTTAATAATTTTGTCAACCAGTGGAGGTTCTGACTCAGAGTAGATCTGAGGGGGCACAAACATTGGTTCTTGTGGATCCTCAAAGTAATTATGCCGCAACAGGGAATGGTTAATTATTTTACTCTCAAGATTTGCTCTAGGCCAGATGAACAATTC
>CAYMDS010000079.1:0-5008 GCA_964389405.1 uncultured Gammaproteobacteria bacterium
TTCTGCTGATTACTTAGCCGATATTAAATATAAAGAACTTGAAAATAGATTTTACTTCCCTTCCTCAAGACTAAGCAATAAATATTATTTATCTGCCGTTAAAGAAGTTTCGATTGCAGAGGCGTTGGCGGGAGAGGTTGAGGACAGATATTATTCTACTTCTGATAATATTTCTAAATTAAGAGAAATAAAAGATGATCTCGAATCTCAGGGTTATAAGGTTTATGTTGGAGAATTCAAAAAAGCACAGGAAGATATTCTCGATAACATAGTGGGTCAGGAAGATTTGCTTGATTTGGCTCAGTTAAGCGGGATAGCCGAAGATAATCCTGTAATAGATAGACTGTTAAAGAATATCATGGGTAAGGGATTCACCCGGCATTTCATCCAGAAAAAATACATACCGGGATTTGAATATACGAGTAAGAATTTTGAATCCGCTATGTATAGATACATGAATAGTGTGCCTTACTTTAAGAATCAAACCATCGGTCACAAGGAACTTGAAAAGGCAATGGTTAAGCTAAAGAGAGATAAAGTCCTAAAAGCCGGTAGTGCTGAAGATGATTATATCCAAACCATGCTTAACGGATTGAATACAAGAAGTTCAACGGTTTCTTTGGCTTTAAGAGCAGCAGCTTCAGTGTGGTACTTAGCGGGAAGATTAAGTTATTATGTGCAACAGATAGTTCAGCCTTTTAATACATTATTACCGTTACTGCCATCATTAACAAAACAATTAGGCATATCAACAATAGAGGCAGAAAAGGCATTTGGTTCGGCAATGTTAGGAGGCATTCAGTATTATTCATGGAAGATAATGGACTGGATTGCACGGCACACAGGCAAAAACTATTCTCATAATCATGGTTTAGAACAAGAATTCATTGATATAGCGAAACGGCTTGACAGACAGGGTGTAGGCAAACCATTAAGGACACAAGAACTAATCGGTGAAAGAGTTGACCCGAATAAATACTATGATGTTAATATAGTAAGAGATTCGTTTGTATTATTTGCTAAAGCAGTAAATTTCCCTGGGCTGATGATAGAAGATTTCACCAGAGCACAAGGAATGAGAGCATTTTATCTATTAGGTAAGAAGGGCGGATTAAGCGGGGAAGAACTAATGAAGTTTATTTCTCTTAATGTAGCCAAGTCTTATGGACCGCCTGCGGGAAGATTGGCAAAACCTCCAGGGTATAATATTCCGAGCAAGGCAACAATAGCAAAGGCAGCACAATCAGTAATTGATTTTGGGTTGACGTTTAAGAACTTCGCATTTATGAATTACGGACAATGGGGTAAGACATACAGGGCATTGATGGATGATCATTTATTCAGACCGATAATTTATAAGACTGGTGCTCAAATCGGTGTTGGCGGGTTAAAGTATATGGCTTGGACTTCAACGGTTTTGAGTTTCTTATCTTTTATGTTTGGACTATTAAATATCCCGAAAGATCCCGAAGAAGAATACGAAAAATTATTTCTGAACTTTAACAAGTTAATTCCTGGTATGGGTGATGCCATGTATAAGGGAGTAGCTTCAGTTACGTTTAAGGTGGATTTAAGTAATCTATTTTCACAGCAAGCACCATTTATTTTAGAAGATATTGCATGGAAACAATCTATTCCACAGGCAATAGGCGGAGCACCAACACAAGTAGTAAGTGATATTTATAATGCCACTGAATCAAGAAAATGGAAATACTTAGCTCCAATGGGATTGAGGAATGTAGTTTCGGCTCAAGAATACGGTAAGCGAGGGATAAAGATGTCAGGCAGACAACTAATCCCAACGGAAGAAAAATATCTTGAGGAAATGGAAAAATATAAACGAGGTGAAATAAAGATTAAGCCCCAACCTCCGGTTACTGCTGGCGAGAAATTAGCCAAGAGTTTAAGTTTCCAGCCGTTAAGGGTATCAGAGGCATACGAGAAGGAAAAATCAAGATTATTCATAAGCGCACAAACAAGCGATATTATCCAAAACGAAGTAAGAGATGAGATTGTGCCTTTGATACAGGCGGGTAAAGATTTAGAAGCCCGGCAGAAATTCATAAAATTATATGAGAAGGTGCAGAAAAATAATCCTATGACCGATTGGCAGAAGGAGAGAATTACAGATGTGGACAAGTTTATTTCCCAATTTGTCTTAAACCGTTTAGATGACGAGGACAGAGAAACGGTAAAGGACTGGAAGGACAAATTCATTATCAAAGGTCAGAGATCGAAAGGAAGGTTCAACTCCAAGAAATACCGGAAGAGGCACTAATAGACCAAGATAAAATTGTTCTTGATTAAGAAGTATTTATAATTTAATTTTAATTAAAGGTTACGTTCAATTTAACAGCCGCAAGAGAAATCTGTGGCTATTTTTTTATGAGGTCAAAATGAAGAAACTAATTTTTGCAGCAATGTTCTTATTGGCTGTCCCACTGATTGCACAGAGTCACAACATAACCAAGGATGGGTACTATTATACTATCTTTAGGGACTCGGTAAGATTCACAAACCTATCAACACTAACCCCAAGAAGTGATTCAATTCATAACGTTAATACCGGATTAGCTTATGAGTATGGTATTCTTACGATTGACAGTTGCAAAGATGCCACGCTTGATAGTTTGAGATTGACAGGCGGGACAGAATTATTTAATTACCGAGGCGTAGTCTCAGACACGCTTTGGGGTGATGAACTCATAATAAGAGATAGTTCAAATACTATTAGGGCAAGAGCAGTTGCCTCATACACACAGGGGAAGAATTATGTTATTTTCCCTTTACCTCAAATAATGTCAATAGAGCTAATAAATTATCGTGCGGCATTGCCGACAAGAGTAGTAAACTATACTTTGACGCTATACAAACGAAAGTAACGAGATGAAGAAAATAATACTCTTATTATTTCTGATTGTTGCACCTATTTATGCCCAACAGGGGATTCGTGTTTTTAAGGACACGGAGAGGGATAGTATAGTTCAGGTTATACAGGATTCACTTTTAGGTGTTAATTGGGTAACTCCGCAGATGTATGGTGCGGTAAATGATAATTCGGTTGATGCTTCTACTGCGATAAATCAAGCACTTTCACAAGCATTGTTATTAGAAGGGACTTATGGAGATGATATTACTCTTTACGTCCCTAATGGTATTTACAAATTAGACCATCCTTTAATCTTAGAAACTACGACTGGTTATCGAAGCGTAAACATTGTAGGACAGAGTACGCTTAACACAAGATTTTATTATTACGGCAATACCGATTCTGCTGCGTTTTGGTTACAAAGACCATCGAGATTTCAGATAAGTAATTTATCAATTTACAATCAGAATACTTCGGGAACTGCAACTGGTATTAGAATTAAAGGAACTGCCGATGAAGGTGCAGATGCGGTGATAGGATTGCTTGAGAGCATAGCAATACAGAGTTTTGAGAACGGTATTTATATGGGGGATTCTTCTGATACCGTAACCCCGACAAATAATGCCGTTGAAGAAATGACATATATCAATTTAGATGTTTCTTATTGTGTAAACGGAGTTAGGATAGAGGGAGATAATTCGCTTAATCATTCATTCATAAACCCGAATATAGTTTACTGCGGAACTGGAATAAAGACTATTGAAGCAAATTCGGTTAATGTTTTTGGCGGTTCGTTCTCTCATGATACAACAACTTGTATGAGTTTTTTATGGAGTGGTTCTTTTAACGTAATCGGTGTAAGGGGCGAAACTTCGCCAAGATTCATTACGATAGGATATGAAGATTCTGTTGGTGGGGGGACTCCTACAACTGCTAATATTATGGGGAATACTTTTATAAATGACGGGACTGGTGACGATGAATATGATATGACCGATAGCGTAGCAATCAGATTAGGTAAAGCTGGACTTTATACAATTCAGGGCAATACATTAGATGGACTGATTGAGATTGAAACCAACCAACCGTATTATTCCACATTGACATTAAGAAATAACGTAGTATCTCAAGATACTCTTTACAGAATTGCACCAAGCACTTATTATTTATTAGACAATTATTACATAAGAGTAATTTCAGAGGGTAATACAAATACGAGTGCATCGGTTTACGGAACGGCTTACTTCCCAAATGAAACGGTCTTTTACAATGGGGCGAAAACCATTGAATCAAATGAATATCTACAAAACAATGGATTTTTCTCACACGATCCATTTGGTTCAAATAGATTGTTCAATCCCCAATTAGAAAACTTACTTTATTCATCTGTAAGCAGATTTGCAGTTGTAGATACTGGATTCGAAAGTATAACAGAATATAAATTATTTGACGGACAGTATGGCTCTTATGTAGTAGTAGATTCATCTGATACTGGCAAAGTTTATATTGATTTCACTACTAAGAGTGAGTTTGGTGCAACTGGAGTTACTTATACTGGCGGATATGTTCTATTACATTTTTATTATACAAATATTCCAGCTTCTATTGATGGAGATTTTTATTCTTATACTTATAGCCAATGGATTCCTTTTGAAAGTGCGGAGAATATTTCCACCAATGGAAATTATGCGGTTTGGAAGATGACAGTCCCAGATTCCACCTATGCGACTGATATGAGATTTTATGTCGTAGCAAGAGACACGATGGATGCTTACTTAAACGAGATTGAATACTATCCTTTAAGACAAGGTTCTACTGAGATGCTCCCAGTAGTTTCAAAATCAGAAGCAAATTCATTATATAATAAATTAAGTTGGAAGAACTTTAATAATACAGAGGTAGCTTCGATAGACTCAAATGGTGCTGCAACCTTTACTTCATTTGCTTATTCGGGTAATATGAGTGTACCCAATGGAAGATTAGACTTATCAATTTATACAAATATGAGTTTGGATTCTTTAACGACAAGAGTTGCCAAGATGGATACGATGTTATTCGCTTTCGGTATTTCAAATCCAACTGGTTCAAATGATATAAGTACAAGAATATTTTTAGATAGAGCGGTTACTATTGACACTT
>CAYMDS010000080.1:0-4855 GCA_964389405.1 uncultured Gammaproteobacteria bacterium
CCCCCAACCAAATGATTAGAATTCATTTGCTCTATCCGTTGAGCTACGGGCGCATTATAGGTATTTTAGCAAGATTGCTTATACAGCGCAACGAATTAAGATATTTTCTAAGTGGCCGATAACGTCTTTTATTATATATTAGTAGAAGTTTGAGGATTTAATTATACTGCAAAAGTTTTTAATCATTTGCTGGTTAGTTTAGCTATCTCTGTTATTATAGTATATATAGAGAAGGATCCATAAAAAAGGAACCCGGCGACCATGGCGATAATTCGAAATATGCTTGGTCTTAGTTCTTTTTCAAGACTTGTCATATTAAGCCAGAGGGTAAGTCCTACGTGTACAAACATAGCAAATGCGTTCATGACTGCTGCTATGGTCAATAATTGCAAAGGTTGGCTAAAGCCCTTCATAAAAATGATTATACCGGCGATTATTTGAAGCCATAAGACTATATAATAGGCTTTCCTGATGTGGTTTTCAGAAAGCCTAGGATAAGCTGCAATGATAGTATTTTCAGCCATGATTCTACTAGTGGCGTCAAAGACAGTAAGCTGTGTTCCAAAGAGCGTAAGACTGCCAATTATCAGAAAAAATGTACCAGCAAAAGGAAAAATCATCCGGCTTATGGCTCCTGCTTCGTTTATAAGAAATGATATGCCTTGTTTATTTCCTTCCAAGCCATAAACTGTAGTATAGGAAAGTAAGCTAAGAAGAATAATAGTGATAGAGCCTGTAAGCCAGAAGATTAGGAAATGCTCAGCATTTATATTTTTCCACCATTTCCGAAATGAACTTACGCTTTCTTCTGTAATATCAAATTTAGTCCCAGTTAGGGATACTGATTCACTTTTTCCGGTAAGTAGAGATGTGATTTTGCCTGCGTACTTACCCATTCCATAACCTTTTTCTTTAATATAGAAAGACTGTGCTAGGTTCAGATTACCTCCAGCTCCGGCATAAGCGAGCGCTGCCAGAAACGAGGATATAGCTATACCCTCAGGTAAAAATGTAAAACCATTTCCTATCCCTATGATACCTTTTGACATATCTATCCAGTGATTTGGTTTGGCAAGTATTATGCTAAGTAAAAAAATAGTTGGCACACCAAGCATTATTAAACCTTTTTCAAGATTTTCCACAGTTTTATATAATACCGGTCCTAATGATAATATAAGCCCCATGAAAATTAGCAATATGATCGCTATAAGAGGAGTATTTTCGATCCCCAGAACATGTCCGAGTAGCGTTCCGGAAGATGCGATAATCCCAGGCCAGATCCAAGGAATAAAAGTTGAGATCAGAAACCAGACAGATATTAAGCGAAATTTTCTGGCAAGACCCATAAATACACTTTCTCCCCGGGTTAGCGCGTATCTTTCAATTTCCATGTTCATGAAGTACTGGAAGGTGAGACCCAAAAGTGCTCCCCAAATTATTCCCATGCCGTAGTTAGATGCTAGATAGGGCCAAAGGATAAATTCCCCACTTCCAAGACCTAATCCGAGTATAATAAAGCTCGGACCAATTAGCCTTTTAAATGATATGGGCTTTGGGAATTCCTGTTTTTCAAAAGGTTTAAAAGACATACAATTGTAATTATCTCAGCCATAGGCTGATCCGCCTTTGGCGGAAACTATTAACTAGTAACTCCTTCCTCTACCTTCTTAATGTGTACTGCTGCTTTGAGAACAGTGTCCGGATTTAAGGAGATTGAGTCAATGCCCTCTTTCACTAAAAATTCAGCTAATTCCGGAAAATCGGATGGACCCTGTCCGCATATACCCACCTTAAGTCCTGAGGCATGTGCTACATTAATAAGATTTTTTATAAGTTTTTGAACCGATTTATTTTTCTCATTGCCGATATGGGCTACTAATTTGGAGTCCCGATCAAGTCCCAGCGTAAGCTGCGTAAGATCGTTTGATCCTATTGAAAACCCGTCAAATATTGCAGCGAATTCTTCTACTTGTAGAATATTTGATGGAATTTCAGCCATTACCCAAACATGAAGATTTTCATCAAGTTGTGCCTTAGATGATATATTTTGGGCTTTATTATGGTAAAGTCCATTTTTCTCCATCTCCTCAATCACCTTTTGACCCTCCTCAGGTGTCCGGCAGAAGGGAATCATAACTTGAAGATTGAGAAGACCTAACTCTGATCTAACCTTCCTTACAGCTTGGCACTCAAGGGCAAAAGCCCTTGCGAACTTAGGATCTGTATACCGACTTGCCCCTCGCCACCCTATCATAGGATTTTCCTCATGTGGTTCATATAACTTTCCGCCTATGAGATTTGCATATTCATTTGATTTGAAATCGCTGAACCGAAGGAGAACTTCCCGGGGGTAAAAGGCTGATGCAATTATAGCAATTCCGTAGGTAAGCTTATCAACGTAATACTCAACTTTATTATTATAGCCCTGAGTTAGACTATCTATTTGTTTTTTAAGCTCGATGTCTTGCAGCTTGTCATATTCTAATAAGGCGTTAGGATGGATTTTTATAAAATTTGAAATTATGAATTCTTCACGAGCCAATCCTACGCCATTATTTGGTATGAATGAATAATTAAAAACGAGTTCAGGATCTGCAACTATCATCTTTATCTCAGTTTTAGGAAGCGTGAAACCTGTAAGATCAGTTTTATCTATTCGATATTTCAACAACCCTTCATACACTTTCCCCTTTTCACCCTCGGAACATACTACTGTTATGTCCTGGCCGGTATTAATTTTTGTAGTAGCATCAGTACACCCCACGATTGCTGGGATTCCAAGCTCACGTGATACTATAGCTGCATGACTTGTCCTTCCTCCGGAGTTTGTAACGATTCCCGATGCTATTTTCATAATCGGTTCCCAGTCAGGATCTGTAATTTCGGCAAGTAAAATCTCCCCACTTTTAAAATCGCTTAATTGAGAAGGATCTTTAATAAAATGAGCTTTTCCCGATCCTATTTTTTTTCCTACAGCAGCACCCTCTACTATGATTTTCCCTTTTTCTTCCAACACAAAATCCTCAAGGATCGTCATATTTTTCCTTGCCTGTACAGTTTCGGGACGTGCTTGTACTATATATAATTCATGAAGCTTTGTGTCGTAAGCCCATTCTATATCCATGTGTTTCTGATAATGATCTTCTATCATTACGCCCCATTTTGCGAGTTTTAAAATCTGCTCCTCATGTAAAACATACGTCATTTGTTCATTAGGGGGAACTTGTACTTCCTTCGTAGCATTATTTCCTTCGGTTGCGTATATGAGTTTCTTTTCTTTAGAACCTAACTTTTTACTGATTACAGATTTAAATCCTTTTCTAAGCGTGGGTTTAAATACCATAAATTCATCTGGCGTTACGATGCCTTTCACTACATATTCTCCTAAACCGAAGCTGCCGTTTATAAGTATCGCATCTCGAAAACCACTTTCGGTGTCCAACGTAAACATCACTCCGCTTGCTCCTCTATCAGATCTTGCCATTTTCTGAACCGACACTGATAGTGCAACTTTAAAATGATCAAATTTCTGATCTACCCGATATGAAATCGCACGGTTAGTAAAAAGTGAAGCGAAAGCTTTTTTAATGGCATCCACTAGAGCATAGGTACCCCGAATATTTAAGTAGGATTCCTGCTGGCCTGCGAAAGATGCATCTGGTAGATCTTCAGCTGTGGCAGATGAGCGTACTGCTACATCAGTATCACCTTCAGTTTTTAATTTTTCACCTAACTCTCGATAGGCGTTTGTGATAGCTGTGTTAAGCTCTTCAGGAATAGGTGAAGAAACGATAGCTTCACGTATTTTACCTCCTGCATGTTCAAGGCTTTTCATGTTGGATGTATCTAAGCCCTCAAGAGTTTGTTTTATGAACGTATCAAGATTATTGCTTTCAATAAATTTACGATAAGACGCGGCAGTAACAGCAAAACCATAAGGCACATTAATTTTTTCGCCTGGGAAAAGGTCGCTTGTAGTTTTAGTGAGGTGTTGGTACATTTCTCCCAAATTAGCATTCTTTCCGCCTACTAGTGGAATATCATCCTTATCTATTTCATCAAACCAAAGTATAAATTGCTGAGTTTTATCTGCCACAATTTAATATTATGGAATTATTTTAGATAAAACAAGTGATTAATATCACATTTTTTTACCGATAGCTTGAGAGAGATGTGTAAATCCATCTTTTTTTAATAATGATTCTAAATCGTAATTAATTTGCGCTACCAATTGTGGACCCTCATAAATAAGTCCAGTAATCAACTGCACTAGAGAAGATCCACGTAAAACTTTCTCATATGCATCTTTGGCATTAAATACTCCTCCGCAGCCTATTATAAGAAATCTAGAAGAATAGTGTTTATACGTTAATGAAATCAACTCATTTGACCTTTTAAAGGTAGGTTTACCGCTGAAGTTGCCCACAGGGAATTTTTTGACTTCGTCAATGTCTAGAGATTTATCTTTTCTATTTTTTTGCAGATTTCCGAAGATGACGCCATCTATTTTAAACTTACTGATTATTTCCAGCATTTTCAGAGTTTCTCCATCAGATTTTTCAATAGGCATTTTTATAAATATTGGACGTTTTATGTTAAGTCTATCTAACTGTGTCAATAATTCTTTTAAATTTTTTAGAGGATAAAAAGAGACATCGCCATATAAATTAGGGCAACTTATATTCAGTTCATAATATGAATGCTTAACATCAGACTTTTCAAACTTTTGGAAACACGAAATACTATCACCTATGCATTCTCCGAGTATAGATACTTCTCGTGAATTGGTGCGCCCTATACTTATCCCGACAGGATAGGGAAAATCAAGAGGAGTAAGTTTGTTGATAATTGCTGC
>CAYMDS010000081.1:0-4734 GCA_964389405.1 uncultured Gammaproteobacteria bacterium
CAGGAATGCCCCCTATTGGTTACTGGAATAGAGCTATGGCAGGAGTCAAAGACATAATAGTTGATCCTGAAAGAGGACCAATTGTTCAAGAGATGTTTGAGCGAGTTGCGAAAAATGGTGATAGTGGAAAAACTTTAAAAAAGTGGTTGGATACATGCTTAACAACGAGGGCTAGTAAAAAAGTAACATTAAGCCAGATATATATGATGCTTAAAAATCCTTTTTATTATGGTGAGTTTGAATACCCAATAAATAGCGGAAACAGATATAAAGGAGCTCATCAACCATTAATATCAAGAGAGATATTTGATAAAGTGCAAAAACAACTAGCGGCACCTAAACGTGGATGGGGATTCAAGATATTCGCCTTTAAAGATTTATTCAAGTGTGGCAGCTGCGGATCAAACATAATTGGGGAAGACAGATGGAGAAAAAGGAAAGCGAGGCCACCCGTTCATCACACATATTATCATTGTACCAAGCAGAAAAACTGGGAATGTAAAGAACCCTATGTAACTGATGAAAAATTAATAAAAGAATTACTAAGATATATCAATTTTACTGTTATTGCTCACCCACAGACAATCAAGATTACTTCAGAGCTAGAAAGATATATGGATGAATATAAAAAGGCTAGAGAAATTACGTTGCTCCAGCAGGATATTGATCCGGACCACGTTGAATTCGGCTTATATGAATATGCACAGTACGCTCTAAAAAATGGTTCAATTCAAGAAAAAAGAGAAATAATAAAATCTATGGGAACACAACTTTTTATTAGCAATCAGTTTATCAGTTCATCAACTAACTTAATTGATGTAGTAGTATCTAGTTGATTTTGTTAGTGAGTACCATGTTATGATAGTTACATATGCCACAATTATTCAAGTCAATATATTTCCCTGATTATAACTCCGATAGCAAAGAGTCAAAATCTTTTACATTGGCATTCTCAGATAAGGATCAAGATATTTATGAACTATTAAGGACATCGTCTAGCTTAGAGGTAAGAAGTTTATTATCGGTATTTTCATTTTCGGAATTAATTGATAAAGCAAATCAAGAAAGTCTTTCTTTAAATACCTACTGTTTGTGGAAAATCAGAAAAAATTTACAAAAGATTACCAAGCAAAATAAAGCTAAAGTCCAAGCCAGCTTATTTCCGTTAGATCCAGTACAAGTTACCTTTGAAGGAGGAAAAAATTTACCCCTTCAATCTTGGTATCCCTATCTTGAAGGGTATTCTCCAGACTTTGTTGAGCATATTATAAATAATTATTTAACCCAGAACACAAGAACAATTTATGATCCTTTTTCTGGATCTGGAACTACTCCTCTTGTTGCATCATCTTTGAAATATGATTCTTATTATTCAGAAATAAATCCCTTACTACAATTTTTATCGCAGACAAAGTTTAGAGCTAAAAACATTAGAGACAAAAAGAAAGTTATCTCTAGCCTCACAACAATAAATAGCACTCTTAAAAGTAAAATTTTATCTTCTGATGAAGATATAGTTCTTCGAGAAAACTATATAAGAACCTTTGGGAAGAGTAGGTTTTTCGATGATAAAGCTTTCTCCAACATATTAAAGACAAAGACATATCTAACGAGACTCTCCAAACTAGATAGCTTGACAGCAGATTTAGTATGTACGGCAGTCCTAGGAAGTTTAATAAAAGTGTCACTTTTGAAAAGACAAGGTGATCTTAGGTATAAAACTAAAGATGAATTATCTAGAACAAAGCAAGCTGAATATTTTGAAACAATACAGGCAAGTCTGCAAAATATAATAAATGATATTTCGACTCTAAAGAAAGCTTCAGAGCCTATCTTCCTTACAGATGACGCAAGAAAGATAAAAGATTTAGATAAAATTGGTATAGATGCAGTAATAACGAGCCCTCCTTATCTGAACGGCACTAACTACTTTAGGAATACAAAGTTAGAGTTATGGTTTTTGGGATATTTAAAATCGTTGAATGACCTGACTGACTTTAGACAACAGGCAGTAACTGCAGGTATTAATGACGTCTCTCTAAAAATTGAAAAACAGATAGAAAATGAGCTTCTTAAGGAGCTTTTGAAAGAAATTAATAAATCCGCATACGACAAACGAATTCCTAAAATGATCCATGATTATTTTGCAGATATGCAAACTATATTTGAAGGATTAAAAAAACATTTAAATGATAATGCAGTTTTAGCTATCGATTTAGGAGACTCAATTTACAGCAATGTTCATGTTAGAACTGACGAAATTCTGATTTCAATATTAAAACAATTAGGATATAAATTTGAGAAAAGCATTATTTTGCGAAGACGGATATCCAAGAATGGCGAGGAATTAAGACAGGTATTATTAATATTTAAATATAGGCAATCCAAGCAGCCCAAAATAATTCCCGTAAATAAATCTAATAAGTGGGATGGGGATTGGAATAAGTTTAAAAACGATTTACCTCATCAACAGATCCCATTATCAAAGAGAAATTGGGGAGATCCTATACATTCTTTGTGCTCATATCAAGGTAAGTTAAAACCTTCGATTGCCCACATGTTAACCTCTATTTTTGTGCCACCTAATGGCTCAGTATTAGACATCTTTGCAGGAGTTGGAACTATTCCACTAGAAGCATCTCTCCAAGGGAAAAAATCATTTGGATTTGATATAAGTGCTCCTGCTGTTGCGATATCAAGAGCAAAATTATCTAAGATTTCGAGCGATAAAACCTATGAAGTAATAAGCGATCTTGAAAGATATATTCTAAGTGGTAGAACTGACAAGCTAGAGCTTTCAATAGCTCAAACATTTGGATTTAATAAGAAATTAATAGACTACTTTCATCCAGATACATTAAAAGAGATTTTGTTAGCACGGGAATACTTCGGAAAGATAGGATATGATACACCAGAAAAGTCTGTAGTTCTAGCCTCTATCCTTCACATTCTTCACGGAAATAGACCGTATGCCTTGAGTCGAAGATCTCATGGAATCACACCCTTTGCACCTACAGGAGAATTTGAATATAAAAACCTTATAGCTAAACTCAAAGAAAAAATTGCTAGATCATTAAAATATGTTGATAGAAGTAATTTTATAGAAGGAAATATGTATTTCCAAAATGCTCTAAAAGAGTGGCCTAAGGAGATAAAGAATTTAGATGCAATCATCACCAGTCCTCCTTTCTTTGATAGCACAAGATTTTATCTTTCCAATTGGATGAGAATATGGTTTGCTGGTTGGGATGAAGAAAATTTCAAAACGGATTCTGTCGACTTTATAGAGGAATTACAAAAGAAAGATTTTTCCGTTTATGACTCTATTTTTAAACAAGCCCGTGAGCGCTTGAATAAAAACGGTGTCTTCGTTATGCATTTGGGAAAAAGTAACAAGTGCAATATGGCAAAAGTATTATCAGAAAAATCAAAGCCTTGGTTTAATACATATGACATCTTTGAGGAAAGTGTAAGAACAGGAGAATCACATGGCGTCACGGATAAGGGGACCGTAGTTGATCACCAATATTTAGTGTTAAATTAATACCCTAAAAGTCTTTTATTGGCTTCCGAAAGCTGTTCGACTAAATTGTAGTCTTCAAGCAACTTCTTAATATCATCAATTCTTCTACTTAAATCAGTTGCCGATCTTACCGTCAGTAATCTTGTTACACAGGCATTTACGTCAATACGAGGATTGAGAACAGGCTCCCTCTTTGATATTAGGGATAAATCAGCTCCTGTAATCTGGGCTAAGCGTATAAGTTCCTCATTGGTGTAAAAGTCACTAGGCCATTTGTCATTTTTTGCTGCATTTGCCTTTGTTGAAAGTAATGCCGCATTTTGAGAACTGAGGGGATAAAGCCACTTAGAGGGAAGGATGTGATCGATTGCCCATGTCCCCCTATCAGACTTATCAATGGTAACGCCTGTTTTGAAGCATTTTGAGTCAAATCGTTCAAATAGCTCGTCTAAATCTACATGTTGATTTTCGCCCTCAAGCAGTAATTCAGCAGCTCTGCGCTTACTGGAAGATTCATGTAATTGTTGTTGTGTTCTTAACGGATTTAAAGTTGTATTAATTACAGCTTTACAGCTTCTACATTCAAGTTGTTTTTCAAGAGATCCCCACCCGGCGTGACGGTCGAAAGCTGAACCAGGAAGAACTCTACCACAAGTACCACACTGTTTCCAATAGTTGGCTTTATCTGCTACTGCAATTCTGAAAAATGCTCGCCAAAATCGCTCTATATGCAAATCACCTGGTAGGGTATAATCTTCTTTCCAATTTTTAAAAGGCGTTTCCTTGCCAGAAGCGTCAGTTAAGGGTAATCCTGACTGTCTTGAGTGAATATACCCACAGGATTCACATTTCCATTCTTCATTATCATAGGCTTCTGTTTCCGATAGCAATCGCTCGCCAATGGAATGCTTATTAAGCATATTGCACCGTAGACAATTAAAAATTACCCAGACATCATTAGGCTTAGCCCCAGCAATTCTAGGAATTTCCGTCCTGTTTATGGTTGATCTTCTTGGCATAATATTGCTTGTATTATATCCTAAGTGCTTTCTAAAGAAAAACGCACATGGTTAGAATTCGAACCGCAACCTCAGCATTCAGTAGTTTAAGGGTGTGAATAAGGAGCGTGTGGTGAGATACTAACACGTGCTTGCTGCCGGACTTGGATTCGGACCAAGATGAGCGGATTCAGAGTCCGCTATCCTACCATT
>CAYMDS010000082.1:0-4633 GCA_964389405.1 uncultured Gammaproteobacteria bacterium
GCAGGGCTATCTTTTTTCGGCTCAAGAACTGTAGGTCTTGAATCCAGAAGCTCTGACAATCCATCTGATTTGGATATGAATATATTTTATGATGGATCTGCATTCATTCCTAATGAAACACATTTAAGATTTGAAAATGGCAGATTAACAGTTAACAAAAATGCAAAAACCGAATATAGTCAGAAAACAGCTGCAAGAAACGCGTTAACCCACAGTCTAAGTAATTACTATTTAGATAAACTAAGATCCTTAAACCTACCTTCAAATCAAACTACACCAGAAAGTAAAAAACCTACGGTTAATATAATAGATATTTCAGAGCAAGCTACGGGGAGTGTCTTAAATGATTTTATTAATGAAGTTAATACATTAACCAATTGGGGCAAAGAAGAACTAAAAGATGATAAAATGTCGGCAAACACTATTAATTTATTGAGCAGGTTTCACCTGGGGGTGGGTATTGGATTATATAAAAACAGACAATTAATACTAGATGAGCTCGAGGCTATGCCGGAAGGAGAAAGATATTTTAAAATGTTAATGAATTTATTAAATATCTTTGAGCGGACTAAGCCTACAGATAACAGAGACGGACTAAAACCAGCTAGATTACCCGCTTCTATTGCGGAAGCGAGAGAATACTTCAGGACACTTACCTAAGCCTCTTCATTAAATCATCAATGTTTATTAATTCACTTTCTCTTTCATTTCTTTTCTTCCACTCTATTTTTCCGCTAGTTTTTGGAGAAATTACAAGACGGACAGGGATGCCGATGAGATCCGCATCCGCGAACTTCTGCCCTACTGAGACATCTTCCCTATCATCATATAATATTTCTATCCCCGCCTCTATAAGCTTCTTATATATATCATCCCCAAGCTTACCCACACCGGGTGTGTGTTGAGTAGACATATCGGGATCATGAGACTTACCTGAATCAATAGTTATTAAATGCGCCTGAAACGGCGCTACTGACTCCGGCCAGAGAATCCCTTTTTCATCATGGTATTTTTCCACTATTATCCCCATCGCTCGCGTAATACCTATACCGTAACATCCCATCACCGGATACTGCTTCTGACCCTCTCTATCCAAAAATGACAAATCGAAATCTTTTCCGTATTTTTGGCCCAAATCGAAAACATTCCCAGCTTCCGAGGCGCGAGCCTTCTGTAACTCCGCGTTTCCGCATTTCGGACAAGAATCACCTTCATTCACTTTCGCTATCTCCACATTCACGCAGAATTCACAGGATGTGCAATACAAAATATCATCTTCTCCAGCGTCAGTAAGTACCATAAATTCATAGGATATTTTCTCAGAGAAACTCCCACCACTAGCCTCAGTAACTTTCGCGGTGAGTCCCATCCTAGTGTAAATTTTTAAATAAGCTTTTTTTACGATCTCGTAAAATTTATCAAAATCTTCTTGAGTCTCATGAAAACTGTACATATCTTTCATAAGGAATTCCCGTCCCCTCAGAATTCCGGATTTAGAACGCAATTCATCCCGGAACTTCCAATTAATCTGATATGCATTCTGCGGTAAATCTTTATAAGTATGAATCCGCCTCATCACAAGGGGCGTTACTACTTCTTCCTCTGACTGTCCCAGTGCATATTCTTTCCCGGTTCGACTTTCTAATTCAAATAAAACGTCCAATTTTTTCCACTGACCGGTAGTCTCCCAAATAGACTTAGGATGAAGTATCGGCATGAGTACTTCCTGACCGCCTATCTCATCCATTTCTTCTTTTACTATTTGCTCGACCTTCCTAAGTACCCTTAATCCTAAAGGTAAATATGTATATACGCCTGCCATTAATTGCTCTACAAATCCTGCCTGTGTCAATAATTTATGATTTATCGTATCCGCATCCTTCGGTGCCTGCCTCAAGGTTTTCGCAAATAATTGTGAATATTTCATACTCATAAGTATATCATCGCCACTATCATAAAACTAGATCAGCAATTATCCCAAACAAAAAGCTTAACTGTATAATAAGTTAGTATATTATATAGCCTTTAATATCCTTAATTCGCAAATTGCATTGAGATTATAAACAAAACTATAACAGGTATAACTTTTAGTGGAAGTCTAAATTCACTTGAGGTGCGAAAAATAACTAAAGCAGGTATATAACCCGCCTTAGTTGATATGCTTAGACTGCCAAAGGCAAGTCTGGGTATTTCTCAGGTGTAACTGCGAACCCGCCCGTTACTACACCTTTGTTTTCCTTTATATCGAATAATACTACTTCTCGACCTTCACCGACTAACCCCTGCTCTACTAACTCTTCTTCTACTACCTCACTCGCTGGTACGAATGACTTTCCATTTTCTTCTTCCAGTTCTACAGGCTGTACATCTTCAACCTCTCCAGTCTGCGACTCTACTACAGCAGCAGCTACTTCGGCACTAACCCCAGGCTTTATTTGCTGTCTCGCAGCAGCTTCTGGTAAACCGGCCTTTTGTGCAAATTCTGCTCTAGCTTGTGCCGCATTAAAATCAACATAGGTCGATGTCCCTTCATGTGGTCTCAATATATCAGACATATTATCACCTCCTTTCCCATGAAATATGAACTAAAGTGAGTTTAATCGTAAAACTAGAAGCGGGCTTGACATGAAGCTGACGTGAAGATTACAAATTTATGACAAATTAGAAGCTGAAGAATATATCTTTAAATGTTATAAGAATAATTAAGGCAACGAGAACGAAAATCCCGCCCGCATGGATGGCAGCTTCTAATTTCGGTGAAACTTTTTTGCGAGTTATACCTTCAATTAAAATAAAAAATAATCTACCCCCATCCATAGCAGGTATAGGAAGAACATTCGTAACGGCAAGGGAAATGGATAACAATCCAGCAAGATTTAGAAATGTTAGAATACGCTCTTTCATCTCCCCGATTTTATTTATTTCTGCCCCCAATCGCACTATACCTACAGGTCCTGACAAACCTGATGCTAAACCTCTTGCATCATTAGTCTCAAAGGATCTTTTAATCAAAGTCTTAAGTACGTTAAAATTATATGTCATAAGATTTACAGGATGAGTGACACCTGATGCGATTTTCTGCACCGGTGTCGAATATGTAAGAACAAAGGTCTCAAGCATACTAAATTCTACTCCCAATGCTCCTTGATTCTTCGGAGGATTTACTCTAGGCACTAACACAGTTTCAAACGCTTCCTTCTTCCCCACCTGGTTTTCCAAAGTTAAAGTAACTTCTTTCCCTTGATTTACTCTAATCGTCTTTATGAATTCATCAGCACTAGCAGGCGCTACACCATTAACCTTCGTAATAGCCACGCAGTAATTTGTATCGCATTTTTTGATACCGGCTTTATCTGCGGGAGAGTCGGCGGAAACATTATTAATTATAATCGTATTTAATTTATCTTCCTGATTTACAGCTATAAACTTATGATCGCTAATTCGAGGTAACTCTACGCGGAAACCAGAAATACCTAAAAACACGTAGTAGATGATAAATGCCAGTAAGGCATTCATGAGGACACCTGCCACGACTACGAGTGCTCTCTGCCAAACGGGACGCGCGAAAAACGCCCTCTCCAAATCTTCTTTAAAATTTTCTTTTCTCAATTCTCCTTTCTCATTTTTCAATTCTACCTTCCCTCCGCCTGCTTCATCTTCACCGTACAGCTTGACAAAGCCTCCGATTAGTGCCGGATAAAAAGAATATAAAGTCTCACCCCTCTTAACTTGAAAGATAGCTTTCGTCAGAGGAAATCCGAAGCCAAATTCCTCTATTTTAATCCCTAGCTTTTTAGCGGCAATAAAATGCCCGATTTCATGAACGAGAATAAGAACACTGAGGATAAAAAGAGTTATACCAGCACCGAGAATTAAATCCAAATCTCCAGTAAAAAACGACCCAATAAATCTGCCCAACGCACCTCCTGTAACCCCAAGATATAATATCATTTAATTATTATACAGCATAAATGAATATAAAAAAATGTTCATGTTCACCGCGAAGTTCCGTCTGCGGACAGTGAGGAGGGAAACTAAATTTGCATCAATTCCGCTTCTTTCGCTTTTCCGGAGTCATCGATCTGGGAGATCGTATCGTCTATAATTTTCTGGATCTCCTTCTCGAGTCTTTTCCCATCATCTTCAGGAAGTTTCAAATTTTTCATATCTATCATCGCTTTTTGGCGAACCTGACGGACCATCACTTTTCCATTCTCCAGCTTGTGATGCATTAGCTTTATAAGCTCCTGTCTTCTTTCTGCTGATAAAGGAGGTATACTTACTCTTAAAATCCTACCGTCAGATACCGGATTAAGACCAATATTCGCATCTAGAATTCCTTTTCGCATTTCATCGATGATCGATGTGTCAAAAGGTGTTACAATTATAGTTTGAGGATCTGTAACACCAACAGTCGCAAGTTCTTTGACTTTTAATTTCGTAGTTCCTCCGTAGACACTGACTACTATGTTTTCTACAAGCGCGGGGGTAGCGCGGCCAGTGCGGATAGTACCTAAATCACCTTCAATTACTTCAAAAACTTTTTTAATTTGGGCTTTCAGTTCAGATTGAATCTGTGAATCCATGTTAACTATTATATAGTAATCTAATTTAAAAACACATACGATCTATG
>CAYMDS010000083.1:0-4571 GCA_964389405.1 uncultured Gammaproteobacteria bacterium
AGCGGATTTCGTGATGTCCCGCCTGTATACGGTCAGGCACCTACCCCTGCGGAAACAGTATTTGATTCGCTGAAGAAACAATGGACAGGCGGTCCTATGGAGGTAAACTTTGCATACGTAATGGATAAAGAAGGAATAAGTGAAGAAGAAGCTTTACAAAGATTAAACACTAGAGATGGTGGTATAAAATACGGATTATTAATGCTTAAGGATATTATAGATATGTATCCTGGAGTAAGCGGGGAAGATTTATATAAATGCATATTTGCTGACTGGAATGCCGGAATAGGTAGGTCAGTACGGGCAGGTTTACAGACAGCGGTTTCAGATTTAACAGGAGTCAGTATGCGCGCATCTGGTCTATTACTTTGGGAAGATCCTGAAACCGGAAATATGCCTCTTGTCGAAGCGCTTACTGCAGATCATTCACCCTTTGGTTTATCGCGTGAAAAGGTTCTGGCTGATCTAGAATTGCCTTCAGATAAGCTGCAATATTCTGAAGTTTGGAAAAGCGTTACGCGTATAAACGGTAGTCGAATCAAACCAGTTCCTGCGGATCTAGACGTTCCTGGGATAACAGGCAGATTAAAAGAAGTATTGCTTAAAGAGGGTACCTCGGCTAAATATTCAGAACATAGATTTAATGAATTTCAGGAAATCTGTAAAATTTTAAGACAGAATCAGATCGATAAATCTAGAGATAAACCGCGTTAAGGCTATAAATTAGTACTTAATCAATCAGGCATAGTCTTGTTGACATTTATTTAAAGACTAATACATACTAAGTACATGGATAATCCTCCAGTTAATCTTCCTCCTTCTGGTAATATGCCGCCTACGAGTGGAGGGAATCCTGTTCAGCCGATTAGCCAGCCTGGGTTAACAGATTCTGTAGTTACTTCTCAGACAAATACAGTTTCAAATTCAGGTAATGTAATTATAGGGCTTCTGGGAAATAAAAAAAGGTTATTAATTATCGTTCTGATCGCTTTTCTTACCTTATTCGTATTCGCAACCGGCACTTTCGCCATGATCGGCTACGGTAAGTTACCCATCGGGAGTCCGAAATTTCGCATGGCTGCAGCGGATGCGTTGATGAGCCTACCTTTCACACCAAAAACTCCTGAATATGTCTTAAGACAATCGATTAGAAAGAGTGCATCGATAAAAAAATTCGGTTTTGACTCCTCAATTGCTATAGATAATGTAGGCAGTATGCTGGGACTTGGAAGTAGTGGTGTTGATTTAAGCATTAAAGGAGCACTAGATATGGCTGATTCCAAAAACCCGTTAGGTCATCTAAGGATTTTATTAACTAAAGAATTAGATCTTGATTTAAGGGTAAAAGATAAAAAAGCCTATGTTAAGCTTAACAAATTTCCCCAGACCGTGATAAGCATGCTTTCGATGCTTGGTCTTCCGCAATCGATAATGGATGAAGTGATAAATAAGTGGTTCTATTTTGATAGTACTCCTTTAGATACTGAGGCCCGTAAAGTACAAAATGATAAAAAAGATGATACTGATAAGAAACTAAAACAAGTAAATGATGCAGTTATCGAGGCTTTGGGAGATGGGAGGATTAAATTAAAAAATAGTATGGTAAGTGAAAGACTTAATAATGTGTCCGTTTATAAGATTACGACTGTTATTAATCCAAATGCCATTTATAATACACAAAAAGTTATAAGTGACACATTAGATGAAAAGAAAAAGCCTATCAGTAAAGATAAGGAAGATAAAATGCAAAAGGCTATATCAGATAGCATTTCTGATATAGAAGTAGTAAGTCATATAGATAAATCCACATATTATTTAAAGAAAATCATAATATCTTTTAAATTAAAACAGCAGACAGAAGATTCGAGCTTGGGGAGCAGTATGGATATGTTCTCTGGGCCGCTTGCTTTAGGGTCGATGGATAAAGAAATTCCTGTAAGCATAGTAATGAATTATTCGGCTATAAATGAGCCTGTAAATGTAGAAGTTCCGAAGGACAGTATCAGTTTCGATGAACTCCAGCGAAGAATAGCAGAAAAGATTGAGGCTGCCAGACCTTCGGAGTTTATGGGAGGTTCGTTTCAAAGAGCAAGTAATGCAAAGAGAAGATCAGATGTAAATGCCATATTGAGGGCTGTGAGCATGTATGAAGCCGAAGGCAAAGGTAACTTACCGGCGAACATTGACACCACAGCTAAAATGATTGCAAAGACCTCTGTTGATTTATGTGCTTTGTTAAGCCCTGAGTATATTGCGGTTCTTCCTGCGGATCCTAATATTAATATGGGGCGCGAAATTGAAGACTGCGGAGCAAATTATATGACAGGTTATATGATAAGTAGATCAGCAAATGGAAAGATTACAGTATCAGCACTTTATGCCGAAAACGGGGAAATTATATCAGAAACTCGTTGATTCTTTGAGAATCACATCAATACCTGCAGCTGCTCTTGGAATTGATCATTGCATGATCGAATAAAATTTCTGTAAAATCCAAATATGCTTCTTGAGGTTGGTGTTAAAGCTGTAATTAAAAATACTGCGGGAAAATATCTTCTCCTCCTTCGCGCGAAACCATATCCTGGAAATGACAAATGCCGCTGGGATATTCCGGGAGGAAGAATAAATCCAGGTGAAGAATTAGAAAAGGCTTTAGGGCGGGAAATAAAAGAGGAGACAGGATTAAGGATGGCCGGAAAACCACAAATTATCTACGCTCAAGATATTCTAAGAATTGAAGGAACACATACAGTAAGACTCACATATATCGCGAAAGCAGCAGGTAAAGTGAAGCTGGATCCTAAGGAACATCAGGACTTCGGCTGGTTTACACTAGAAGAGGCCAAAAAATTGTATCATGATACCTATCTCACTCCGGTTTTGGAACTAGTTTAATAGTTAAATTTATATACCACTTTAAATGTCGTATTAACGGATGAGGATAGGTTGTCTTTCGACAGAGCGGTCGATATCAATTACAATTCCATTTGAGGTTCTGTAATATTGAATCATCAGTGTCGGATTTTCCCCTGGATTTTCCACTTTAGTAAATAAAAGATCATTTTTCAGATTGGTTTCACTTAGAGTCTGAGTCTGCCGATCGATTTCATATAGGACATGTTCTTTACTATTTAATTCTTTAGCTAATGAAATATATGCTTTCTCGCTTGAGGAGCTGAAGTCTGAGTAGGCGATAAGTTGAAAGCTGTAGTCTGGTTTATATTCCCCGATGGTTTTAAGTAGCGACCCATTTATAGAATAAACTCCCATTTTCCAAACCTTAGGCTCTAATTCAGATTCCGAGTAATTATTATACCCCAATATAACAGAATCAGTCAGAAATCCTGATGCGCCTATGCCTCCGTAGACATACCCTACCTCGAAAACCCCAGCTGTTTCTCCTGATTGTGTATCAAATACTATTTGGGACCCGCCTTCCCAGCAGTAAAACCCAAGAAGAAGATACCTACCGCTCGGACTGAAGGAATCCGGATTGAAACTGCATAGCACAGAAAAAGGCTTAGCTGAACTGGTATAGGTATTTAAGTTCTTCTTTTCCAGATCGTACATATGAATTTTCGTATTCGTAAAATAAAGCTTTCTGTCATCCGGTGAAAATAGAATTCCATTCAGTTGATCACCTTCGAGATTCTGGGAAAAGATTTCTTTTTCTGTCTTACTCGTAAGATCTACGAGCATTACGGTATCTCCAGAGTTTGGCCCGTCCATAAGCGGATACTCCAGCTTCCTAGTCGTGTAGGCCAGGGCCTTCTCATCGTTAGAAATCGTATAATCAAGTATCTTTCCGCGTCCTTCAAAGATTAATTTTCTACTTACCTTATTATCTTTATCAACATTTGCTATCCATACGCTACCTGATTTCATATAATAAATGTTTTTGTTTTTTATCACTGGCTTAATGTCGTTACCTGTGTTTACCGGAAGTTTTATTCCTCCTAAAATAAAATTCTTTGATGTCTGTGGGGTGATACTTGGGGATGTCGATGTTTCTTCAGCCTGAGTAGGTGATACTGGAATTTTGTTTGTGTCGATCGGGGAACTCTGAGACATAATCATATATGTAGTGAGGCTTACTATAAATATTGTTAGTGCTATTGATGCTAATATAAATGGCTTTAATAAGGATTTTTTCGGGATAGAAACTTGTGGCATTGAAGGTTCTATAGGTTTCGGAGTTTGGCTATTATCTGTCTGATCCATGCATCAAGTGTGGCATGATGATCTAAGGTTGTCAACTTTCGCTTATGTCTTTTTTTTCTAGTTTTCAGCGCATTTTTGGATTATCCTAGTAGAATCTTTTTCAAATTGCGCATTAAGATTTCTTACTGCGTTGGTCCAAGTGGTAGGGTGAAGGAGTTTCGATCTAGTTAACAATCTGCAGCCGATAGCGGGTTTATAAAGCGGACAAGACTCACAAAATTTAGGCCTGTCAGTTAGCCTTGGTCTTTTTGGTTTATTGTCTTTTTCCATCATTTGTCGGGGTGAGAGGAATTGAACCTCCTGCCTCACGAACCCGAATCGCGCGTGCTACCGATGCACCACACCCCGAA
>CAYMDS010000084.1:0-4407 GCA_964389405.1 uncultured Gammaproteobacteria bacterium
AATCAGCAAGGGCGATGCCCTTCACAATGCGAGTTCCCCAGAAAGGTGGGGTGGGAACAGCGTTATCGAGTGCCACATCAGAGCGTGCTCGCATGTTCTCGGGCTCGGTAACCTCGAGCAAGCTCTTCTTGTGGATGCGCTTCTTCAGTGCAGGCAGACCCACCGAGTCAGGATCTGCACCGCGAGCAATTGCGACAAGTGGTTCCATCAGTGCCAGACCTTCAAGCTGTCCTTTGATAATATTAATTCTCTTTCTGGCATTTACCTTTACGTCTTCGTAGTGAGACTTCATGAAATTATGATATACCCCCCCGGGGTATATGTCAAGCGGTTAATTTCTAGATTTAGGTTGTGTAAATAAATATGGAACCCCATACCTTTTTATAAGCTCATCAAATACAGCTCTTGCAGCTTTACTTTCTATTCCCTCTTCTGTATTTGACCTATATTCTAAAACTATTACTGATTTAGTTGTATAGAATCTATATGTACACATATATTTACCACCTCGATCAGCTGGAGATTCTTCTATGCGGAATTTCGGACGATGCCAACCGTATCTATCAGCTATTTCGCCAATTGCTTGAGTATATCCGCCTGGCGTTACATTAATGGGTTTTACAGATTTCGGTTTATCAGCGACATCTACACCTAATTCCATAAGCAGATTCTCCGCTGCCAATCTTTCAGCATCTACTTTAGTTTTTGCTGACATAGGCTCAGACACTATCTCCTCTCCTTCCTGCACTATTCTTACAACGGTTGTATATACTAGCCCGTCGGATGATTCTTCTTCAATAGTTGCATAGTCGGGTTTTGACCACCCTCTTCTCGATCGTTCCTGATCAAGCATATTTTTAAAATCATTTTTCCGTCCATATAAATTGTCCTGATACTCTATATTTGCTACACCTTCTTTAGGTATTCTTATTGATTCTTTCTCAGATATATCGTACTGAATCCCTGTCACACTAGATAATATATCCAAAACAGCTAATTGTTCAGCCAATTTCTTACTACTAGCTTTAACAACTCGTGAGTGTATCTTTTCTCCATCAATTGTTACTTCAGCTCCAACACTAAAAATAGATGCATGCTGAGGACCAGACTTGCTCACTTCATATTTTACCGCTGACCAGCCCAAAAGCTGTTTTGCATCATTTGCGATAGATACAGCGGATGATGGATGAATTGACAGGTGTTGAATAATAGCCTCGTGTAAGCTTTCCCAAGTTTCATCCTGCCCTTTGTGTGCCAATAATAATAGATAAAGATCTTTTTCTGAAAGTTTTTTCCTTCCACTCTTCATTCTTCTTAATATTTCCTCGTTTAATCTGGCAGTGACTTTTCCCTCTCTTGCCGCAGTATAAATGAGAGATGAAAAAGTATGCGCTGGCAATCTATCCAATTGCTCAAAATTTTCCTCAGATATAGGCGACTCTACCACTATCCCGGAGCGAGTATTCTTAACACCTCTTTCTAAAGGCTCCAGCGATCTTGAAAGTATTTCAAGTTCCTCAACTGTGTATGGTAACTCTTCACCCCGGATAGATGCAGCAAGCATTCTTTGATTTACTAAATCAGCCATCCTTCGAATAGGAGATGTGACCCTAAGGTAAGCTGAGATATTTAATGAAGCATGACCTTTATTAACTGGACTATATCCTGCTCTCCCCAGATAACCTCCCAGTCGCTCTCTTAATGAATTCAGATTCTCTGCCGTAACTTCATCTCCGGCTTCTATGTCATTTATCTCCCGCTGGATACTATTCCAATCTTCATCTAATCCTTCTCGTATGTGATTCCGGAATAATCCAGGTATGCTATTTTCTATGAAATAATATGCCACTGTCTTATTCGCCAGAACCATAAATTCCTGAATTATAAGATGAGACATGTGTCTGCTGTCGCTATTTAACCCTACCAATTTTCCTTCATCGTTTATAAAAAAACCATCCATCATATCAAACATCGCTATCGCTCCCTCACTCTTCCTTTTTTTATAAAGATTATTTGCTACGGTAAAAGCTAAATTTAATACACTATGCTCCCCATCCTTCTCATTAAGTATTGCTTCATCGGCTTCTTGATAAGTGAATCTACGGAGGCTCTTAATTCGGGTAGGCTCTATCCTCGCACTCACAGGATTTAAGGAATCATCAAGATGCATACCTATAGTTATCGCCGGACGATGGTAATCATCTTTGAGACTAAGTAAGTCTTCTGATAATCGCGGAGGGAGCATAGGACTATTAGTTCCATCTGGATAATAACGGGTTACACCCCGTCTTCCTGCCTCCTTATCTATTTCTGAATTCTTATCTACTACAGAGCCGACATCGGCCACACTTACGAGTACGATATATCCATCATCAACACGCTTTACATATACAGCATCATCAAGATCAGGGGAACCTTCAGGATCGATAGTAAATCCGATAGCTTCTGATCTTTGCTCTGTCTCTTTAGGATATCTTACTTCTCTAGCTTCACTCCAAGCTCTATCCGGGAATCGGGGATATCTTAAACTATCAAATCTTGTTGGCCTGCCAAATCTTTCAAGACTCATACTTTAGTCTCGTAGTATACCATTTGATAAATAAATACTCATCTGGGGCTATAGATGGTCTAGTTATTATTGTGGTGTATCAGGTCTCTGTGGATGAAGTAATTTGCGCTTAAAACGAACCGGGACGGTGAGTTCTTTCTGATTCTCCGCAAGTCCGGATGGATTATCATTTCGAAGCACTAATTTACCGATCAATGTGTCCGGATTTTCAAATTCTATTTTACCTTCCATGGAAACGAAGTCCGAAGTCATCCATTCACCAGTAGCTACCACATGGCCAAATCCTATCGATTTTCCCGATCCGTCATATAGTTCAGCTGTGGAATTCCCTTCCCAAAACCAACTGCCGCGCGCCATACCCGTTATAACAAGCGGGCTTTTTATAGTAGTATTAGGTCTTGGTGAATCAACACGTATAAAATCAGTGTATTCAAGCTCATTTCCGATGTCTTCTACCAGAGATCTACCATCAGGTGTCGTACAAATACGCGGATAACTTTCTGCCACTGGATATCCTGCAGCCTCGCATTCCTCGAAGTTACTGGCGATAGCTAGCTGAATACTTTTATTAAACTGTATATAGGCATAAACTCCCCCAATTATTAAAATCAGAATAACGGCTAAAATTATAATTTTCTTCTTCACTAACCCGAGCATATAATGTTTTTATTAAACACGCAACCTCAGCTTTATCCTACCCTTCCTTAAAATGCACATTGAGTGTGATATTAATCATGTATAACAAATCAAATCTGATATAAATTAGTTATGTGAAGGATAAACCGCACCCGTTAAATATCTTCGCCTATATCGCCTGGACCATGGCTTTATTTGCAACAGCTGCCAGTATCTTTTTCATAGAAATTAAAGGTAATCCGGCAGCACCACTGTGCTGGGTTGAGAGGATGCTTATGCTAGGATTATTGCTTATCCTGACAGTAGGAATCTTGAAGCGTGATCTAAGTATGAAGTATTACACTATTCCCTTTCTCCTACTTGGCATCCCATCTGCTTTATTTCAGCAATTGGTTCATTGGAAGCTTATAAATCTGCCGCTTGTGCCATGCTCTTCAGGATTTGTCTGCACTACGAAATTTTTTGAATTATTCGGCTTCATCACTCAGGCTACACTTTGTCTTAGTGCATTTCTGATGATAGCTTTCTGCCTCATTAAAGTTAATCCTCGAAAATAGAAGTAAGCACGATAACAAGCTGATTCTCGCCTTCAAATAAAACTAGAATAACTTTGGGGGAGGAAGGATCACGATTGAGTCGCAATCCTCCCTCTCCGCAGTTAGCTTGCGGTCAACTTCTCAATTCTTCTCTTACTGCACAGCCCACCATTCGCGGCGGGCCATGATTCCAAAAGGTAAACCTCTGTTTGGAACCCAGACTACCCCTTCAGGGGAATTGGGCTCATACTCCCAAAGGTCAAGGCCGCCGACAAACGAACCGACAAAGTCGAGTAAATCCGTCGGGTCGCCTGTGACGACGTCCCAATGGATATTCCCGGGTTTAACTACCTTCCCGCGTTGATGTTCACGGTAGTAACCACCATAAGCAAGATCGGAGTCTTTCACTAACACATAGTGACGGTCATGATCAGAGGCGGGCGCGTTGATTGCCCGGCCATAGAGAGCCGTATCAGTCTTCACCGCTTCATCTATACTGACCTGACTGCCATGCCCGAAACCGACGTGGTGAAAGGCCACGTCATGCTCCATGGCATACATAAGCATAGCGGCAAACATCAAATCTGCTTCCTGATCCCAGCCGCTGCAAGCAACGACGTAATACACGTCGCCGACCTTCAGTCGCAAACCGCCCATGTAATTGGC
>CAYMDS010000085.1:0-4386 GCA_964389405.1 uncultured Gammaproteobacteria bacterium
TTATTGTCTTGTGTTGTTATTCCTATTTTTGAAGTTTTTTCTCCATCGCAGTACGCTACATTGCTGTAATCTATACTATGATGAACATCTATCATTCACTGACCTTTCTTGGCTCTTTTTTTGATATTAAGTCCCTCCAAGTAAACTCCTTTTTCAGTTATTCTCAATACCTTAGCAGTCTTGCCTTTATATTGACCGGTAGTAACCATTACTACATCTCATGTTCTTATCTTTTGCATTGCAAATAGGTTTATAATAATAGATGACCTGATACTATAATTTTTTATGTCTTATTATCAATTTTTAATTTTACATTTTTCATTTTTTATATAACTTCTTGGGCCATACTGGCTATATTTTTATATCCGAACTTTTCTCTCAATTCTTTCGCTACTGGTCAGAATATTCTCTTACCCAAAGGCTCATTCTTTTTATCCACCAGGATAACTGCATTATCAGCAAATGATATGTAACTACCGTCAGCTCTCCTAATCTTGTTGACTGTCCTTACTACCATAGCTCTTCCTACACCTGCTTTCTTGAATGTTGATGAACTGGCTACTCTTTTGTAAGCAACTACAACCACATCTCCAATACCAGCGGATTTACTGTTTCCTTTGATAATACCAATAACCAGAGCCTCTTGCACTCCCGTGTTGTCAGTTACGTGTACCATACTTTCGTGTTGTATCATTGTATTTATGAATTATAATCTGAATAGGTATTAATTCGTGCTCAATCAAAGAATAGTCTTTCACTTTTTGCCTTAAGCCTTCAGCTTTTCAGCTTTTTCGCTTTTTACTACCCGTCTTTTGAGCTTACTAATAGGGCTGCATTGCAAAAATGTTACTGTTTGTCCTTCCTGGTATTGATTAGCTTCATCGTGGACATAGTATTTTTTCCTTACGGTGAATCTTTTCTTGTATACAGGATGCATAGTAACCCTCTTTACTTCTACTACAAGAGTCTTGTCTGCCTTAGCGGACACTACAACTCCAGTGAGTTCCTTTATATTTTTACCCTCTTTCGTAATCATGATAGTGAATGAATAATGAATAATGAATGTTATTGGTATAATAATGAATTATTTGTTCTTAGTTGACGATAATCTGAATTGTATTTGAGCTATATTAACTCTCATCTTCTTGAATATAGAGGTATCCTTTGTAGTAGCTGGAGAGATAGATTTCTTCAACTGCAACTCCCCCAATTGATGTTGCAACTCAGTAAGCTTTTTCTTGAGCCCATGAGTATCTAATATACAAATTTCAGAGTATTTCATATTCCAATGATGAATAATGTAAAATTATTATAGTAAGCTTTTGATATTTTTATTAGTTTATTTCGTTTTTTTCTACTAATCTTGTTTGTACTGATAATTTGTATCCTGCTTGTTTGAATACTTCTTGAGCAGTTACCTTATCAACTCCAGTGATTTCAAACAATACTCTTCCTCTTTTGATCTTCACTGAGTAATGATCTACATCTCCTTTACCTTTACCCATCTTTACCTCAAGCGGTTTCTTTGTAATCGGCTGAGCTGGGAATACTCTTATCCATAACTTACCTACTTTTCTTACATACCTAATGATAACCTTTCTGGCTGCCTCCAGTTGTCTATTGCTTACAAAACCATTAGACATTGCTTTTAGTCCATATTCACCAAAAGCTACTTCAGTACCGCTCGTTGCTATACCTCCTGTTAATCCTTTGAAGCTTTTTCTTCGCTTCCGTCTTTTGGGCATCAATAATGACATAATATTCTTTCGTTAAGTAACAAATAGGTAATTATAATAATAATTTATTTTCCTCGATCATCTTCAAATAAGTTCTCAAACATTGCATTGCGACTTATTCTAAACAAACTATTTCCATCTCTATCTAAGCACACAAAGAGTTCATTATTTATTAATTGTATTCTATGATCGCTTGGCTGTGCATACCCCATAAATATCTCTTGTCTAATCGCGTGTCCTCAGGGTCAAAAAACTCCATTATGTTCTACTAGTATTCCTGCTAACTCAAGATGAGATTTTGTTCTTATGAAAAGTTCTGATTTTCCGGTTTCTTTAACTTTTCTTAGCATCTCTTCATAATTTATAGCGTTGGCCATGAATCAATCTTTTAAGTGATAAAACAGCCTATCCTAATTGAATCAATCCTTTCTCTTTCTTGAATAATTCTCCTCTACAAATTCGTACTTTCACGCCTAATACTCAGTATTTCGTCCTAGCAATATCATAATGATAATCAATATCAGCTCTCAGTGTTTGCAATGGTACTACACCTTGTGCATATTTTTCTGTTCTTGCAATATCTACACCATTCAATCTACCAGCGATTTGTATCTTGATTCCTTGAGCACCTTTTTCCATCACTCTTTCTAGTATCTGTTTACATACTCTTTTGAAAGGTAGTCTACTTTCAATCTGACTAATAATAAACTCAGCCATAATTTTTGCAGATAGCTCTGGAGTTCTTACTTCTTTGAGCGTTATCTTAAATTGCTTACCGAATTGACGTTTGATCTGATCTTCAAGTTTCAGAATATTTTTACTATCTTTACCGAGAATAAAAGCGGGTTTACTAGTAAAGATCAACAATTCTCCTTCTGTAAGAGTCTTTCTGATTACTACTTTAGCGATACCACAATTCGGGCAAGACTTATCAACAAATCTTCTGAGTTTTATATCTTCAATAAACATTCCTGCTTTTTGATTTTTCTTTCTAGGAAATCGCTCTGACATCCATGATTTCATGGTTCCTACTCTCAATCCTATCGGGTGTACTTTCTGTCACATGTGATAATGGATGTTTAAATATAAAAGATATATATAATCTGACTATTTTTTAATGTTTATTTTTGAGTTCTTATTCTAACACGACCTTAACAAAACTTCTGTGCTTAAAGTATCTATGGACACCGCTTCTAGAAACAAATCTATGTCTCTTCAGCAACATTCCTCTGCCCACATTGATGATCGCTATCTTTAATTCATCTGCATTTGCATCTGCGTTATGTGTTGCATTTGCAGTAGCAGAACGTACCACCTTTCGTAAAATCTGAGCAGCTTTTTTTGGCATCATAGACAGTAGGTCAAGAGCTTCATTAGCCTTTTTCCCTCTCACCATCTTTGCTATCAAGTTCATTTTCTGATAACTCAACGTGGCATATCTCAAGGTAGCTGTATAACTTTTATTCATTTTCTAATAATTAATAATTAAAGATTAATGATGAACAACTGTCTTAGTTATTCATTTTTCATCGTGCATGCTCTAGAAGGGGTG
Source organism: uncultured Gammaproteobacteria bacterium (assembly GCA_964389405.1). Lineage (GTDB taxonomy): Bacteria > Patescibacteriota > Microgenomatia > Levybacterales > UBA12049 > CAYMDS01. The sequence goes on from CAYMDS010000085.1 coordinate 3,289, forward strand.
CCCTCTAAATGTTCTTGTTGGAACAAACTCTCATAATTTATGACCAATCATTTCTTCTGATATAAACAAGGAAACAAATTGTTTACCATTGTGTACAGCGAAGGTAAATCATACAAAATCTGGAATAATCGTACATGCTCTATCCCACACTTTGAGTACCTTTTTTTCACCGCTAGCAAGCATAGCCTGCACTTTCTTCAGCAGTTTCTCGTTTACATAGTATCATTTCTTGAGCGATCTAGTCATAATAGGTGATAGTTAATATTAATAGATGAGAGATAATCGTAATTATGTTTCTAACTAAGTATGATAGTGATAATTAATTCTTTGTTCTTCTACTGACAATAACCTTACTTGATGCTTTCTTAGAATGTCTTGTTCTGATACCTGGTGCAACTCTTCTACCGTTTTGTGCTTTCATACCCTTTCTCAATCCAATTGATGTATGTCCCTCACCTCCTCCATGCGGATGGTCAACTGGGTTCATAGATTTACCAAGAATATGTGGTTTTACACCTTTCCATCTCTGTCTACCGGCCTTACCGATAACGACATTCATATGTTCTTCGTTTCCAACTTTACCAATAGTGGCTCGGCACTTTCCATCAAATTTTCTTACTTCGCCAGATTGTAATTTTACAATAACTTGTCCCGTAGCTTCATCTCTACCTGCAACAGTAGCATAAGTACCTGCAGATCTAATCATTTTTGCCTTGGTGAATGGAGTCACTTCAAGTGCATGAATAGCGTATCCATCTGGTATATCTTTCAATTGTTTTCTATTTCCAGTCTTGATCTCACCTTCTTCGCCATTTACAACTGTATCTCCTACTTTTGCACCAGCTCGAGCAAGAACATATCTTTTTTCTCCGTCTGTATAATGCAAAAGAGCAATTCTACAAGTTCTATAAGGATCATATTCCAATGCTGCTACTTTCGCAGGGATATTCAGCTTATCATATCATCTGAAATCAATCATTCTATATAATTGCTTGTGTCCACCTCCTCTAAATCTAGAAGTAATCCTTCCTTGAAAGTTTCTTCCTCATGATTTACCCAAGAATACCGTCAGTGCTTTTTCAGGACCTTTTTTAGTCA
>CAYMDS010000086.1:0-4384 GCA_964389405.1 uncultured Gammaproteobacteria bacterium
CTGATAATTGGCTTCATGAGAAGCGATGCCAAACTTCCAAAACTATTAGGTAAGAGGGTTCAAAAACGTAGAAAGGAACTGAACCTAACTCAAGAAGAACTTGCAGAAAAGGTTGATATCAGCCGTGCCTATATGGGATATATTGAGCAAGGTCGCAACGTTCCTTCTATTGAGGTTGTTCAGAAAATTGCTAAGGTTCTTAAGAAGCCTTTAAACGAATTCTTTTAAGATCGACCATCCTTACCTAACTCGTGTTGATAAAACTCGCTCAAATTAACCCTTGAAAGGAGTGCTTTGGATTGATATTTGAGCGTAAATTTAGTATCCTACTGTCAACTTTTAATAAAAAACTATTATGCCAACCAGAAGAGACTACGCTATTCCGCCACCTACCACTTGGGAATCCTTTGAAAACCTTTGTCGCGATTTATGGGCGGAAGTCTGGGCTGACGAAAATACTCAAAAGAACGGAAGACAAAGCCAACCTCAATATGGGGTTGATGTATATGGTGAACCAAAAGAAAATCACTGGGCAGGTTTGCAAGCTAAAGAGAAAGACCAGCTTCCGGCAAAGACACTTACGATTGCTGAGCTTCACGCTGAAGTTGCAAAGGCAAAGAGTTTTATACCAGCTCTAAAAGAGTATGTCGTAGCAACTACTGGTCCCCGAGATGCAAATGTTCAAGAAGAAGCGAGAAAAATAACAAAGAAAAATCGCAAGAGCGGGTTATTCGATGTGACTGTTTTTAGCTGGGAAGACATAGAGGCACTTCTCAAAAAATATCAGGGTGTTTATAGACTCCACTATCCTCAACACTCTCCCGATCTGGAAGCCATAGAATCCTTAACTAAACAAGTAATAGATCAACAGGGTAAGAATTTCGAAAAATCTTCCGAAGAGATTAGCAGTCTGAAATTTGAAGTAAATAGTGGATTTAAGCATTTGGCTGACCAGATCTCCATAGGTGGTGATGTTACCCAGGAGCATCATGCGGAACTAGATCATGCCAGAGATTTAATCGACAAACATAAACCTGCTTCAGCTTTAAGTTATTTAGAACCAATAAAAAATCGTATCTGGAATCAGACAAATCCAAGCGTAAAGTTTCGACTTCTTACTAATATAGCCGCATCAAAACTTGAGTTAGGTTATGAAACTGAAGCAGCTCAATTATTTATTGAAGCATTGCAATATAATTCCGATGAAGAAAAAGCATTGTGTAATGTTGCCCTAGCTTACATTCTTATCGATAATCCTGGAAAAGCCGAAGAATATGTAAAAAAAGTGTTATCAAAAAACCCGGCAAGTGCGCGGGGATATTCAATGCTGATTCAGATTCGTGCTGATGCTTCAACCCCTGTCGAAAAGATTATTAATGAAGTACCTTCCGAATATCACGATCTACCAGTGGTTGCATACGCATTAGCAACAGTATGTAGGAGAAGTCAGCAATTCAAGGAAGCGCTTGAATGGTTTAAGAAAGCTGGGGTGGCAAAAAATAAAGAACCAGAATATTTAGTTTCTCAAGCAACGACCTTGCTCGCCTCAATATCCACTAATATGCACTTGTCTTTTTCTAAAAGATTAACGAAGGATGAGCACGAAAAAGTAACAGAAGCTGTCGATTTATTTGAGCAAGCTTGGGAAGAAATAAAATTATATGAAGATAAAAGTCTAAAAATTGAGTGTTTAATCAACAAAGGCATTTCATACACATTGCTTGGTGATAGTGAGAAAGCAGCAATAAGTTTTGATGATGCTCTTGTTATTGAACCAGATAACCCAAGCTACATCTTCAACAGAGCGTTTATTGATTACGAGTCTGGCAAAAAAGACCTTGCTTTAAAGCGAATAAAAAGAATAGCTGAAAATCCTGAACTGCCAGCTGCCATTTTGATTGGTGATATATACCTAAGCAGTAGTAGTAGCAATCCTGAAATATTACGCAAGGAAGCCCTTCCTGTAGTCAAAAAGTACATACAACTCAATCCACCACCTTTCCTAAAAGGTGCCGCCGAAAGACTATTAATTCAGTTGCATGTCATACTAAACGAATTAAAAGAAGCTGCAAAAATATCTGATGAATTAGTTAAACATAATCCTAAGGATATAAATTCGCTTGTGAGTCGCTCGAGAGTATACAGGCTACTTAAAGATGAGAAGGTAGCTGACAAGAATCTTTCTGAAGCAGAAAAACTAATAAATGAAGATACAACATATTTTGACCTCCTAGCATTAGCTGACGAATACAATTTCATAGGTGAATTCGGTAAAGCATCAACTTTTTATGAACGGGTTGCAGATATTAAAGTCGATAGTGAAATAACTAGGCGATTGATCGATACATATCTCAAATCAGGAAACAACCACAAAGCTCTTGTTGTTTGCCAATCGATAAGAAAAAACCAGGGCTTAATAAGAGAGGTCGTAGAACTTGAAGCTCTTCTCTATGAAGATATAGGCGATCTCACAAATGCAACCAAATTGTGCGAAGAATACCTCAAGGAAAATCCCAATGATGAAAGAATAGGCTTACACCTTGCGGCTATTAATTTTCGAGACCAAAAATTAGATCGGGTTGATAATTTTTTGGAGACATCTATTGATTATGAAAAATTACCCTTCAAATATCGTATCCAGTATGCTGAATTGCTAAACGTTAGGAACCGCAATAGAGAATCAATAAATGTGATGTACGAAACTAGACGAAAATATTTCGATAAAAGCGAAGCGCATTTGCAATATATCACAATACTCTTTAAGAGTGAGGAAAGAGATGACAAATGGATTCGTCCTAATAAAGTTTCAGATGATACCGCAGTACTACTAGAAGACAAAAATGGAGCACGGATTTGGTATCTTATCGAAAATAGATCCGATACAGATTTTGCCAAGAATGAATTAACCTCTCAGCATCAACTTGCTCAGAGATTAGAAGGAAAAAGAGTAGGAGATGAAATTGAATTAGTTTCATCTGGTCCCCAAAAAAAGTATGGAAAAATTATTGAGATACTAAGCAAATATATCTATGCACTTCGTAATAGCCTATCTTCTTATCAGACAATGTTTCCTGAGGCTGACGGGCTATATAGCATTGATATAGGAAACGGAAAAACGGACGAAATTGAAAAAAAAGACCTAAAAATAATTTTTGACCAAATCGATCAACAGCATGAACGATATTCCAAAGTAATGAATCTATATAAAGAAGGACATCTTACTGTTGGTGCTTTAGCTAAAATACTCAAGAGAAATGAGATTGAAGCTTGGGCTATATTGACAAGTCAAGATAAGTTAGGGTTAAAATGCAGTATCGGAGATTCCAATTTAAGAAAGACTGCACAAGCGCATCTAAATGCTTCGCCCAAGCCTAAAATAGTGACTGACGTTATTGCTCTAATGACCATCCATGGATTAGACACCGCCGATGCAGTGATAAAACATTGTGGAAAACTTTTGATTTCTCAGTCTACTATCGATGTTCTAACCGAAGTCACAACCAATCGTAGAGGAATTCAGGCAAAGGGATATCTGACTTTAGGTAGAGAAGGTGAACAATATGTAAAACAAGAGATTACTGCAGATCAATTAAAAAAGAATACTGAATATCTTAAAAAGATATTGTCATGGATTAAAAAGAATTGTGTTATTACTCCTTGCCACGAAGCGTTAAAACTGGATGCAGATAAACGAGAAGAGCTATATAAACTTTTTGGTATTTCATCTATCGATAGTATACTGATCGCTAAACAAGCAAATGCTCTTCTTTATTCGGACGACGAAAGACTGCGATCTTTTGCTCTTAGCTCATATAACATTCAAGGCGTGTGGACACAGGCAGTATTAGAAAATTTACTTAATCTAGGTCTTCTTAGTAACGAAAAATATCAAATCTCACTCATACAAATGGTTAAATCTAATTACGCTTTTACGAGCATTAATTCTGATACCTTAATTGAAGCAACAAGGCAATCCCATTGGAAAGCGGACAGAGATTTTATAAAGATAGTAAGTTTACTTCATGGGAAAAAATGCGATGATATACCTGCAATAATTGTTGTAACAGATTATATTCAAAAGCTACTTAATCAACCAATATTTATTGATGATCCCAAAAATATATGTTTTGTGCTTTTAGACAGCGCTATTAAGGATAGAAATAACAGGGATGAATTTATTAAGAGTTTGGCAATAAGACTTAGTAAGCTTTTTGCTAATTCCCCATGGAAATTAGCTCAGGTTAAACAAATATTAAGTGCGTGGTTAAAAACACAAATTCTTTAAAAGCAAAATAAACGACCAATTAAATGGTTTTATAGATAGTGCGGATGGTAGTAAAATATTTGTGTGGACTACTTGAAAGAGGAGCAACACTATATTGAC
>CAYMDS010000087.1:0-4269 GCA_964389405.1 uncultured Gammaproteobacteria bacterium
CAGAAGTACGGAAGATGGAGGTATAAGAAATGTAAAGTGTTAAGGATACAATAAAAGCATTATCAATCATTCATCTTTTGAATCTTCTTTTCCTTGCTGTTCTGAGCGAAGTGTAGGAAATGGTATAACTTCTTTTATTATCCATGTGTTAGTAAAAAACATAGTAAGCCTGTCGATGCCTATGCCTATGCCTCCCAACGGCGGCATTCCATACTCCATTGCCTGCAGGAAATCTTCGTCCATCTGTTGTCCTTCTTCATGATCCTTTCTCGCCGCATGCTTATCTCTATGAAAACGTTGTTTTTGAATCTGTGGATCGGTGAGTTCTGACCATCCATCACATATCTCTTTTCCACCAATATAACCCTCAAATCTTTCTACCCAACCCGGTTTACTTCTGTGGGTCTTAGATAACGGACTTACATCTTCCGGATAGTCAATGATCCATGTTGGCTTATCAAGCAGCTTAGGTATTGCATGTTCGAAGATAGCAAATATTAATTGACCCTTTGTTTCACCACCCACTAACTGTATATTTGGATAGTTGTGCCTGATATAAGATAGAAGGCTTAAAGTGGTTTCATTTTCTATATCTAAACCTAGTTTATCTCTCAAGATGGCAGACATTTCTATCCTTGGCCAAGCTTCGCCAATATCTATCTTTTTATCATCAATAAGTAATGTGGTATTTCCGAATATCTTCTTAGCTAAATCTTTGAATAAGCCTTCAGCGACATCCATAACTCGTTGATAATCGGCATACGCTTCGTACCACTCAATCATAGTAAATTCTGGGAAATGAGTATTATCTATTCCTTCGTTTCGAAAGTCTTTGCAAATTTCGTAAACTTTTTCGTATCCACCTATAATAAGTCGTTTCAAATAAAGCTCGTCAGCTATTCTTAAATAAACGTCTCTATCGAGTGCGTTTGCATGAGTTTTGAATGGTTTGGCATTTGCCCCTCCGTATAACGGTTGTAGTGTGGGAGTTTCAACCTCCCAAAAGCCTAGCTCGTCTAGGTAATCTCTAACACCCTTGATAAGTCTGGTTCGGATATTAAAACGCTCTCGGACTCCTGGGTTTAATAATAAATCCAAATAACGCTGCCTATAGCGAGTTTCTACATCTTTTAAGCCATACCATTCACTAGGCAGGGGTCGTAGAGTCTTAGTCAGTAGAGTATATGATGTCGGTGCTATAGATATCTCTCCGGCTACTGTTTTTATAACTTCACCTTCTATTCCGATGAAATCGCCTGTGTCTAAGAGTCTTAAGTTTTTATATGCTTCATTACCTAGAAGATCTTTTTTGAAAAAAATCTGAATTTTTCCAGTCTCATCTTTCAAATCCGCAAACGCAATATTTCCATGCGTTCGCCAGGAAAAAATCCTTCCGGCTGTTTTTACTATTTTTCCTTCGCTATTTAGAGCTTCATTTATGGTATGGAGTTTCTCAAAAGAAGGCGCGTATGGATTCCAGCCAATTGATTTGATTTGTGAAAGGGTTTCATTTCTGTCTTTTTTTAAATTTGAATCATCCATAGGTTATATTATAAAGTTTTTAATACTTCGGTTGCAATTGACTAAATTATTAGATTATGTTGTACTGTAGCTATTGATGAAAAAGTTTTTAGCTGCAATTTGGTTTATTGTTTTTTTGTTTTTGAACCAAACGCTTCTTTATGCCTTAATGCCTGCTGATGGTTATTACCCTCCGCAATCTGGTATCAATCAGGGACAGAGTCACTATTATTCAGTATTTTTCCGGGGGAATGGAGAAGCAGTTGTGAGTTTCAGAACCCAATTTAAAAATAGCGTAAATTATCCGCTTTCAGAGCTCACTTATTATATGTCCGATACACCTCTTATAAACGACATTGTTATTTACCAGAGGGTTAATTACTATTATCCACCTTGCTATAATTTTCAACCTCAATTAGAGGAGGTTGACATCCCTCGTCAGAATAACCGCATGTTTCCCGTGATATCTATTTTCCCTACACCAACTCCAGCATCAACTGGCCAAGTAGATCAGGAATCAATAGCCGCTCCATGTTTAGATCAACCAAAGTATTATGATGGCGGTAGTCATTACCTTAAAGCTGATTATCAGCTTAATGGCAATGCTTTAAAAATCACACTACCCCAGGAAGTTTCTCCATCAGAACCTGTAAATTTGATAGTTACATACCGGAGTTTAAGTTATGTTAAAAAAGATCTTCCAGGGAGTTTTACTTATACTTTTGAAACTTTAAAATCAAATACTGCTATTGACAACATACAAGTGGGTATTTCAGTAGATCAGGATTATATACTGAAAGGAGCTAAGGGAGAAATAGAATATCTGGAAGGTTTTTCTGAGTCTGTTCCTTCTTTTGATTCAGGGATAAGTATAAATTCTTATAATGAAAGATTTGATAGTTTTTACAACCGTATTGGTCAGGGCAATCTCTATAAGTACGCATCTCATCTTGCCCCGATGGAATCTTATACGGTTTCAGGATCATATGCCGATAGCATATGGAAATTGTATTTGAGAGAAATATTGTTTGGTTTATTGGTAATAACTACTATTGGATTGCTTATTGTGACAATAGTTATAAAAATATTAAGAATTCTAACTCATGGTATGAAGAATACCGAAAGTCCTAAAGGCCCATTTTGGATAAGATTAAACGTTAACCAGAAATCGTTATTGATAGCAACCTTCGGAAGTATGACAGGTGCGACATTTGCTGTAATTTATACACTATTTTTATTCTTTTTCTTTACTAAACTTGGAGATTATTTATCGTTGACTAATGGCGTGGAAGCGATATTCTTTATTTTGATTATGCTGATTTCTTTTGTTTTGTATGCCGCTTTTCTTTTTCTTCCTTCAATATTTATTTCAATTAATAAGGGTATTGTGTGGGGTATTGTCGCATTTATCTCAACAATTTGTTGGTTGGTATTATATCTAATTATTGTATTTATATTAGGGTCATTTTCATCGAGTGATAATTACCGGTCCATGCCGTATAATTCAAGTTCCGGAATGGGAGTTAGTGATCAATACATCGAGTAAACTTAATTTACTATCTCAACTTCAGGTTCAAGAGTGAATCCAAATTTCTCCATAAACTTAGACTGAATTACATTAATTATCCCAAACACCTCTTTTGCTTTCGCATGTCCTCGGTTTACAATGAATAACGCGTGTTTTTTTGAGATTTGCGCATCGCCTATCCTAAGCCCCTGGAGGCCAAGGCGCTGGATGAGATGAGCAGATGCGACTTTCCCATACCAGCTTGTATCAATTCTTTCTTTAAGATCCGGAAATACACTTAAGACTTTTCCAATTTTTTCAGGTTCTCTTATATTCTTAAATACAGATCCGCAGTTAGGATATTCAAGGGGATGCCTGTCTTTACGTTGCTGAATATGAAGATTATATATTTCTCTGGCTTTTACGATCTCTTCACTGGTAGCCTGTTTGAGCCGAAAGGCAGCAGAGAGTACAATCATCCTGCCTGGATTATCTTTAATTAAGCTATGTCTGTAAGAAAAGTTTAAATCCTGCTTTGAGATTTTTTTAATCTCAAATGTATTTTCGTCAATTTTAGCTAAAACCTCTGCCTCAAGAAGTGAATCTTTTATTTCCCCCCCATACGCTCCGACATTTCCTCGAACTGCTGCTCCTATTGTGCCCGGAAGTCCTCCTGCCCATTCAAGACCGATTAGATTATGATTAAGAGTGTAAGTGATTACGCTGTCAAGCGCAGTGCCGGAAAAAGCTAGGACAGTATTTTTTCCCTCTAGGCTGATTTCAGGTTGTTTACTATAATCCTCTGTTATTTTAATTACTGCTCCATCGAAAAAGTTATCAGAGAAGATAAGGTTTGTTCCATAACCGCAGACGAAAATTCTTTTAATGGAATTTTTATTTATAAACTCAAGTGCATCCAAAATATCTTTTTTCGTATTGCAAGTAATAAGAAAACGCGTTACGCCTCCTATACTATACCAGAGGATGTCTGAAAGCTTTACGTTTTCTTGAATAATCATAATTTTGTGATCGTAATCCACCGATTGGCGAAGTGGCGATTTTTTGAGATTGCTTCGCTTACGCTTGCAATAACAAATGGAGAACGTAAGGATTGCAAGTCTCTGGAGTAATTGTAGAGAATTTAAAAAAAAGAAGCAATTTATTTTCTAAGATGAATCCTTAGGGTTTTTCAAATTAAGGACGAAGCGGGTCTATTATCGTATAATGTTTTTTATCTGATG
>CAYMDS010000088.1:0-4248 GCA_964389405.1 uncultured Gammaproteobacteria bacterium
CGGTAAAGATTTATTTGGCGCAATTGAGATTGTCAATCCCGGTATTCATACTGAAAAGTTTTTGGCCATAAAAAAGACTAATAATCCTTCATTTCTTTATTTAGGTAGATTGCAGCCATACAAAAATATTGAAGTCGCTATTAAAGCTTTTGTTGATGTTGTTGCAAAATTCCCCGATGCAACTTTGACAATAGCCGGATTTGGAGAGAGTATGTTGACTCTTAAAAAACTAGTTTCTGAACTTGGTCTTGAAAAATCTGTAATCTTTACCGGCCGGGTCAGCGAGGAAAAAAAATATCAGTTACTCTCTGAATCCTGGGTTATGATCCAACCGTCAATGATTGAAGGGTGGGGGATTACAGTTATTGAAGCTAACGCCTCGGGCACTCCCGTGATTGCCTCAAATGTTAATGGACTCCGCGATTCCGTCGTTGATGGTACTACAGGAATGTTAGTTAAACCAAAAGATGTAAAAATGTTCTCTAAAGTAATGATCGATTTAGTTGAAAATAAGGAGTTTCGGGATTATCTCTCAGCTCAGGCTAGAAAATGGTCATTAAGTTTTAGTTGGATAAATAGCGCAGAGAAATTCTTAAGGATTATATCAGAAGATATCTCATCAAAGGATCTTAAAAAAGTACTTACTAAAAATTTATCTTTTGATATATGAAAACAATAACTGTAGGTATACCAGCATTCAATGAAGAAGCGAATATCGGATTTATTCTGAAGGACTTACTAGCTCAGAATACTAAAGATTTTAAAATAGAGGCTATCGTAGTGAATTCTGATGGAAGCAGAGACCGCACCGTAAAAGAAGCGCTTAAAATTAAAGATAAGAGAATAATAGTTCTAGATAATAAGAAAAGAACTGGACGCGTTTATAGACAAAACCAAATTTTTAAAATATCTGATTCAGACGCGTTGGTTCTTATAGACGCAGATACTCAAATCAAAGATAAAAATTTTCTTAAGAAAATAACAGCTCCGATTTTTGCTGAAAGAGCAGATTTAACTTCAGTCAAAGTCCAGGAACTTGCTCATACAAATTTATTCGGAAGATCTCTTAAGACCAGCATGAAACTTAAAAAGCAAATATTCGAAAGTATAAACAGCGGTAACAATTTGTATACCTGTCACGGCCGAGCTAGGGGCTTCTCTAAAAAACTTTATAAAAAAATTAAGTTCAAGGACTCTATTAACGAGGATGCATTCTCATACTTATACGCTATAACTAAAGGATTCAAATACAAATATGTTAGTTCTACAGAAATATTTTATCAGCTTCCGGAAAACATTGATGATCATCAATATCAAAGTATCAGATATCTTAAATCAAAATCGTTACTAAATAAATATTTTGGCAAAGAAATTGTCGAAAGCAATTATAGATTGCCCCTGGTAAAAAGTTTAATAATTGCTTCTAAGTATTTTATAAAAAATCCAATTGAAGTAATAATATATCTCTTCGTATTCGCCTCTTCCATATTAAAATCAAAATCTCAAAGATCGGAAAACACATGGGTAATATCACAGTCATCAAAAAGACTTAGAAAGGCAGCTATATGAGGAAAGTAACTTTATCTGTGGGTATACCAGCATACAATGAAGAAGCAAATATCGAAGTGATCATAAGAACGGTATTAAGACAAAAACAGACATCATATAGACTTGAAAAAATTTATGTAGTATGCGACGGCTGTACTGATTCTACAGTTGATATAGTACGTAGGTTATCTAAATCTCATAAAGAAATTATTCTTGTAGAGAGAAGCAGTAGATCTGGTAAGGTCGGGGCTTTAAATAAAATATATGAGATGAATGTATCTGATTATATTCTCACTGTGGATGCGGATTTGGCATTTTCAAAAAAGAGTGACTTTGAAGAAATGATAAAAGTCATCAAATCGGATAATACAATAAATTTTGTCGGACCCCGACACATACCAGTAAAACCCAATACAATAATGGGTATGTTTGCATACTATTCCTATTTAAGTTTTGAAGATGCTTTCCTAAAAATAAACAACGGAAATGTTTTCTATGCAGTCATGGGCGCATATCTTTTAACTAAAAGATTCTCAAAACAAATTAAGTATCCGAAGTTTGCCCAAGCGGATCAAGTAATTTTGTACGCAATGGCTACCAGAAAATCAAAATATAGTAAATTAGGACACCCTGGTGGATTTCGTTTTGTCCCGAGAGCCTTTATTAAATTTAGGACTGTAACTACTTTTTATGATTGGAGAGTTTTGGGTACCCGCTCTGTAATTTCTGACAAAGCGAATACCGTAGAATATTTTGGAGACAGCATATTAAAAGAATATTATATGCCGCGTTCTCTATACTTAAAATCTCTTTTGAAGTGGTTTATAAGGAATCCTTTTTATCTAACAGGTGCGATACTGATGAATATTTTTATCAGAATATTTCCTCTGAGTAACAAAATGCCTAAGAATGGAGTATGGGAAACAACAAGGTCTTCAAAGGAGGCAATAAGTCTATGAATAAATTAACAGTTTGTTTTTTTGGAAGTTACGACAGAAACTTCACATCCAATAAAATTATCTACACTGGATTAACTGAGAATGGTGCAGAAGTAGTTATAGTCAATTCTCATACCCCAGTAACGAGATTAGATAGCGAAAAAGATGCAACTTTCTTCCATCTAATTAGAAGAACTTTAAGAAAATACAGAATAGTCACCGAAATACTTAAAAATTTGGATGGAATAAGAAGATCTGATGTTATTTATGTTGGATACCCGGGGCATATAGATGTAATTCCTGCGTGGTTTGTTGCAAAAATTTTTAGAAAAAAATTAGTTTTTAACCCATTAATTATAATCTACACAGGACTTACTGAAGAGCAGAAAATTGTTAATAAAGATACACTTTTCGCAAAACTCATAAAGTTTGGTGAAACTTTAATTTATAGAGCATGTGACATAGTCTTAGCAGATACACCATTTCAAAAAGAGCATTTAATACATGAATTTGGTCTTAATGAAAAGAAGATTAGGATCTTGCCCATTGGTGCTGATGATAAAATTTACCCATATGCTCCAAAATTAGGAGAAGAAGATATCTTCAATGTTGTTTACTATGGACTATACAGTCCTATTCATGGAGTAGAGTATCTGATTAAAGCAGCTAAGCTGGTTGAGGAAGATAAAAATATTAAGTTTATCTTTGTTGGAAATGGTAATACCTATGAAAAGGATTATGCACTAGCACAAAATCTCAAGTTAAGAAATGTCATTTTCTACAAGAATATGACAGAAAAAGATGCTTTTGAGACTTTAAGAGAATCAGATGTATTTACTGGATTCTTAATTGAACATCCGGTTGTGAAAAGAGTAGTTCCTAATAAAGTATATCAAGGCTTATCTTTAGGAAAGACTGTTCTAACGGCCTTTTCGCCAGCTATAGAAGGAGTGCTTAAGAATAAGAGGGATGTTTATCTTGTAAAACCAAATAATGCGCTCAGCATCGCTAGAGCAATCAAAGATTTAAAAAAGAATCCGAAACTTCACAAATCTATTTCCGAAAATGGACATAAATTATTCATAGAAAATTTACGCAAAAATTATATAGGAAGAGATTTACTTCAGTATTTAAGGGAGATCGTATAAATGAAAAAAACAGTAACAATTGGAATTCCTACATATCAGTCAGAAGAAAATATTGTAAAGCTTCTGACGTCTTTGCTTAAACAAAAACAGCAACGAATAATTATTAAGAAAATACTTGTATATATCGATGGTTCAACAGATAGAACAGCCGCATTTGCAAGATCGTTAAACAATAGAAAAATTCAAATTATTAATTCTCGAAAAAATCGCGGGTTTGCCTATGCGCTTCAATATTTAATGAGAAGAAATACGAGTGATATATTCGTAGGGATTAATGATGATATTAAAATAGAATCGGATAGAGTTATTGAAGCTTTAGCAACACCACTATGTAAGAATAAAAAAGTTGGTTTAGTGGGAGGAAATATAAAAGCCTTAAAACCCAAAAGTTTTATTGGTAGATCTATACATACTAGCTATCTTGTGTTTGAGGAATTAAGGTACAAGATCAATAATGGAAAGTCTGATCTTACATGTGATGGGAAAATACTAGCTCTATCTTCGGCATTTGCCAATACCTTGAACCTAAAAAGGGCAGGTGTAGGTAACGTTGATATGTATCTATACTACTAGAATCTGAGACAAGGTAGAGAATATGCCTTTGCAAAAAAAGC
>CAYMDS010000089.1:0-4211 GCA_964389405.1 uncultured Gammaproteobacteria bacterium
CATAGACATATATATCTTTACGAATTACTTTTTTTTGCGAGTCTGCGTCCCATCTGATATCAAGATCAAACCATTGCCACATTTCCCGTTCCGTGTCATGGTAAATTACGTGGTTTCGAAGCATGGGAGTATCCATGTCTTCCCATAAGTCATAAGTGGCTATTAATTTCCCTTCTATATATTGTTTGGTTTTTTGATGGTAAATGACACCAGATTTCAAGAATACTTCTCGGCTTCTCTGTATAATCTCTGAGGCTGAAACTTTAGCGGGAGAAAGTAGATCAATAGGAGTCTGTTTAGTGGTAAGATAATTATAGCCTAGCAGTGCGGTGACACTAAGAATGCAGACTACTAATATAATATAGCGCCAAAGAGGGAAGGAGCTTTTATTATAGCTTTTTTGAGATTGATAGCTTCGGATTTGCTCATCAAGCAAGGTCTTAAACTCGGGATCTAGCCTAGCCCGGGGGGCAGTTTTCAGAATATTTTCAATCTCGTTTATATTTTTCATACTTGTAGCTTCTCTCTCACCGAATCTAGACCCCGTGAGAGTAATGACTTAACGGCAGCTTCGGATTTATCCAATACATAAGATATAGTTCTAATATCCAAATCCTGTTGGTATCGAAGGATAATAGCTTCGCGTTGTTCATCTGGCAATTCTTCGATTTTGTCATAGACCATACTAAGCTCAGTGAGCTGCTCATGATTGGATTTAGTCTCAGCTTCAAATCCTGATAAAAGCAGTGTATCGAGGCTGATAGCAGGCTTTTTCGCACGTTTAAAATCAATGATAAGATTGCGGCAGATAGCATAAAGATAGGCTTTCGGATACTCTTTCTCAAGTCCGTTTTGGCGCACGAAACGAAGAAACGCCTCAGCTGTAAGATCTTCGGCATCTTTTTTCTCGCGTACACGCCAATAGATGTAATTGTAAATTGAATCGGCATGTTCTTCATAAAATTTAGTGAGAGCATCCATACTCTATGAGTATATAACGAATTAGGAGAGAAAAAGTATCACTTTTTTTGAAGTTGCTTCTTCAGAATTTTATTTTTGAGTATAGGATTTATAGAATTTTCCAAACTGCTCAAAATGTGAATTACTCTCGACACTTTTTCTAAATAGTGCATATTCTGAATCTTCCATAGATGCCATGGTTTTGGAAAAACCGTCAGGAATAAATATGAGAGCTAATTCCGACCAGTGTTTATCGTGCATCTTCCCGCTTTTTTCATGGGCGAGTGTTCCTTTAACGATTCTGGTAAAAAACTTTGGTTTATTTTCGGAATGGTCTAAGAAGCATAATACTTCGCGAAACTCACACCCACGAGATCTTCCTTCAACTAATTTTAATATCCCCTCAATACCTATCGTTTGAAGTATAGGCTTTACATACATCATAGGAAAGCCCTTAAGACTATATATGAAAAAACCCGCATCCATAGCGATAACTGGTTTTCTTATTTCTTTTAGGGCATATTTAACTTTATTAGCAGCAATTATTTCTAAAGAACTTTGTGATTCCGGCAGTTCTATGTCTGCCTGTAAAACCTCAATATCATATTCCTGAAGAACCCTTTTAGCAGATAAAAATTTTCCTTTATTTGTAGTGGCGAAGATGATATTTTTCATAGTATAGTCTTCATTAATGAAGTAATTATCCAGAAGGTATGGGATTTTCGGCAGAGCAATTATAGCATCGTTTACATCAAGCTGTTTTAGAAAAATAGGTTTATTTTTTATTAAATGAGCGTTTAGCGCTTTTTGGGTTAAATATTTTTCCTGCTGTTAAGTATTCATATAGTGGTCCTGCGAAAAGACCTAAGCTAAGACTGAAAAATATTTCCTCAAGTGGTATTAAACCCAGTCTAATATTACTTAATTTTTCCATGTTCCACCAACTTATACTTTCAGGCGCGAGCATAAGCCAAATAGAGAATGCGAAAAAATAGATTACTGCGAAAAGCATGGAGGATACTACTGCATTTATAAGCAAATCCCGTCTTTGTATAACCTCAGTTAGTGCCATAAATGTAAATCCCAGAATAAATAGATAAATAACATTTAGGCTGAATACGTATACTATCATGACTGTAATAATCGCGGGAACAATAAACCAAAGGGTAAAAAAGATATGTAGCTTAGTTCCTTTATATCCTTTTTTAAGTATATATTCATAAATTACTGCGGCGATTCCTGTAATAAAAAATGTAAATAGAAATCCTTCGATTCCGACAGGTAAGTTGAAAATTGTAATGGGCGTCCAGTACGAAGATGTAGTTAAAATATCTAAGATTACGAAAGGAGTTAAAAGTCCTCCTACGACTACCATTTCTTTCCTCGTGTCTTTGCTAAATGAAAATAATACAATCCATACGATAAAGGCTATTAAAACAGCTATGAGGTATGAAGGCATGCATTAAGTATACATATTATGAATTAATGTGGTAAAAACGGATCTCGTCTCGCTCGCCTTAATGCTTTAATATAGCTTCGGCGAGCGAATGCGGAGAGAGGGGGATTCGAACCCCCGGTCTCCTTACGGAGACGACGGTTTAGTAAACCGTTACTATCGACCACTCAGTCATCTCTCCCTAATTTATGCGGACATATTTTGCTGTATCTAGTCGCCCAGTTGCAGTTCATGCAAAGAACAGTATATCCCTTTGGGTAACTATTTTTTTTAACCATCTGTACATATGTACTCCGCCTACATTATGCTTAAATAACTCTTTCCGATGAAGATTACCATTGCCTTCGTCATGATCAATTGTTAAAAATTGTATGATTGATTCTCCACAGCAATTGCAAGCTTTTACATATTGTTTCAATAATTCGGTTTTTAATTTTATAGCGAAACGTTTTTCCTTGATTCTGCCACGAGCTCGATCCTTTTCTCTATGATATAAACAGTAAATACTACTGCCTCCTACTAAAACCCTTGGACAGTTTCTGCAAAGCCCTAAGGTTCTGTGACTTTTTGCGTAATCTTGTCTACTCATGGCTTAAAACCGTAGGCCGATATGCGACTCATCCATAAAAATTTTTAACACTTTACCCAATTAGCCAAAGCTGATATCCATCCTATGGAAGCTAATAATGATCTTTCGGATTAAAAACTTTTACGAATTCTAAAATAGTAGGATATAATTTCTCTTTTAAAGCCTCAGCTTTAGTGAAAAATTTTAACTCAATGCATTCATCTGACGGACGGAAATTAAGATTTTTAACCTTAACTTTATATATCAAATTCGCCTTCCATTCGCCTGTATCATTCACCGCTGTTACGAAATAAGCCGGTTTAATATTAACCATCGTTATCTCAAGATCAGCTTCTTCTTTAAGTTCTCTGACTAAGCAGTCATATGGGTTTTCGCCATACTCCAAACCTCCACCTAAAAACTCCCATACTCCATTTTCCTCAAGAGCTAATAGAAAGCGGTTTGTATCATCAAGAATAAGAGCCTTTATGCTGATTCTGTAATCGTTATTTCCCATGAGGTTATTATAACAGTTCCGAAATATATCGCGATTTACTAATTTACTTAAATGCCTTTTCAGAATAAACGCCTCAGTTATCTTTATCGATATAATCGGAAGTCGTAGTGGTGAGCATGAGAGGACTTTCGTACTATAAAGTAGTTATGAATTATAGAATCTACTAAATGTACTTTATGACAGATAGATATTAATTTTAAAAGCTGATTAATAGCTAGAATGAGCGGGTGTCATCTTGTATATGATAATCTGGTTGGGTAGATTGACTTTTTATATCACGAGCTAATTGATCTTGTCTTCTTAATGCTTTCTGCATGTCGCTTTCTTTTGGCTTAATATAGGTTTCTCCTCCCCATTTTTCTGCTAATTCTTGCGCTGAAAGTTCACTATTTTCATCTAAGAAATTAGATAATTGTTCAACGCGGCTGGCATCTTCTAATACGTGAGAAGCTATGGCTACGAGATCAATGCCTGCTTTTTGTAGTTTTTTGAGGGTTATTAAATATTCAGCTCTCGCTGCTAATCTCCATAGATTTTCTGTTTCACTTGTTGAATAATATCTTTTATGCGTTGGTCTTTCTACTTTTTCACTTGGAACTACATCTTTGAGGACTTCTACGACTTCCGGTTTAAGTAAGGGTAGGGGTGTATTTATAGTACGCACTCAATAATGACGGTGTAAGAGTGTAGAATTTAGAAGCTATTGTAAA
>CAYMDS010000090.1:0-4123 GCA_964389405.1 uncultured Gammaproteobacteria bacterium
GTACAAAAACAGAAAAATGAAAAGTACTGTAAAAAAAGCAATTTTAACTGATGATGGTATCTTATCCATAAGTTTATAGTAGATTAATAAATAAAATTTGTCAAAGGTAAATCCAGTAACCGTTCACCACGAGTAATCGCTAACTAGATATCAAAAGTTTTCATTGCGAGGAGGCTTGAGCCGACGAAGCAATCTCTGTTATCAATGAGATTACCGCGCTCTCCCGATAGCATCAGGATCGTTCGCAATGACAGAATTTTCCGCTGCAGTAACAAGGTTGCTCAACAAATATGAAATATTTACGGGTCCTATGCCTCCTGTGACGGGAGTATAAAATGAGACCATATGCTTCACATCAGCAGATATATAATCGCCATGTAGTTTCCCGTCCACCCCTTTATACATTCCGACACCTAAAAGTATTACATTCTTTTTAAGGTATTCAGGTTTTATCACTCCCCTCTTCCCTACTGCGGATACGACTATGTCTGAAGCCTTGATAATAATTTCTGGATTTACAGTCTGGCTTGTAATAACATGTGGATTTAACCCAATTTTTTGTAAGTGTTTTATGATCGGTCCTCCTGCAGTTTCTCCCTTGCCCAGAACCGTTATTGATTTGCCGTTTAGCCAATTCAAGAAATTGTAGTCTAAGCGAGTTATAGCAAGTCGAGAGCTGATATCTTCACTTGAAGAATAAACCTCCTCCAAAACTTTAACAATAGCTTTTGCTACAGGCACATCATATGGTGAATCAGAACAGAATCCGTCTATATCTTTCTGTGGATTTATAACATCGATTAGGGCTTGTTTATCTATATGTTTAGGTACCGGGCGTTGGACTATAATACCGTGTATTTTTGGATCATTATTGAGCCTATTTATGGTTTTAGTTAATTTATCATTATCAATACTTATCGGGAATTTTAGAGATAAAAACTTAGCGCCTATAAATTTACACCATTTCTTTTTTTGTGTTATATATGAAATACTTGCAGGATCATTCCCTATTAATATCACTGCGATTTGGGGTACTACTACCCCTTTTTCTTTAAGCTTATTTACTCTTATTTTAAGGTCGCCATAAATCTCATCAGCGATTTTTTTACCATCAATTTTCATTAATCACAATTATATCACGCTATATGAATCTACGAAGAATATTAAACGTAACTTTAGATTAAGTACTAGTTGCTGGTTTCAGTAGGATGTGTCTTAGGGTCTTCTGGCTTTTTGTCAGAGGTAGCAGGTAATCCAAATCCTCCCAGAAGTGAGGTAATGAGCTTTATTAATTTATCAACTTTATCATAGTTAAACTTAATGGGATTGATTGGATCTAAATCTGGATCTTTAGATTTGGGATCGTCGGGCTTAGGTCGCCCAGGATGACCTGCTTGTCTTTGAAGAAAACGCACCACTCCGGCTATGAGTCGTTTAACTGTAGGCTGCTCTACTTCCTGGTCAGGATCTGCATGAATAATTTCTTGAATATGATCAGGATTAGGAATAGGAGAGTTATTGGCTGCTGCTGCGAGTTTCTCTCGTAAATCACGAAGAGCCGCAGAATTTTTTTCATCTGCCGGGACCCCGGTTGTATTACCTTGATCTTTAAATTGCTTAACATCATGGATTATATTTTCGTTGGGGCCTTTATGTTCTGTGGGATTAAAAGGCGATTCAGGTCTATTATCTGTATCCATAATTCATTTATATAACTAGTTTTCTTTATAGTCAAGGAATAGTCGAATATATTTATTTTAATTTTTATGGATCAGTCAATCCAAGAGACAAATAGTGTTTTGTGCGGAGCTAGATATTATAAAACCTGCAAATATTTTTAATTATTTACTGTCTATGCACGTTGCTGAGGCGACTTTATCGTCAGGATTATTAAACCTCATTAGTATTACTCCTTGTGTATCTCGTGAGAGTTTCGGAATCTGGGCAAGTGCTAGTTTTACTATCTGACCCTTCAGAGCTGTGATAATGACTTCATTTGCACTGGGAGGTATAACTTGGGCTATAGCGACCTGGCCTGTTCTGTCTGTAACTTTCGCGACCTTTACTCCCTGTCCGCCTCTTGCCTGAAGGGGGAATTGTTTCACCTCAGTCTTTTTACCCAGTCCATTCTGCATGATCGTCAGAAGATCCGGGTTATCTCTGCGAGTTATGATATCCATTCCTATCACTTCATCTCCCTCGAGTTGCTTTATGCCTCTTACTCCCATCGTATCTCGTCCTGTGGCTCTTACCTCTTCCTCTTTAAATTTAATTGCTTTTCCTTGTTTAGTAACAATTAAAATATCATTCGTGCCGGTTGAGAAATTACTCCATACCAGCTCATCCTTACTCTCGAGTTTTATAGCTATCATGCCAGATCTTCTGATATTCGCGAATTCTTTAAGTGCAGTTTTCTTCACTGTTCCGTTTCTAGTGGTTAGGAATACAAATCCATCTTTTGCATCGGATCTATAAATAACAAATGATTCAATTTTTTCACCTGATTCAATATTTAATAAATTTATAACTGCAGTACCTTTAGACTGCCTGCTGCTTTCATCTATCTCATATGCTTTTAATTGATATACTTTCCCTTTATTACTGAAAAAAAGGATATTATCATGAGTCATGGCGCTTCTTATATGTTCGATCATATCCTCTTCTTTCACTTTCATCCCCGTTATTCCCTTCCCTCCTCTATTCTGGGTCGTAAATGAATTCATAGTTTGGCGTTTTATGTACCCTGTCTTTGTAAGAGTAATAACTGTCGGTTCATTCGGTATCAAATCTTCTTCTGAGAACTCGCCGACTTTTCCCTTAAATACTTTAGTTCGTCTGGGATCATTATATTTTTCTTTAATTTTCAAAAGTTCATCTTTCGCAACCACCAGGATTTTTTCAGGATGCCCGATAAGATCGACCAAGTAAGCGATATTTTCCCGAACCAGCATGAGTTCATCCTCAATCTTCTGGCGTTCCAGAGCCGCAAGACGCCGAAGCTGCATGTCAAGAATTGCTGTTGCTTGAATCTCTGAAAGCTTAAATTTGGTCATCAAATTTATTTTCGCCTCATCTTGAGTTTTTGACTCTCTGATCGTTTTAATGACTGCATCGAGATGATCAAGTGCGATTTTAAGTCCTTCTAAGATATGCTCTCTCGCTCTTGCCTGTCTTAGTTCAAACTCAGAGCGTCTCTTTATGACCAAATACCGGTGCATGACATATTCCTCAAGAATCATTTTAAGATTCATAGTCTGAGGAGTACCATCGACCAGTGCTACTACGTTGGCAGGGAATGTGAGCTGAAGATTCGTGTGTTTATATAAGTTGTTTAATACTTTTTTCGGCACTGCATCCCTTTTCAGCTCAACATATATTCTCATTCCCCGTCTGTCTGATTCATCTCTTAGATCAGATATACCTTCTATCTTTTTTTCTTTCGCTAGTTCTGCGATTTTCGCTATAAGAAGGGCCTTGTTTACCTGATACGGAATTTCAGTAATAATGATTGCTGATTTACCCTGTCCTACTTCTTCGATCTCGGTTTTTCCACGCATGAGAATTTTTCCTCGTCCGGTAAGATATACATTTTTAATTTCTGCTGCGTCATAAATGATGCCTCCTGTTGGGAAATCTGGTCCCTTTATGAATTCAAGAAGTTCTTCAATTGTAGTATTACTTTCAACGCGAAGATTTTTAACATCTAAGAGAGTAGAAGGTTCTGTATTTTTCGAATCGCTACCTGTTATTAGCTTAGGTACAATTTTACTTTTCCCGATCATATAGACTACGGCATCGATTACCTCTCCTAAGTTATGGGGTGGGATTTTCGTCGCCATACCTACAGCGATACCTTCTGATCCCATAAGTAGAAGATTAGGTAGTTTCGCAGGTAGAAAAACGGGCTCTTGAAGATTCGCATCGAAGTTTGGGACGTAATCGACAGTTTCTTTATCGATATCGACTAACATTTCTGAGGCAATGGATGCCATTCTGGCCTCGGTGTAACGCATAGCTGCAGGAGGATCACCATCGATTGAGCCGAAGTTTCCCTGTCCGTCAATAAGCGGATAGCGTACGGCGAAATCCTGAGCGAGACGAACTAAGGCATCATAAATAGGCA
>CAYMDS010000091.1:0-4038 GCA_964389405.1 uncultured Gammaproteobacteria bacterium
CTATCTCATAACTTCTTGTTTAAGGTGGTGCTTGTGTTTTTTAGATCTTTCAAGTAATATAGGCATGAAACTTCAAGCTTAGACATAATTTTTTATGGCAGGAAACGGTAAGAAAAATCTTCTCAACAACAAGAAAAAAATCATAAAAGTAAAGATAAAACCCTCCTGGAAAAATTTGCTTCTTTATGGATTTATCGCGCTTTTTGCTTTAGTCCTTTTTAGTGGACTTTCAGGTGACTACAATACTTATCAGACGGTTTCAATTTCTGAGGTAATAAACGATGTGCGACGGGGTTTGGTTTCGGAGATTGAGGTAAATGGCGACAGGTTAATTGTTAAAGAAAAAGACAGAACAGTTGAGGCGGCTAAAGAAAGGGGATCTGATGTATATGCGCTTTTTAGCGATGCCGGAGTCCAGCTTAAAAGTACGAAAGTAACTGTGAAGGATGAGTCAGGATTTAGTAACTGGATAAATTTGGCATCAGCCATTCTTCCTGTAGTTCTTATGATCGCTTTTTTCTATTTCATATTTCGTCAGGCAAGAGGCGCTCAAGAAAATATATTCTCCTTCGGTCAGTCCCGAGCTAAATTATTTGCTAAAGATATGCCAAAGACTACCTTTGCCGATGTGGCAGGTGTAGATGAGGCGAAGCAGGAGCTCACAGAGGTCGTGGATTTTCTCAAAAACCCAGCAAAATATAAAGCGATGGGTGCCAGAACTCCTAAAGGGGTACTTATGATAGGACCAGCAGGGACTGGTAAAACACTCCTTGCCCGAGCTACTGCAGGGGAGGCTAATGTCGCATTCTTTTCCATGGCGGGATCTGAATTCATGGAGATGTTGGTTGGTGTCGGAGCAAGTAGAGTCCGGGACCTTTTTAATACAGCTAAAAAAAATCAGCCTTCAATAATTTTTATAGATGAAGTTGATGCGATCGGACGCCAGCGAGGAGCCGGATTTATGGGCGGACATGATGAGCGGGAGCAGACGCTTAATCAAATACTTGTCGAGATGGATGGATTCACCCAGAATGAGCAGATTGTCGTGATAGCAGCCACTAACAGGCCTGATGTTTTGGACCCTGCTTTAGTTCGTCCGGGAAGGTTTGATAGACGTGTGATGCTGGACCTTCCTGATATAGATGGCAGGAAAGCGATTCTTGCGATCCATGCTAAAGGTAAGCCATTCACGGCGGATGTGGTGTGGGAGAAAGTCGCGAAAAGAACCGTCGGATTTTCAGGGGCGGATTTGGAAAACATGCTAAACGAGTCAGCGATTCTGGCAGCACGTCTTAATAAAAAAGCTATAGACATGAAGGATCTTGAGGAAGCCGCGACGAAGGTAAAACTGGGTCCTGAAAAAAAGAGACTCCAATCAGATGAGGACAGAAGAATGACTGCATATCATGAGGCGGGGCATGCGATGGTCAGTTGGTATATGCCGCATATGGATCCGGTGCATAGAATTTCTATAATTTCTCGAGGCATGAGTTTAGGCCATACCATGATGGAGCCTATAGAAAGGACACACGAGACAGAGATTCATTTGCTTGAGCAAATTGCGGTAATGCTTGGAGGCCGCGCTGCAGAAACTCTGATATTTGATACTATTTCAACTGGTGCCTCTGATGACATAGCGAAAGCCACAGAAGTAGCCCGCGCGATGGTGACAAGATTTGGAATGAGTAAGCTTGGGCCAATTAATCTAGATACAGAACGAAGAATGATGTATGAGCCGACAGATGTTTCACCTGAGATGCAGGCGAAAATTGACGCAGAGGTAAAAACCATCATGGATAAAGCCTTTAAAGAGGCGATGGATGTCTTAAAGGGAATTCGTGATAAGCTTGATATAGTGGCAGCTGAGCTTCTTAAGAAAGAAACGATTGAGTCTGAAGACTTCGTGAAGCTCGTGGGTGAGAAAAATCTTCCCAAGGCAAAAGTTGCCAAGCTCCCCAAAAGTTAATTATAAAAAGGTGGGGCCTTGCCGAAGGACCCCTATTCGATTCGTTTTTCAACGTCTGTAGCCGGCATAGCCGGCTAACTAGGTCGTTTCATGCTTGCCTCCTTTGATAGACGGCTTTTTTGGCGACTGCAAAACGAATACGACTAAATTCAATAGAACATTTGTTCCTCCTGAGGCGCTGTGGCTAGATCCAGCCTCGAGCCTCAACTTTGAACGTAAGCCTGATTATATACTATATCCTATAGTTTGTCAATTATTCCTGTCTACTTGTGCTACAATTAGTCAATGGACGAAAACAAAAGAGATGGGGTAATACGCGGTACGGAAGTTAGAGTTGATCAATCGCTTCCAACAAAAGATAGGCCTGCGAAATACGATGTTTTAGCTTCTATCCTAGCCAAACTTTACCTTCTTAGGAATTTTCAGGAACCAAGGTCTGTATTCCTACCGGCGAAAGCAGATGATAACCTAAGGCAAGCTGTCGCCATACCTAATAGTTCTGAAGATATAAAAATTAGCGGAGATAATTTAAATGATGATGATTTTCGGTTGAATGCGGAGTTTACGCTCCCGTTTGATAGCGGTACCTTCGAGTCAGTTATTTTAGTATTAAACGAAATGGTAGGAAGATCTTTTCTCGGAATTGCGGATGATAGAACACTAGAAGTAGTGCAAACAGATTTAGCAATGATTGAGGGCTCGGATTATCTATCTAATAATTTGTCTTATAATAATGGCAGAGTACGTTTTAATCTCGATGGCACAGTTTATGAAAAGGATATTTCATCTGAGCTGAGTGAAGCAGGAATGTCAGATATAATTGAATCTGCAGCAGGCCCGGTAGCATATTCAGACTTTATCAGAGCTATAGCTGGCCGAGTCCGAGCGTTTAATCCGTATGATATCGGTCATTCGGATAAGGACGGTATTGAGCGCGTAAGCGAGGAGGTGGGTAGGCAGTTGGGGTTTCAAGGCGCGTTGTGGAAAATTTTAGATGCCAGATCCGATTTAATGAGGAGGTCAAGGCTTGAAGCTTCTGGTATATATGGATTAGTATCGGGTCTTGTCCGAGAAGTGCCAAGAGAGGAGAACGGAGACATAAAATTGCCAGGGACTAGGATGGATAGATTAACGGCAAAGGAAGTAGAAAGGCTCGGAGAAATACTAAAGGAGTATGAAAACGGTAACACGTATGCGCTTTTATTTTTCGCTGAAGATCAGGATCCAGTCCTTCGTGAGCGTTATAGTAAGGTAACTTATAGCAACTACCCTGGTTTTATTATGTCAGTAAAGGATATGCTTAGAAGATTTGATAGGAATAATCATGATTTGACAAATGCGATCGATTATCGATCCGCTGGTAATCCTTCAGATTATCTTCATGATTTACCTATGATATCAGGACATTTTACAAGTAGACATTCGATGGGATACGAGCAATACGATGGATTTTTAGTAAATCGGGATAAGGACGCATTGGGTCAATTCAACAGAGCCTGGAAAAGCGCAATGGCAAAAGAGTTTAATCCTAAAAACCCTACGTTATTTTTGGTTATAAATGAGCCTTATAGGATGCTAGTTACTTTCACCACGGCCAATCAGCAAGCGGGTACTTTGGCTATAAAAATCAATATGACTAACGCAACCACAGAGGGTACAAACGAGGACCCTTTAAGCAAAATGAACACTTAGATAATTTATGTACTATTGTTATATATCTTTTGTTAAGAATCATTCAGATTAGTATAATTTAAACCATGCAAAAACTCCTTTTAATAGACGGCAATGCGATAGTTCATAGAGCGTATCATGCATTACCCCCTCTTAGTGCCCCTGACGGAACAATTGTAAATGCTCTTTATGGATTTCTCAGCATGTTTTTTACGGTAATTACAGATCTTAAACCGGAATATGTAATAGTCAGCTTCGATATCAGCAAACCTACACACAGGCAGGCTCTATATGCCGGATACCAGAGCGGAAGACCTTCTCTGACAGATGATTTGATTTCACAGTTTGTGATGATTCATGAGGCGCTCGCTAAGATGAATATATCGATATATTAGGTAGAA
>CAYMDS010000092.1:0-3956 GCA_964389405.1 uncultured Gammaproteobacteria bacterium
ATAAAAGCATTATATACTTTTTTCCTCAAAGATTTTCAACTTAACATTTGGTGGACACAACCCGTGAAAGTTGGAACCACATTCAAGATTATATCATGAGGTGGGCTCCAGTGCTTCAGGGTATAGCTCTAGCTTCAATATAAAGTATTCTATCTATATCACATGAGAGTATGTGAACTAGTATAATTATCGCATGGAAATCAGACCTGCACGTGTAGAGGACATTGATAGAATGGCTGAAATTTATGCAGATGCATACAACATTCTCCGTATCGGTGAAAATTGGACAAAAGAAACCGCTATAAAAGCACTAACACATCTCTTTTCCACTCAACCCGACTTGACATTTGTAGCAACTATCGATGGAAAAATTGTAGGAGGAGTGAATGCTATTGTAAAGCCTTGGTGGGATGGTAATCATCTTACTGATGGGGAAATTTTTGTTGCTTCAGGACATCAAGGACAAAAGATAGGGAAACAGTTGCTCAGGACACTCTTTAAGGAAGCAAAAGAAAAGTATAATGCTGTCTCATGGGATACCTTCACGCATATTGTGCATGAACACCCACTCCGATGGTACAAATCAATGGGCTTTGAAGAAATTCCTCATTGGACAATGATTACAGGAGATATTAACAAAGTTCTTCATAATTTAGCCGACGAGGGAATATAGTATAGACTGTTCTAATAATCCGCTAGAAAATTACCTCTAAAAGATTACTCTAT
Organism: uncultured Gammaproteobacteria bacterium; assembly: GCA_964389405.1. Taxonomy (GTDB): domain Bacteria; phylum Patescibacteriota; class Microgenomatia; order Levybacterales; family UBA12049; genus CAYMDS01. The sequence continues at coordinate 727 of CAYMDS010000092.1, forward strand.
TGGAGACTAAATATGAGCCAGATAGACGACAATATGAAAAATAATGAAACTTGGTCGTCGTGTTTAAAGTTCTTCTTTATTTTTGCTAATATGAAAACAAGAATTAAGGGTGGTACTATTGATGCACCTACTCTCCCCAGCACGTATGCCCAATCTAAACCTGAGATAAGTATTGTAACGATAACAAGGAGAAGATAGGCTATGCCAAGAATTTTATTTCTTTTTGACATATGGTTAATCTACCACTTCAAAAGAAAATTAACAACAACTAAGTTTCAACAACTCTTATTTCTTTTCCATAAGGTTTTAAGACAAATTTAATTGCTTCGATCGCTTTATCGGCTTGGTTTAAAAATCTTCTAATATCTACTTCAACCGTTTCTATTGATGCAGGAACCTTTGTAATTAGTACCCGATCTATCACGTCTTGAGAAATATCTGCCGATGGTGATTGAAGCATCTGAAAGAATGATCTGATCCTCCTTAGGCGCTGTTTTAAGTCAGTCATGTATGTATATGCAACCTTTACTTCCTCTAGCATTTTCTCGTCAGCTATCATCAATATCGCCCGTGATCCAATAAGGCTTTTGTGTGAGATATCTTCCAGACTGTATAACATTTCTTCTGCCGCTATTTTCCAAATGCTTATTTTTATCATTGTTTTTGTTTTGTCATTATGATTGCTTTTCTCAAGATCATCGAACGTGGTTTCGTTGCTCTTTATTATGTTAACAATTCTAAGCTTGTTATTAGATAACTCCTCTCCAATGTATCTCCCGAGAAGTAAATACACTCCCTTTCGCCTCTCCTCTTCCTTGTTACGTAGTTTTTCGTCTTCTTCTTCCCTTCTCCTCCTTGACCAAAGTAGGGGTAAGGCGATAGTTAGTATCGTGACAAGTAAAGTTAAGATTGATTCGACAACCAAATTATAACCACTCGATTCGTTTATCCCTGCCTTATCTGCAAATGAGTAAACAATGATCAACAGCGGTACATACAAAACCAAAATATAGACTGGAAAATATTCCTTTTCAAACCCATTCATGGTTAATTTGCCTATTCTATAACGATAATTCTATATTTACAACCATATGCACAAAGTTATTTGTGCTTAAATAGAAATAGATGATATGCTTTTTAGTAAATTGCGAAGCTTAATTCATATGATTAAAGATAAAAGATTGTCAATAAAGGAAGAGTACCTTTTATATCTTTCTGAGGTGCCAAAACATAAATTCGCCTGCATGGCAGTTAAGATAAGTGAAGATACAAGTAAAAGATGGAGGGATGAAGATAGGGATTTTGCGGATCTATGTGAGCAGAACATATCCGCATGGGTGAGAAAAACCCTCAAAAAAACAAAGCCTGAATTTCAATTGGAAAGATTAATGCGAGAAGATTTTTCTCAAAGAGCAGAGATCACAGGAAAGGAAGGAAGAGACCTTCCTGTCCCGATATACAATGGATTATCATTCACAAGTATCGATCACGATACCTCGAAAACTACAACTTAGAATTCTTAATTCTCATCCATTCCTTATTCTTTTTTGTTTTCTATAAGCTTCCTTCACTCGTACATTAATATCTGATCTGCCACAAAAAAAGGGGAATGGGTTAACTGGTATAATATAATCGTGAAAAAGGTTGTTGGTATAGCTATTTTCCTACTAGTCGTATATGGCTTTGGTAGTAATTCTTCCGATTATTCAACAAATCTTGACTATAAAGATTACGAAACAAAATCAGATCAAGATGAATATATAGAAAGCGATCCATCTGAATCGGAGAACTCTTCTTATTACGAAAATGATTCTTATTATTACGAAGAGCCTATAACGAGCGATAACTGGATTTGCACAGATGACTGCAGTGGTCATGAAGCTGGGTACGCCTGGGCTGAAGAAAATTACATAATCGATCCTGCTGATTGTGGAGGAAACTCAAACTCATTCATTGAGGGATGCGAGGCTTATGCTAACGAATATCAAATGTACGAAAATAATGAGGATGAAGACTATTACGAGGACGACTCGTATCTAGGTTATTAACCTACTTATGTTTAATAGCTTAAAGTGCCTTTCTTCCCTGTAAATGGGTTTGTGTTGCCTTTTGACGACCAATTATCATATTTATAGCTATTTGAATTACTTCGATAATGTGATTTAACATAACTTCCGCTTTTTCGATAGTAGCTTTTTACTCTAACATAAGCATCTACAGTTGTTGCTGCGCCCAAAAAGGTGATGGACAGTATTAATAAAATGAAAGAAGCTCTTATTTTCATGTTTAGATTATTTTAACTTATAGTTAATTATACCACCTATTAATTTTTTGGCTTTTACATCAGATTTTTGCCTTTCGCCAGCCTGCTTGAATAGCTTCCTCTTCTTCGCAGAACCACTTTTCACCAGCTCTGGTATTTATCTCTGTCTTGTCATAATAAGTTTGACCGGGCATATGGTAAATTTTTTTGCCTTCTTGATTAATGTTCCCTTTTATCACACACTCTTTCCCGTTTTTAATTTCATTTAGCAACTTACCTGCGTTAAAATTATCACTGCCTAATAAAGTTAATCCTCCTCCTGCAGCAAATGCGCTAACCACAAGTAACGGCCACTTAATATTCCTTGCCCTCTTGTTTTCATCAGTCATAATTTCACCTCCTCACAGTTATTACTGACAATATTTTACTATATTTTGAACCTAAAAACTCTTAAAAAACACCTCTTGACTAGATATAGTTCTGGAGGATATTATTGCAATTGAAGTTACCTCCCTAACCTCCTCTGGAGCCCGGTCAACCACTTCGTGTTGCTTTATTAATCAATCGTGGAAATAAGTCTCCGCTTTCTTTCACGATTGAGCGGAGACTTTTTTTATGCTATCAATCGAGGAGTGTAGGGAAAAATTAGGAAAGATTGGAAAGGAGATGGCTGATTCAGAGATTGAAAAATTACGTAATCAGCTTTATGCTTTAATTGATCAGCTTCTCGATAATAATGAAGATTTATTTACAGAACCATGAAAACGGCACTAATTTATACTCGAGTTTCTTCGCAAAAACAGGTAGACGAAGGCAATGGTTCCGAAACTCAAAAGCACAGGGGATTACAGTATTCTGAAAGCAAAAAATATCCCTTTGGTAAATGGTTCAAAGATGAGGCTATTTCCGGAGCAGCAGCTGACAGGCCAGGTTTTAATGCTCTTTTAAAATTCTCCATCTGTTCAAG
>CAYMDS010000093.1:0-3921 GCA_964389405.1 uncultured Gammaproteobacteria bacterium
ATATAATCAGCATGACCTGGATCATCGATATGAGCGTAATGTCTCTTATCTGTTTCATATTCGATATGAGAGATATTGATGGTGACTCCACGGGCTTTTTCCTCAGGAGCATTATCAATATCTTCATATTTCTTAGCAGTAGCAAGTCCTTTCTTCGCCAAAACTGTAGCAATAGCTGCTGAAAGAGTAGTTTTACCATGATCGACGTGACCAATAGTGCCAATATTTACATGAGGTTTATTGCGTTGAAATTTATCTGCCATATATCTAAATCAGAAAAATAAATCTCATCAGAAATGAGATTAATGTAATGATACAATACTTTAGCTCAATCGTCAATAGTCATTTTAATAGAACAAAGACTATTCTATCTGCTTAGGCTTACATTAAAAATAGTCATGAGCCCAAAGACTAAATCTATAGACTCCCTTCGTTTTTAAATATTTCTTTTTTTCTGAAATCGATTCCATATCTTCATACCAAACAGTGTGTTTTTTTCCATTAGTAGCAGTATAAGAGATTAAACTCTCTCGAGACAAATTATCCCGTTTGATAACGCAGGATAATAGACCACAATTATTAAGTATTGAATTTTTTATTTCTAGATAGCTTAAAGGCTTCCCAGCAGCTTGTGCTATATCCTTGTCATCCACCTGCCAGTCATAACCATATAAACCAAATATTACATCTATTTTCTCAATCGGCGCTTCAGTTATAAGTTTCTCTGTTAACTGCGTGTAATCATATCCATACTTTTCTTTACCATATAATGGGAAATTAGGACCCGGATTGCCATTCGCTTTTGAGAAATCATAAGCCATTATCATAATCTGATCTGAATTTTCAGCTAAGTTCTTTACGTCAAACGGACGGATTCTATAATATACATCCCCGTACATTGTTAATGAATAACTAAACCCTTGGGATTTTGAAGCTTTAAAAAACTTACTATTAAAACTGTTAATCTGCTTAATGAGCGAATCAAATGGGAGAGCAGAAAGCTCCAAATCCAGAACTATCCCTTCAAACCCGAAGCCGTTTGCTACATCCAATGATTGCTGGATAATTTTTTCCTGTTTTTTACTATCCTTCAAAATTGCGAAATTAACTTCTGAATCAAGCATCCTTAAGACAAGATGGGTCTCCTTTTCATCTCCCGCAAGATCAAAAAAGGCCGAAAGGCTTTCATAGCCTGGCTCTGACTTATTAATGCCTTCGGCTGATGCAGTAATACCAAAATATATAAGTCTATCGTAAGATTCTCGGTCAATAGAAGCGTTTTCTACGTTCCAATACGGGATAAAAAGAGAAATCCTCTCTGCGTTTTCCGTAACCTCCACGGGTAAGCTGGGATCAGGCGAGTTAGCTATATTTTCACTATCTATATCGTTTCTAAAAAACACTAAAAAAACTAAGGCTACCAAAAATACTAAAAACAAGAAAATTCTTTTCTCCACAGATTGTTATTTATAGTATACCTGAACATTGCATCCAACCCAACTAAAATGGTACGCTAGATTAAAGAGTATCTAAGGAGTCAAATAAAGCATGGCACAGAAGAGATATACTATCGCCTCGCCCAGACAGTTTTTTGTAGTTAGCCTTCTGGTACTTATCTTTATTGGCCTACTCATAGTAACCATCCAACCATCCAAATTTCTGAAGAACAAAGGAAATATAACTTATGTCGTAAAACCGCATTCAATAGTCCTTACTGGTAAAACAACCTGTCTCCCTAGAATCCCCGGTCCTGATGGGAGTATTATGGCTGATTGTGTATATGGATTTCTGTCGGAGACTGGCGACTATTACATTCTTAATGACCCGTCAAACGGAAATACAAATACCTGGTTTGAAAATCCACTTTACACTGCGGAAAAAGTAAAAATAAAAGGTCTTTTGTCAAATGAGAAATCGGAAGAATTTGATATTGTGGGAAAAATTACTCTTGAATCATTTACTATTCTTCAGACAAGTCCGACAAATCAACCGGAAATGGAATAAATTTTATTCTGCTCTTTTCTTAACTAAAAAGTGCTCTTCTTTTGGTAACTTTTCAAGCTTTTTCATGACCCGAATTGCGTCATGTTTCTGGGATTTATGAGCTAATATACTAGCGATTTTCTTATCCCAAACCGTGGAGATGTCATAAGTTTCGCTTATCTCGTTCTTAGAATATCCCGGCGGAAAATATATAAAATAAGGTTCTTCCAACGCCCGGCTTTCTTTAGAAATGCAGTAATGCATTAAGACTTTAAGATAATCCATTTTTTCATATAAAAAAGAAGTGATCATAGAAATCGTTATATGGTCTATATGTCCGGACACGCCTTCTGGCTCAAATGTCAAAAGCGTATCGGGGTTTAAGTTTTTAATAATCTTTGTAATTTTATCTGCGATCTCATGATACAGTCCATTACATAAACATCCGTCTTTATATCCTAAAAAGTAAACATCTCTGACTCCCAGGATCTTTGCTGACTTCTTCAGCTCAGATTTTCGAATAGAGGAAAGGTCTTTTTTGGCATCAGAGCTATTTATACCCGCATCTCCATCTGTGACGCATATTATATAAACAGGATTTTTTTCAGCTAAGAGTGCTATAGTACCTCCGGGTCCGAATGCCTCATCATCAGGATGAGCGAAAATGCAGATAACAGATTTCATAGATGAGATTTTATCATAGCGGAGATTGAAGTGCATAGACGAGGGAAATAAAAACTAAAAACTTAAAGCTAAGCAGCAACCCGACCAGTGAAAGTAGATTTTGAAAGCATTTGTTGTACAATATTCTGAGGAACCTCTTCATAATGACTCGGCTCCATGTAATAAGACGCCCTCCCTTGAGACATAGATCTAAGCTGAGTAGCGTATCCTGATAATTCAGCCAATGGCACCATCGCGAGGATTATAGTTGCTGTTCCACGCTCTTCAGTACCGAGAATCTGCGCACGCTTTGCGGATAAATCCCCGATAATATCTCCCATGAACTCGGAAGGTGTGGTTACCTCCACCTTCATGATAGGTTCAAGTAAGCTCATTTGCGATTTTTTGGAAGCTGCCTGCATCGCTTGAGATGCAGCTATTTTAAATGCATTTTCTGAAGAATCTACATCATGAAATGACCCATCATATACAGTCACTTTTATATCCACAAGCGGATAACCAAGCATCAATCCATTATCCAGCATCTCAAAGACTCCTTTTTCGACCGCTTTCACGAACTCTGCAGGAATCGCTCCTCCCTTAATCGCATCTACAAATTCGTATCCCTCACCCCTAGGTCTGGGCTCAACTCTTAACATACAATGACCGTATTGACCACGGCCTCCACTCTGCCTGATATATTTTCCTTCTCCCTCAGCTGCACTGGCAAATGTCTCTTTATAGGCAACCTGTGGTGCTCCTACATTAGCAAGGACGCCAAATTCCCGCTTCATCCGATCAACCATAATCTCAAGCTGCAGTTCTCCAATACCCGATATGATAGTTTGTCCTGTCTCATGATTAGTTTTAACTCTGAATGTAGGATCTTCTTCCTGTAATCTTTTAAGTGCGAGTCCTAGCTTCTCCTGATCAGATTTAGTTTGAGGCTCAATTGCAAGTGAAATAACAGGCTCAGGAAACGATATTTGCTCCAAGAGTATAGGATTATTTTCATCACATAATGAATCTCCCGTAACAGTCTCTTTAAGCCCTACAATTGCTACTATCTCGCCAGCGTATGCTTCCTTTACCTCTTCTCTCTGATTGGCATGCATTAAAAGAAGCCTTCCCACACGCTCCCTAGTCTTTTTAGTACTGTTATAAATATATGAACCTGATTCAATCACTCCGGAATATACTCGAAAATATGTAAGCTTTCCTACATGTGGATCGTTTTGAATCTTAAATTCCAGACCGGAAAGCTTTTCATCCGGT
>CAYMDS010000094.1:0-3901 GCA_964389405.1 uncultured Gammaproteobacteria bacterium
TATATTGTATCGAAATTATTAACCTGAGACTAAAGCATCATTCTATCAATTAATTATGTTATTATATATGGAATGAAATACAGCATCTGGGTTATTCCACCTGAGCCGGTTACAAGTAAATTGACAGATATTGTCAAAAATTTAGCGCATGATTTCGATGGCCCTATATTTGAACCCCATATGACTATTTTAGGTAATATCGATCTTGAATTACCAAGAATCATTGAAGTTATAAAACCTGTTTCTGAGAGTCTAACGCAGCTAGAACTTAGTTTTGGACCTGTTTCATTTAGTACAACTTATTTCCAGAACGTATTGATCAGAATAAATTCAACCACAAAGCTTATGCAACTAAATATGGATTTGAAACAAGCTTTGAATGTTAATAACGACGTATTCATGCCGCATATTAGTCTTCTTTATGGAAACCATGATATGGATTTAAGAGAAAAAGCTACTCAGAGCGTTTCAGGTATTGATACTGCTTTTGCGGTTAACGAATTAGTAATAACACCTTCCACTCCCAACCCTTCGGAATGGATACATAGCGCTACAATACCTTTCGGAAAGATTTAATCTGAACCATTTATGCTTCTCATTAGTCTAAACCTGCGAATAACTAATCCGATATTAAGTATCAATATAAGGACTAGACTGGATAAAACTGGTATAAGAAGGTGATAGTCCCGAAGCGATGGATTAATCCTCCATATACCAAAAACTAGAACTATAAACCCCATCCACAAAGTAAGAAAAACTGCTTTCAGATCTGCCCACCTTCCAGTATAGTTATCCCTAGAATGAGTATAGTGATACATAGAACCGATAGCTATAATTCCTGCCGCTGCACCTTGGATTATTGGTTTCCACCAACCATCATACCCACTGCCTGGAGTGTGATTAAGCTCAAGCAGTGTCAAACCGATGACTATAGTTAAGGCTCCAGAATAAATAAGATTGTGAGAAAACTTCCTGTGAAAATATCTATTTATTTGAGCTACCTCAGTCTCCTCATGACGAAGCGCTGTCTCTGAAAGCATTTTTGTGACAGCATGTATTGCATTCCCTCCATAGGTAAATAAAACGGCCAGCATTATAATGGTCGTAAGTGTATTATCGGATAAAAAATTATTCGCGACGAGCGGTCTATCTATCACTGACTGAATATATGAATAAAAAATCACGAACAGGATTCCAGGAAATACTACTAAGTATAGAGTCTGAAGTATAGACATATGCCAGATGGCTTTTTTTTTCAGAAAAGAAGTATTGTATGCTAAAAAACCAGTAAAGAAAAAAAGTACGATAGCGGGGAAAAAATCAAAAGAAAACATAAAATTTACTTTTATTTAATTCTATCGGAATCTTTAGGAAGATTTCAACCAATTCTAACTCAGGCATTTATGCAAGTACGCAACTCTTTAGTAATTTTCTGTACTAAATCGGGACGACCGAAGACAACGGTATGAGAATAATCCTCTTTAGAGTATATGTTTGGTTCAGGCGATATAAAAGAAATAGCCAGACCCGATTCTTTCGCTAGCAAGATAGATGCTCCAATGTCCCAAAGAGATAATTTATAATTTACCGCAAGATCAGCATTGCCCATAATAGCTTCAAACGACTGATACACAGAACAGCCGAAATCTCGAGGCGCAGATATTATATCTCCAATTATACGCGTTACCTCACCATGCTCTTCAGGTTTTGCTACAGGCGCAAGAAAGACAAATGGTTTTGGTGACAAGCTCGTATCTCTCTCCATTTTCTTATCATTCACAAACACCCCTCCTTCTTTCCATCCATACATGATTTTTCCTAAGCTTGGAAGAACTAAACATCCATATACTGACTCATTCTTCCTCCATAAAGCGACTGATATTCCAAATAAGGGGAAATTACGTGAATAATTTGTAGTTCCATCAATAGGATCGATAATCCAGTTATACTCTTTTATTTCTTTATTAGAATTTTCTTCAGTTATAAATCCGGTTCCAGGGAAAGTATACGCTAATTCTTTACGAAATAATGAATCAAGCTCTTTATCAACCTCTGTTACGATCGCTGCTTGAGAGGCTACATCTTGCTTGATGTGAATTTTATTTGATTTCCCGAATTTATCCAATGCAATTTTTTTTGCATTCTCTAATACAGGAAGGAGTTTATTATGTATTCTAGAGATATCCATTATGCGATGAACGATTGATGTTAATTATAGGTAAAAATCTATTTTGCGGATCTAACGACTAATTTAGCGGTATTTACAATATCCCGCAGTTTTCCATCTTCCCCCTCTATTTCATTAGCTCCTGATAATCTCTGGTATTCCTGCAGATAATCTGATAAAGACTGTTCTATTTCTTTAATCTCATCTCTCATTGACTTAAGCTTTAATGCGATCTGAATTACAGATGGCTGGGATGCTATGTTCTTTTTAGTAATCAGTAGATCCTTCGCTGCAACTTTCGCTTTCTCGGTATTTTCTATATATGTAGGGTTACTAAGAAACGAATCATCATACATTTCTTTTTGTTTTTTTGCATCAATTTTCAACTGATCAAATCTTGTAATATACTTTTTAATCATTTCTTCCAGACTTAGAAGTACTGTAGCTTGATTATCAGAAGGCGTTTTTTCGTCTACAATTTCTGCTTCAATCGGATCATTATTTGAGTCATCCATATTTAATACTAATATAAATCATTATAATAAATTAAATCAAGAGGGAACTTGATATAATTAAATAAACTATGGATAAAAAGACAAAGGTTGCGGAAATTATAAAAAGACTTTCAACGTATTATACTAACCCTAAAACTGCTCTTAATTTCACAACCCCCTTAGAACTCCTTGTAGCTACAATGTTATCGGCACAGACTACAGATAAGCTAGTCAACCAAGTAACGCCTGGTGTTTTCACTAAATATAAAACTGCAGCTGATTATGCTAAGGCAGATTATGAGGAACTTGACCGGATTATCAGTAAAGTAAACTTTCATCGAAATAAAACCAAATCTATAATTTCAACAGCCAAAGTGATCATAGAAAAACACGAAGGCCGTGTTCCTGATAATATGGAGGATCTTGATGCGCTTCCGGGAGTAGCTCGAAAAACTGCAAATGTCGTTTTGGGAAATGCATACCATAAAGCAGAGGGAATAGCTGTTGACACACATGTTATGAGATTAAGCAAAAAACTTGGATTTACGGATAAAACAGATCCTGTAAAAATAGAAATGGACCTTATGAAATTAGTTCCAAAGGAAAAATGGATCGATTTCTCTCACCTTCTTATTTTATTCGGCCGAGAATTCTGCCCAGCTCGCCCCCACAAATGCGAAAACTGCCCACTTGGCGACATATGTCCGGATATTATTAACAGATAAAATAATTTTTGAGTTAAATCATTGAGTATATTTAAACCTGTAGTCTATAATAACAATATGAAACGATTGTTAAGACCGAAAAGGGGGGGATGATTGCAGGGGTTTGTGCCGGAATAGCGAATTACCTGAATATCGATGTCACTGTGATAAGACTTATCTGGGTTTTTCTTCTTATACCCGGAGGCCTACCAGGACTTATCCCCTATATCGTTTGCATAATTATCATCCCTTCAGAATAATTAAGTAGTATAATACCAGCATGTATATGCCCCTTGCTGAAAAACTTCGGCCCAAATCATTAGATGATTTTGTAGGTCAGGAGCATCTGGCCGGAAAGGGAAGACCCATACGCCGGATGATCGAAACCGGGAACATTACATCTATGATCTTCTGGGGACCTCCTGGAGTAGGAAAAACCACTCTGGCACATGTCATAGCTGAAAATTCAAACGCGAATTTTGTATTTTTCTCTGCAGTAACTAGTGGAGTAGAGGATGTAAGGAGAGTGATAAGGG
>CAYMDS010000095.1:0-3892 GCA_964389405.1 uncultured Gammaproteobacteria bacterium
AAGATTCTTGTAATTTTTGTAGTGATGCTAACTCTGTGTCTACCTGTGGTGTCTTTGGTGTCTCTTGTTTCTTTGCTAGTTTCTGTATAATAGGATTATTAACTTTTTTTGATGGAATACTTGACTTTACTTCTCATACCTTTCATTTTTGCGATTGTTTCGAATTGGAGAGAGTCTCTAGCAATCATTTTTTCACTTCTTGCTTTGGTATCTCCTGTGGTTGTATTTGCACTGTTTCTCATGTATATTTGCTCTTAGTATTTCACAAATTAGATTGTCGAATAATGTCTTTATCTGATACTTTCCCTGTCATAACTCCAGTAGGTGCTACGACTTCTCATTTTACATTCTGTACTGATAATGGTTTTCAGCTAGGTGGTGGTAGCAATTTTATTTCATCTACGACCTTTAAGACATCATCTACACCTATTCTATCTCCATTTTTTAAAGCATTCATTACTTTTCTTGCTTGTGGTGAGAGTTTATTGAGATAATATGCTATATTAGACATAACCAATGGAGACCTGAGCATTTTGACTAATTGAGTAGACCCAAATCATAAAGTAGTTGCTGCGAGTCATTTCTTCCAGTCGCCTGTATATACACCTACTCCTGTTCCTGTAAGACCAGAGAAACCAAGATATGACGCAATCTGTTTTGCTGCGTTTGTAGCTTCTTTTTTTGCTATTGCTTGTGCCTGTGCGATTCATACTTCTATATCTTTATTTACTGCTCTTATTCATGGTAGCTTATTTTCCATCCATTTACTAGCATCTACCCATACTTTTTGCCATCACTCTTTACTAGCCACTTCTTTCATCGTTCCCTGTTTTGTAAATAAGTTCTCAGCGAGCAATCATCGTGCTTCTTCCACTTCTTTCATGGTGAGTTCTTCCTTGTCTATGAGTCTTCTGAATTTGGCTACTTTTTCCTCATTACCCGCTGTTGCAATTCATTTGTCTGTGTATATGTCTACCTTTTCTGCAAGTGCTTTTTGTAGAGATTTTATGGTATCATCAGAAAATGTTTGTTTAACTGCTGAAAGTGCTTTATCTTTTTCAACAATAGACTTTTCTACCCAATTATTTATTTGTTGTCGTTGTTGTTTTCATGTACCTCGTATTCCCCTATCGAGATTCCATCTTGCAACATCAGTAACATCAGCTTCTTTACCATAGAGCCTTGCGAGTCTTTCAGATGATTTTTGCAGGTCTCCAGCATTAACTATATTTGTGAGTTGTAGTCTTTCAGGGAGCATTTTTCATAAATATTTTCCTGCACCTTGAAATGCTAAATCTCATGCTGCAAAAGCACCTGTCTGTAGAGCAAATTCACCAGCACTTGGTACTTCTCCACTTCTTACTGAGGTTCTGCCACTCATTATTGTACTTTCTTTGAGCGATTTTAGCACCCATTCGGCACGAGCAGCATTTTTGGCGTTGTTTGGGTCAGCGAGATATGCCGATATAGCTTCTGATGCCTCTTTAAATGTTTTAACGACCTTAGTATTGCCAAAACTTCATAAAAACTCTAGTCATTTTTCTACTTTTGGGAGTTTACCAGCATATTTTAATACACTACCAGCACCAGTAGGCACGAATAGAGATAATATCGCCCCAGCTAGTTTCGCTCATTCATAACTTATATCAGATTCACCTATTTGGTCTCATGGACTTATTCAGAGATTCCGAGCGAGAGAAGATTTGTTTGATTCAGAAAGTTGGTTGAGGAAATCTTTACCCTTTTTTACTCATCATAGTCACGGAGCTTTAGATAATAAATCGAGTAAAAATGCCGATGTTCATAAGACTACATCATTTGCTCATGCTGAGATTGCCAATCATGCAGTATCTATTGCTTTTTCCATCATTCACTTCTTAGACCAAATATAGTTTTCTAGATTTCTTTGTAGATGTTGGCTGAATAATTCACTTTTAATATCTTCCGATGTCTTACCAGATTGTTTTTGCTGCTTTACCCATTCTTGCGTTTCAGGTGAGAGAGGTGGTTGTGCATTTATAAAATTGTCTATCTCAGACTTATCATAGACACTATAGAGATTCTTTTTATTTACTGCTAAACTTGCAGGTTTTCATGGTATTGTAGGTATGACTACTTGTCTAGTACCGAGTTGGTATCTTTTCTTTGCTATTAAATCTCCTGCGATGTCGTATTTAGATACTCACTTCGCTTGTTGGTCTTTTATAAACTGCTGGTCTTCTGGTGTCAGTTTCCCTTGTTTCTGTATGTCATCAAGTATTGCTATATTCTTCTCGTGGTCTGCTTGATTATCTTCTGTTCGTGTAATCTTTGGGCTTATAACATCTAGACGTGCTTGGGATATTGTACTTCCTGTTTGTGGCAGGAGGAGTCATTCTTTCTCTACTGGTGCTCAAGGAACGTAATATCCCTTATTTTTCCCCATGAAATAATCACCTTGTGTTGTATCTGGTGCAGGTGTTTTAGGCAATATAGCCCTATCAGCTTTCATTATGTTAGACTGTTTTTGCTGGAGAGCTACATCTTTATTTATGTATTTCTCTAGGAAGTCAGGGATATATTTGCTTCATGCCATATTAACGAAGAGAATCTATAAGATTTGTGTTTGTGACTGTTGCTTCACCACCTACTGTTCCTGATTGCCCTGTTGTGGCATTTTGTTCTGCTATATACTGGTTTATGTCTCAAGTATAGTATTTATATTTACCGCTAAACGCATCTTTAATTTTTTGTAATTCTTTTCTTACAGCAGTTTCATCTAGATTTCTTCATAATGCACTCGAAGAACTAGCGAGAAGTTTAGATTCAAAATCTGAAATAGCACCACTTCCTTTGAGTTTTTGTCTAGCATCCAATGTTATGAGATTTTTTATCTGATTAAATTGGTTCAGTAGATATTGTACATCTCATCATAAAACCATTCATGGTAATCTTCCTTGTATGTTTCCGACAATTTTATCGAGGTTTTCATTATTCAGAATTTCATCAACCAATTCAAGATTATATTCTATTTCTTGTGTTCTTGGTGTGCTTTGTCAGTAGAGTTGCATTTCTGTCAGAACTCTCTGTCTATCCTCTTTTGGTATGAATTTTAATTCAGTACCATTCTTTATGTACTGCTGTGTGTCAGGACTTAATCATGGTTTTGTTCCAGTTTGTCCTCCTCCGCCTACCCCCTTATAATCAAAATGTCCATAATCTCCTTTTGCCATAAGTGCTGGGTCTTGATACCATCAATGCTTATTCATTATAGCAATTTGCTCTGCACTAGGTTTTCTACTAGGGTCTCCATCATAAATATCGACTGCAAGTCATTTCATGTGATTACTGTCGAGAGTCCAACTCTTTCACTCTGCTTTTAATCTTGCTTGTTCTTCTGGTGTCCTAAACTGTTGAGCACCAATAACTGTATTTTCTGGCATTTCCGCCATAGCTGATTGAAAACTAGGCATTGCTACTGTATCTAGTTTTATAGTTTTTCATTTTATTTTAGCCATTGTATATTCACCGCTTCATTGAGCTGTTGGAACATAGGTATTATTTTGTACTGCTACATGCTTCAATACTGCTGCCTTATCACTTGGAGACAATTTATCGAGTCATTTCTCGTCAATAATTCCTTTACTGAGAGCATCAGCGTATGCACCGATAGCACTAGGGTCGAGATTTCAAGGATTACCCTCAAATTGGATAGGTCTCTTTTGACTATCGAGCATAATACTTCCGTCTTTATTGACGAAATATCCGAGCATTTGAGACTTCTCTAAATCTGCATTGCTTACTATCTGTTCAGAGTCACTTATTGTCGCTAAAAGGTTATTCATTGCCTCTGCACCAGTTGTAGCGTTCTGTTGGTTCAATTCTATGATTTTAAGTTGGTTAGCGTAGTTTG
>CAYMDS010000096.1:0-3834 GCA_964389405.1 uncultured Gammaproteobacteria bacterium
GCTAAGAGATTTTGCTACTATTATTAACCCTCTTGATTTATTTTCACCATCTTGAATCGGTTTTTTATGTACTAAGAATAACTCGCCTGTAGATTTATCAATTATAAATTTACCTTTTTCACTTAAAGCAGTATACACATAGCTTGGGTCTATAAATGACGGCGTCCTTCCATTATTTAACAATACTTTATTAAACCTGTCTACGATTTCGAAAGCTACTTCATAATGAACATTCCGTATATCTATATTTGAAACGTCAACTGAATTATTTTTGTAATGTATTTTTTTAATAATCTCATTCATATTATCTGTCAGAGTTTTGTCAATTTCTTCAAGGTTGGAGTTATCAGGATTATAAAGAGAAACTACTATGATACCCAGAATTTCATTTTTATATATAAGTTCCTTTGATAGAACCCGCCATCTTTCATTAGTGGCACCGTTTACGAACTGCGGAGTATTGAAAGCTTTTAAATGTTTAAAATCTGATGAATCCATATATCCCTTGATCGGAAAATTTCTTTCTATCATAAATCCTTCTGTTGTTATGATATAAAGTGGGTTAAGGAATCCACTCGATCCGTTAGGATGTGGTGTTAAGGGATCAGAAAGATATTTCTCTGTATTCCAGCTACCTTTTTGGATAATTAGATCAGAGCTTATTCTATCTGAGGTATCGGTGAGAGTTTTATTAAGTTCACTAATAAAAGATTCTCGTATTAAAAAATAACCTAATCCTATTTGTGTAAAACCTAATAATACTAAAATCAGGAATATTTTAATAAATATTTTTGGATTTTTCTGAAAAATCTTTACTATCTCTTTCATAGCTTTTTTGAATTTATTATTCTAGCGAATTATATAATGGGGCAGGCAGATTTTACTTTATAAAGACTGGCAGGACTTCGATAGTCAATTTATTTTTCTTTCCTAGTCCGAAATAATGATCAGAGGACCAGGTGTTTTTTTGGATTATCTTATATAACAGATATTTAAATTTATCAGACAGCGACCGAATTTTCGGATATATCATCTTTTCATGAATTACATGAAGGAGCCACTCACTGGGATCATGGTCTATATTAATAGCATCATGATCTGCAAGGTCTTTAAGAAGAAGTTCTGGCTCTATGTCTTCCATGAAGCCATAATTTGCTTTAACATACACTACAGAGCCCTTTTTTTCATCTTCAAAGAATTTCTGAATTTCGAATCTATTTTTTCGCATATGTGGCTCTTCTGCTATAGCAACGTGTAGAATAATCAAATGTTTAGGAAGTATTCCATAGCGATCTATGAAAGTCTGTAGCATGGGACTCATGCTGTTTTCGCCTTGATCCAGCGGATTCTTTGTCAAAAGTACGAAAGATTTAGGAATAGAGGGTAAGTTGTTGCCTTTTTTAATAGCGACTAGATCTTTAATTGTTAAATTTGATATATTTTTAAATGCTTTGGCCACATGAGATCTTCCCCAGGCCCACGTTCTCATAAATATAAGTAAAATTATTGCGATGAGTAGAGGAATATAGCCTCCGGAAAAAATCTTTAAAGAATTGGATATCAAGAATGTACTGTCTACTAGTGCTAAGGGTATCCAGAGAAGAACGGTTTTAGCAATACTCCATTTCCAGAAATATCGAGAGACCATCATCATCCCAAATGAAGTTATAAGCATTACTCCTGATACTGCCAAGCCGTAAGCCGATGCAAGGTTGGAGCTTGATCGAAACATCAGAACTAGACAAACGCATCCTACATATAAAGACCAGTTAATTAGAGGTAAATAAATCTGTCCCCTGTGTTCCTCATGTGTATGTTTGATTTTAATATATGGTAAAAGCCCTAGTTGAATAGCTTGCATTGTGAGCGAGAAGGCGCCTGAAATGAGAGCCTGGGATGCGATAATTGTCGCACAAGTGGCAAGTATAACCATAGGATAAAGTCCCCAGGAAGGCACCATGCTATAAAAAATATTATTTCCGATTATTTCTTTACCGCTTAATAAAAGGGCGCCTTGTCCTAGGTAGTTTAATATAAGTGCAGGATAAACTACGGCAAACCAGCTTATTCTTATGGGTTTTCTTCCGAAGTGACCCATATCTGCATACATCGCTTCTCCACCTGTAACTACAAGCATTACCGAACCTAAAACAAGTAAAATTTTATGGATGTCATGAATCATAAAAAAATTCAATGCGTGAACCGGATTTATGGCTTGGATTATTAATGGGGTTTTAAGAATATTTGTTAATCCAATAAGGCCTATGCTAATAAACCAGATGATAACGATAGGTCCGAATAGGCTTCCTACCTTTGCAGTTCCGCTTTTTTGAATTAAAAATAATCCTGTGAGAATTATTATGGTGATAGGTACTACATATGGTGCAAAGAAAGGGGTTGCTATCTTTAATCCTTCTACAGCCGATATAACGCTTATCGCAGGTGTAATCATCCCATCACCAAAAAGTAGTCCTGCAGCTATGATGAGTAGTATTAATAGTAGATTGATCGATCTGTTTTTTAGATGATGGAGTAATCCATATAACGCAAATACTCCGCCCTCTCCGTCGTTATCAGCCCGCAAAACAAATAGAATATACTTAAAGGAGACTATTATGGTAATTGCCCAGAAAACTATACTTATAGCCCCAAAAACGTTCAGTGCATCATGGGGAAGGTGTGTATGGCCGAAAAATATTTCATTTACTGCGTATAGAGGTGATGTACCGATGTCTCCATATACTACACCTAAAGCAGCGATAGATAATAGGCCTAATTTTTTAATATTACTTTTACCATTGGCGTCATTGCCATTCATTTGAGAGCTCATATAATTCTAAAATTAATTTGAAAATGTTTTAAAGGTAATATCCTTTGAAGACTTTAGTAGACAACACGTTTGACTCACTGTGAGTCACGACATTACCTTTGAAGTATAAGAATATTACACGTTAGTATAACATGAAACTTTTAAAGATGTAAATAAAAGATTGTAAGGTAGATTTACATATGATAAATTCAGGATATGAATAATAAAAAAATAATGATAGAAGATGATGCTAAAGAGCCAATGAGTCTTATGCTTGAACACAGACTTCCCTGGTTAATTATGGGATTAATAGGTGGAATGTTAGCGACTCTTCTTTCCTCAAAGTTTGAATCGATTCTAGAAAAAGATATTAGACTTGCTTTTTTTATACCAATAATCGTTTATTTGGCTGATGCAGTAGGCACTCAGACTGAGAGTGTATATATAGAAAATTTGACCCGCAGAAAAGTAAATTTTTATATCTATCTTTTTAAGGAATTTATTTTAGCTAATATTATAGGAGGGCTTTTCGGTGTATGTATAGGACTTTTTGCTTTTATGTGGTTTAAATCGGTAGAGGTTTCTTTTACGGTCGGATATGCGATGTTTTTGACTATGGGTATAGCACCGCTTCCAGCGCTGATTGTCCCGACAATTTTATGGAAAGAACATAAGGATCCCGCTGTGGGATCCGGTCCATTCGTCACAGTGCTTCAAGATCTTCTCTCTCTTATTATCTATTTCTATATAGCCACAGTAATTATCTTTTGAGATACTGATTTCCGCACTAGCAGAATTCGCAGGTTTTGGATTTTTTCTTAGCTGATTTTTTCTCCTTTAGAACTTTTTTAGTTACAGACTTAGCTGTACTTTTACTATTTTTATTTTTACCGTTACCTGTTATAAGTCCGAATATTGCCATATAAATAACTGTACGGTATTTTTTTACATATTGTCAACCGACAGTTTTTTGACCTATCATTGTATTATCTGCAATTAATAATTAAAATACAAAAAATAAAAAT
>CAYMDS010000097.1:0-3821 GCA_964389405.1 uncultured Gammaproteobacteria bacterium
ATCGGTTTAGCTTCTAAGCCTAATTTACTCGATGGATGTAGTCGGTAATTCTCTAGAAGATAGTTATAAATAAAAGGATAGTTATTTATTAAATATGCGAGAGCAGTATGCGATGCAAGTGTGGTTAATGCATTCATTAGCTCAGCCTCAGAATTAACATGAAGCATAGCCGGTAAATGATTATTTAGCATATCTGCTAAAATGACTGCAGTTCCGCCGAGCCTTAGGGATTCAGCCATCATTTGTATATGGCCAGAGATAGGTTCTTTTATACCGTCTGTGATCCTAGCGCGAACAGGATTTACCTGTCCCCAAATTCGTTTCTGAATTAATTCCGCAATCTTCTGTTCATGATCAGTAATTTTGTAGGGAAGTAAATTCTCGCTTCCAGAACTCCCGGGAGACATCGATTCTTTAGTCATCTTAACATTATACCATCTTATAGTATATAAATCACTTTTGCGGCCCTTGGTGGTTTTTTGTGGTTTGATATTATCAACAGAAATACAATATCCCGAGGTGTCCTAGCTGGGACACCTCTAAGGTGTACTACTTAAGTCCCCGAAAAAGTAGTTTTTGACAAATTCTTACTGATCTATTACAATCTATCTTAGCTATACATATGAATACTAATTTTTCCTACACTCTCATTATTGCAGCTCTCCTTTTTATGAAAGGGGATCCTTTGGGAGTGGTATAGAAATATCGATAAACATACGCTCCCGAAAGGGAGCTTTTTCGTTTAAAGGGGTTATATTTAGCATATCTTCATGCTGAACTCATTTGAGTTGGAGGAGAGAAATAATGATTTCCTATAAATGGGGATTTTTTGAGTCAAGCCCAGCATGAGTCTAAGCTAGGCGAAGAAGAGAGTCCTATAGAAGGATAAATAGTTAGGACTTTACTCTTCGCTTAGTATACAAGCGGACTTGAATTATATCCTATAATATGATATAATTCAATTGACTTTCTTATATGTCTAGGAGACAAAAGCGTCTCTAAAGATATAGAAAATAGTCTTAGCTCTTTAAAAACCTGATACGAATTTAAATTATTATTTACTTCTTGCCTCTACTAAGGCTAGCGCGTTTGATAGCCCTGAATATTTCAGGATTGCCATACGCGCTTGCCCAATTTTTAGAGGCGAGCGTTTATGGCCCTGGAGGTGGGCCGAAGATGACGAGAACGTTGCCGATGGTTGGTGGTTTCTTGCTAATCGTATTGCTGGCCCTGGCCAGCGTCGTCCTGATGCCCCGCGGAGGGGCTCCGGACATTTATCTCTCAGCGCCTGATTGGCAGGCGTCCCAACCCGTCCAGCCGGCCGCCCCCGCGGCGCCGGTGGTGGATTCGGCCCAAGCTGCGGTTGCGGTCCAGGCGCCAGTCTGGGCCTCAGACCCATATCTGGGCTACGGTCAGGGGGCGTTTGACGTCCAATTGAGCGATGGGTCATTCGTGAAAAGCCCTGACATCAACTGGGTGGTTAACGAGTCGACTCGGCATGGCGTGCCTATGCCGGAGTTTGACGGACGCATCGGTACGGAGAGCTACGAGGTCATGCATGATCTCGAGCTTTCCGCGGTATCCAGTGTCCTCAGCGGTAAAGGAGATGGCCGCTCGGACGGATCGATCAATCTCTTTCTGGGGAAAGATTTGGTCGAAGCCGGCCGCGGCGCCGTGGTGATCCAGAAGGTTCACCACAACACGCAGCACGTGTCGTTCGTGGTTCTCAGCGGGCCGCTGCAATTCAACGCTACCCACGCCTGCCTCCCCGGCAAAATGCTTTGCTTCGGGGATGGATATTTTCTGGATCCGGCGCAGTTGATCTGGGACTGCGCTTGGTGGGCTGGTGGCAGGGCCGTCAATGGCCATGTCACCCAGCCGATGGAATTGCGGGTCCAGATGGGTTACGGATGGGACCAGTGGTGGTTACGGGCGAAAGCCCGGTACGATCCGCTGATACCAATCGTCTCGGTACCCCTCCCCAGCATAACGCTGGACAAACTGAGACCTAAGTAGGTATTCGTGTCAGGTCTGGGGCCTGCGTACATTTTCGTTTCGCACTCGATTCAATCAGTGCAGACGGAGATGATGCGCAGGTCCTCTTTTTTTATTTTCTTTCTTACAATCCTCGTTCGCAAAAATTCACTTTATATAGTATAATTTAATATTATGGGATATTCGCCAGACTTTGATCCTAGAAGATATGATGGAGTACGCAGTGGAATGCAGGCTTCAGGTCGTCGACCGGCTAGAGATATCACAGAAGAAAAACGTAAAGAAAAGATAGAAACGAGAAGATCAGCAGAAGCGAATAGACTTTATGCAACTCGCCCTACGGAAGTAGCCAAATCCTTGCGTCTTACTAATGGTGTTGATTTATCAGAGGGTCAAGCACCTCAATTAGGCAGAGTCTCATGGGATGCCAGATATCCAATCGGAGCAGGAGATTTTGGAATCGTTCTACGTGGTGATTACTCAGAACAAGAGACAGCTGTGAAAGTTTATCTTCCTGAAAAGCGAACATGGGACAGACTTCCTCACGATCCCGAAGAAAGATATGCAGTATTGAGACAGTTAGCTGATTCAGAATGGCAGATTTTAGATAAAAATATACCAGGAGTGATAAAAGGGATAGGAACAGGGGATCTTGCGCTTTCAGAAGGAGTCAGGATACCATATGTGGTGCGAGAGTTTGCTCCTTATACAGCAGAATCAGTTTTAGCAGATATAGTCAAAAGAGACGATAGACTGGAAATAGCGAAAAGAGCTGTTGGGCAGCTGGCTGATACTTTACATATTTTAACCGATAATGGATTCTTATTAACTGATCTGGCACTAGATAATATTTTAGTAGATCGAAGCGGTAATTTCTTAATAGGGGATGTGGGTGAAGCGTATAGAGTTCATGGAGGACAGCCGACAGTTTTAATGAATTCCGTAACAGGGATACCCAGATATCCATATACCCCCCCAGAATTTGACGGATTAAGTATCGTAATGCCGAAAGCTGAGAATATAACAGAAGGTGCATCCAGAGCCCAGGTGTATAGCTTGGCTGCTTTAAGTTATGTTATGCTAGGTGGTCAGATGCCTGATCAAGTGGACTGGTTTTTACACAAAGAGTATTCTGATATAGAAAGACTGGGACTTCCGAAAGACATAGTAGAAACATTGCGGAAAGCTTTATCGAGGGAGCCTCAGGATAGATTTGATATCCCTGGAGAATTTGCGGAAGCCCTTCAAGCATCGGTATAAGATATGACAGAAAGATATAGAGAGATTCCTCAAGTAGAGAGATTTAGAGAAGGTAGTCTAGAAGTAGTTAATCTGAGCGGATTTGCGTGGGATTGGGAAGTAAAGCCGCATTATTCAGATGAATTACTAGAGACTGCTGAGAGACTCATCGTGATGTCTGATTTCTCACCCGGTAGGTCTATCCTACCAACAGGCTCTATAGTTAGAGTAAATACCAATAAGCTTCCTGATTGGAGAAAGTATGCTGCAGGTGATATAGGATGCGGGATGAGTTGGATAGCGACTGATCTTCCATATAACTCATTTGTAGGTACACTTGATATTTGGGATGAGATAGCGGATACACTTCGAGGAAATCATAATAAGCCTGGGGATCTGGGAAGTGGAAACCATTTCTTAGATGCAGTTACGAGTGGTGAAAATGGATATATGCAGTTCGTGGTTCATACAGGATCCCGCGATGAGTCTACTGCCGTAGATAATCTAGTCGATGACCCTGAGGAATTCGATGAAGCGTATGCGCATGCTAGAGCTTGGGCGACCATAAATAGGCAAGCTGTAATGGG
>CAYMDS010000098.1:0-3720 GCA_964389405.1 uncultured Gammaproteobacteria bacterium
TATGTTGGTGTTGATTGTGCTAATAAATCAATCACGCAAAAAACCATTATTAAAAAGATATATTTTTTCATTGTAGTCCTATAATTGTGTTCCATATCCACTGCCACCGTAAGGCGGAGCACCATAGCCAGTTTCTGTGGGTGTTTGTAAATTTATGTCAGATAATCTTCTCACTCCGATTAACTTTATTTGCACTAATTTATGTGCTCTGTGTCCCCTTGTTTGTCTTATCTGAAATGCAGTAGCGGGGTCAATATCTACAACATAAGAAACATCTGTATTGTCTAATCTCGGATAAAAAATAAAATTCTTCCAATCGGTTCTGTAAAGCGGTCTTAGATATTCTACTATCGAACCACTCAACCACTGAGAGTAATCGAGTAAAGCAGAATAATAGAAACCTCTTTTAGTGTTCTCAATATTTCCTGAATACATTTTATAAGTTAGAAAATCTGGAGTCCAGCTTTCAATCAATGCCTGGCAAAAAGGTAAATCAATTCTAAAATTTAATACTGTTACAGCTTGCCCTACTGTTGGATTTCCGTTGCTCCAAGATTCTACATATAATACTTTGCTTGTTTGGTCAAAGGAGGTTATCTTCCCCCAAGTCTCACCACTTGTTGTGTTCGTGCTTCTTACAAGTCTGTTTAATAAAACATGAACATCGTCAACAGTGTTTAATGTAGTTGTGCTTGTTAGGGTTACGCTTGTTGTACTAACATCTGCAACCGTATCGCTTAAAACTGTTGGTGTTTGTATCTCGAATCTTGGTTTACCAGAACCATGTATTACATTAGGCACGAACTAACTCCAATGTTGATGTATTGTTGGTATAATCTTTTTCTATGCCAAATAAAATATAACTATAATCTCCTAAAGCTACTCGTTCCAATAATTGTAGATTAGTCCCTTTATAAAGGCATTTAATAGTCGGTTGTGGATTTATTATTTGCTTAAAACTATTGAGAACATTTAACCTCGTTTCCGCCCCAAATATAACTCTGTGTGTAAAGCTATATTCTCTCGGATTGCCAAACTGTTGTCTCAAATCTAAGTAAGAATTTTGATACTTGGCTGGAATATTGCTCAAATCAGAATTGATGCCTATTGTTTCTGAATAGTCCCCATTGTTATAATAAATCAAAGCCCATCCCTCCCATTGCTGATAAACGCCTGGAGAAATATATTGCCACTCACCTTTTACATTCAATAATATTGAATTATAAATCGGGTAATAAGAAAATTGCTTAGAATAACTGTCCTCAATAATTTCCGCATCAATGTACTGTGCATCATCTGTTAGCCCATAGTTTCTATTACAAAAAACTATTCTCCCGTCTCCGTTCATATACATCAAACCAGAATGATGTTTTATTAGTTCTTGTAAAAAATCATTCACAAACATTGTCTTTCCAAAAGAATTATATTCTGGATTATAAATACCAGTGTAAGAACTCCCTATATTTATAATTGCCCTTGCTCCATAAGGATTAGATTCTAAGAAAAAAGAATTATACGCATTTAAGAAATTCAATTTAGTTGTCGGTTGCCCCAGAATAAAATACTCTATATCTTGGCATAGATAAGATTTATGAGTATCATATAAAAGTTTAAGCACATCAATAAAATTAAGAATATATTTCTGATTTGATTCGTCATAAAAAGATGAATACCTGTCTAAGTAGCCAATAAAATCAGCGACATCATTATTCCAAACCTGGCAACCAATCATATAACCATCTTCATAGGTCAAGCCGAGCAAACCGCAATTCACCGCACTTGATATAAGCTCAAATGACATTCTTGAACTGCCCATGTCGAATGGTTCTGTAAATTCTACCCTGTAATCTCCCATTAAAGTATTGTCTATCAAATAATCTGTCACATCTACTGAGCTTACTTCCTTAAACCAGAATGGCTTAGTCTTAGATGTCGAGGGGTCAACCTGGAACTTCTTTAACAAAACCCTAATTGACAAAGTCTAATCTCCTTGAATTATAAACTTTGTTTTTTGCTCTGTCAAATTCAATTATGAACTTATCTTGTTTAGCGCTTAATTCCCCTGTAACATTTATGTCTAACCCCCCACCCAATGATGGTTTGCTCATAGCTCCCGCTATTGCTGGTACAGCGACAGCAGCTCCACCAGTTGCGAGTCCAGCTAAAAACGAAAAGAATTTAGCCGCCGCCATTTTTAACATCAACGAAATCATCGCATCTCTAAAAATATCCAGAGCATTTTTCCCTTGCATAAATGCCTCTGATAAAGCATCCCCGAACTCCCTCGCTATATCTATACTTTGCCTTAGTTCTTTATTCGTTTCCTTAAAATTATCTGCTAATGTTCTCCCCTTCTCAGGGATAATTTTACGGCTTTCTGGTTGTGGTAAATTCTGCCTTTCCCATTGACCAGTGCCTATGGCTTCTCCGAAGAATGTAATGCGCCTTGATTCTGCCTCTCTGCTTATAGCAATACCATATTGCAGTTCTTTATTTTTTTCTTTAGTAACTTTTAGCGACTTTTCATCCGCCTTTATCCATGATTCTAATTTATTCTTTATATCATCATAAGTTGTTGCAACATCTTTATAAAGAGCCAAATTATCTTTATTCAAATCTTTTAACCGTTGGCGGTTTATCCTTAATCTATTCTCAACATTCTCAATGTCTCCAAGCATAAATATCTCTTTTTCGTATGCCTTAATTCTTTCATCAAGTCTCTTTAATTCATCGGTCATTGGGATTCTACCTAAAAGCATCTGCCGTCTTTGAACATCGGGCACATTAAATAATTCGGCTTGGAACTCGGTCTTAGCCCTTACAAGTCCAGACTGTAATTGTTCTCTGGTTAATTTCTGTAATTCATCCCTTAATTCACGAATCTCATCTTTAGTCTCTTTAGCTTCTTTCTTAGTGCTACTCATTGCAAAAGTTACGGCTTGGAGTACGGTAACCAATGCAGAAAAAGCTAAGACTACACCGGCAGGCCCCTTCAAAGAAGCCCATAAAGCACCAGATAGGGTTTGTCCCACGTCTTGTGCTTCTCTTTTCATCCTGAGCATAGAATCAATTAAGGGGTTAAGGTTGTTACCAACCGCCAAAAGACCTAAAGAAAAGTCTCTAAAGAAATACGGGGAATCCCGGATTACAAAGTTTAAGTTTTGTAAAGCAACACCGGCATTGGCAGCACCCGTAGTAAGCCCAAGAGTAGCCCTTTGTACTGCGATTTGTTTTTGGGATAACACCTCCATCGCCTGTATGTTCTTTTGACGGGCAGAATAAATAGCCGCCTCTACATTCGCCTCTTTTTGCGCCCTTGCATCCATTTGTCCGAGATGCTTCTGTAAAGCAGCAGTCTCTCTTTCTTGAGCAATAGACATCCGTTCTTTTTCTTTGACCGCAGCAGCCGTTAGGGATGTTAAATCCTTAATCCTTTGGTTAAGACCATAAACAGTTTTCTCCTGTTTGGCAAACTCTGCCGTGCCAATTATGAGTTTATCTAATTGTGCCTTCGCTTTAGATAATTCTTCCTTTAACTGTTTTAAGGTTTCGTAACTAACCGCAAGGTCAAATTGAAGTTTGTCTGCCATTATTTATCTTTTTTGCTTTTTAGATATTCCATGAAATCTTGCTCAATCCTATTGTCGAATTTCTTAAACATAAACCTTTTTATCACATCGTAAAATTGAGATTCCCAAATTTCTTTTTCTTCGCTTAGAG
>CAYMDS010000099.1:0-3704 GCA_964389405.1 uncultured Gammaproteobacteria bacterium
GCGTTATTTTATATGCGACAAATATGGATACTTTGCAGATAAAAGAGCAAGCAGCCCCAGAAGCTACACCTGGACAGTAGGGTGTAATTTACTAAACCACTTGAGCAAATTTAACACTATGGAGTTATATAAAATATATAGGTCAAATGAGGTAAAACAAATTTAGCTTTAAAGCCTGAAATAAAGGTTAATTAACTTGCCCCTTTTCTATCATAATATCTTCCAGCTCTATAACGAGATCATCTACCTTTTTACCGTTCGGCAGACTTTCTCCTGTCTCATACATCTTATCTGCTTGAGTTTTTGGTCGTGTATAAAATCCCTTGTGCTTATTGTATCTCCCATACTTAACTCCCACCCCTCCTGTAGAAAAAAATGCAAATAATTTACCAAGCTTCTCATCATCCATCACTTCTGATACATCTACAGGGGTATCTTGACCTAATCCGGCTCCATACACATAAGCAAATTGCCATGGCTGTATAAAGCTTCGCGCCACATCATCATCCTGACCCGATAAGACCCCCTCCCATGTAGGGGGGTGGGTATGAATCCATCCCACTATCTCTAATTGTTCTTCTACAGGCCGCTCATTCCCTTCTTTATCCACATTCAAAAAATGATCTATAATGTCATTTGCCTCTGTCCAAAAATCAGCGTCAAAAGTGATGCTACCCCATCCACTTTTTAGCGCATTAAACGGGAATGCGCCTACTACATCAGTCCAAATTCTTCCATCTAAATCTTTATATTTTTTACCGATAAATACGGCACCTCTTTCCTTAAAATCTCCTTCTCTCCAAGACATTTCTTTCAATACTTCATTAATCTGTGTTAAAACAGGATCAGATATAACAATCCGCATATTATCTCCCTCCTGACCATATAATTTTGCATCCTTAGGAAACTCCTTAGTCGGAATATTTACTTCTACTTCATCGACTTCCAAATCGCCTGCTGTGATTGTCTCAGGTTTCGCCACTTTCTCTTTAAGATCCGAATCTTTTTCATCTACCGCCCCAGCTGCAGTTATTTCTATTTGCTCAACTTGATCTCCTGGCGCACCTTTTTTCTCACCGCCATCTTCAGTATCATCTCCGTCCACCTTAATATCTAATACACCTTCTTCTTTTTCGTCGGCTTCTTCATCAGCCTTATCTGCTACATCGACCCTAAGAGGCGCATCAGGTTTTATCTCTACTTTGATAGCATCATTATTTCCTGGCTTCAAATATTTAGCTAATTCTTGAAGCCGTCGTTTTTCTTCATCACTTCTGATAATGCCTTGCGCATCTGCACGCTTCGCATACTCATCTTTATTCTGCTCTAAATCCAGCTCTATAAGCGCTCTGATATCTTTCGCAGTCCCTCGGTCAAACATCCCAGCTACAAATTCTATATCATCCAGATGCGCACGCATCTCTTCAGGTGAGAGTGATTGTCTTACTCTGCCGATGAACCCATTTACATCTCTTCCTTTCGCGAAATTCTCATCATGATATTTTCTGACAGCATCAGCTGACATATTCTGAGGATCAAGTCCGAGTTTTCTTAACACTTCTCTTTTCTTTTTCCTATCTTCTAAATCGTCTAGCCTTACAGCTTCACCTTCTTTAGGTAAAGCATATCTTTTAGTAATCGCATTTGCCCATTTAGACGCAAATTCCTGAAGCTTCTGCTCATGAGTCATAGCCTTTCTATCACCCTGTATCCAATAATTAGTCGCGTAATCTAACGTATATCTATCCAGAATCTGTAGTTTATCCGGCGTAATACCTAAAGGTTCAGGAGAGCCGAGAAGAAAAGGCTTAGTGGTATCAAAAGCCTCAGCGGTTTGAGTAAGAAAACGAGCCATATAATTCTTACTCCTAGCTCCTTCGTTACGTACTTCACTTTCCTGTGGTGCAGATTGTTCAGCTACTTTATCCATACTATTTTATTATGCAGGTTCTAATGCAGATTGTATAGTATCTTTTTGGCCGAAATTATGTCGAGAACCTACTTCTACTTTAAAAAAGTTAATCTTACGACCTTCTGCTAATTCTACATCTTGGGCAAGCAAATCCAATCTCACAGCAGACCCCCGCCTATCATCAGCCCCTAGAAGCATAGGTCCCCACATTTGACCTTCATTACTTGAAGTATGACCTACCATTATTCTGGTAATTTTCGGCCCACCCTTCCATTTCATTTGATCGTTCAGCTGCGATAATACATGCTCACCATTTTGATTCATGGTATTCTGAAAGCCTTCCCGCATAAAAACTGGTGAGTTATTGCTTCCACTACCATATCCCAAGTATAAAACTGCATACTCATAACCTGGCTCGAAGTTTCTAACCATTTTCTCAATTGCATCATATAATGCAACAC
Organism: uncultured Gammaproteobacteria bacterium; assembly: GCA_964389405.1. Taxonomy (GTDB): domain Bacteria; phylum Patescibacteriota; class Microgenomatia; order Levybacterales; family UBA12049; genus CAYMDS01. The sequence continues at coordinate 2,374 of CAYMDS010000099.1, forward strand.
CTTTTTTGCCCTTAATAGCAGCCTCAAATTCATTCTTACCTAGATCAACTCCGATATCATTAGGAATAACGCTCTCTGGCGCTATTAAATTTCCATTCTCATCAATCGGTATTCCTGCATGGGTTAACAGCACCCCATTAACAACATTATATAGCTTAAAGTTTTTCAATAATAATTGTACAAGCTTGCTTCCTCTTTCTGAATTTAGAAAAAATTTGCGCAATTCCCTGGCCATATCAGCTGTTAAGTCCACTTCTCTACCGTTAACCGAATACTTTGTCTGGTTTAAAGAACTAAAACCATCAACGGTAAATTTATTTAAATCTACCCCGGCTTGTCTCAATGCATTACGGGCAACCATATCAGCATTTTGACCAGAAAAATATCTATATGTTAAATCTGAATAATTCTGAGGATGAAGCCATCTGACTAATACTTCATCCCCTCCTAATAATCCAGCCAACATCATAAGCTCATGATTTCCTAATACCACTTCCCCTTTTTCAATTCTGTCTTTCCAAAAAGATAATCCTGTTGCTAAGCTATAATCAGTCATTTCGTCCCAATGCTTTTTATATTTAGCTCTCTCTTCAGTATTATTCTGTATCTGCTCTAAAGCATCCCTAGCTTGTGCGTGCAGTGAATGACGAGGATCACTTGCTGCATCTTCTAACATCTTCTCATTTGGAAACATTTTTCGGTTTACGAATTTATTTAAGTCAAACATATCTCCTAGTCCATAAATGTGAGCTTCTTGTCCATTTACAGTCACCTTACCACTACTTGGGTCATATTCAACATTTGCCCTCTCTCCAGCCATCTCACGGATTCTTTTTACTATTCCATCAGCCCCTAGCCCATGAGTATCGGGAATTACGAATGCTTGAGGATGGACATGAACATGCTCTGCATCTTCTATGCTGTCTTCTATTTGTATAAGATCTTCCGGGATTGCCAATCTAAATCCATCTCTTCTTGCCTCTGCTCTTGTTTCGGCTTCATTTTTCTTTACCTTACCTCCTTCTGACGGAGGAGGCGCAGGCGATACTAATCTTACTCCGTCAACTTCTGCTACTACATGTTCTTCTCCACGATCTCTGCTCCTCCTGCCTCCATCCCCCCCCGCTCCAACTGTTCGCGCTCCAGCCTCTGATACTACAGGTTTTACAGCAGGAGACGAACCACCGTCCTCGCGTCTTTCATCTACTCCTCTGGTACCCGCACTATCTGCTTTAATTACTCTTTCAGGCCCTGCAGTTGCCTTAGATCCACCTTTATCTTTAGGAGGCTGAGCAACTCCTCTATCCCCACCCTTTCCATGAGTGGATTTA
>CAYMDS010000100.1:0-3691 GCA_964389405.1 uncultured Gammaproteobacteria bacterium
GGTCTCAGTAGGTTCAGTGTTGGGAGTGCTTTTGGGTTTATATTTGTTATTTGAAGTAAAGAGATATTATAAATAATATTTCTTTGAATTTATCTAAAACGGAAGCAGCAATGCTTCCGTTTTTTCTTACGTTATGCTTGTTGCAAGTTAAAAAGATTAGCAGTAAAATAAGCGTGAGTTTATGAAGTTAATCGTAGGTCTCGGTAACCCGGGTGAACAGTATGAACAAACACGCCACAATTTAGGCTTCCTCACACTCGACAGTTTGCTTAAAGATATCACTCCTTTAAAAGAATCCAAATGGGATAAAGATGCCAAGATGAAAAGTGAGATTTTCCTTAGCGTTTGGCAGCCAAAGAAAGGAAAAAATGAGAGAATTATCCTCGCGAAGCCAGATACTTACATGAATAATTCAGGAATGGCAGTCCGGTTGATGCTGGACTATTATAAGGTAGAGATTCAGGATCTCTGGGTGGTTCATGATGATTTGGATCTGCCACTCGGGAAGTTAAAGATTAGATTCGGAGGGGCTGGAGCAGGGCATCATGGTGTGGAGCATATTATAAATACACTTGGGACAGATAAGTTTTGGCGTTTTAGATTGGGAATCGGAAATCCGCGCCACAGCATAGACAGAAAAGATGCGCAAGGAGTAGAAAAAATGATAGGCAGAAGGCATGTGGGTGATGCTAAGGAATTTGTTTTGGGAAGCTTTACAGATAGAGAATGGTCTACTGCTAAAAAGCTTATTAAAGATACGGTAAAATCACTTCAGGCAGCTCTTGAGAGCGGGTTGGAGTCCGCCATGAACCGCTTTAACACTAAATAGCTAGAGACCTCTATTTATCCTTTTTACCTCATTTTTAATTGACGGGTAGAGATAATATATTATATGGTATATATATGGATCCGGAAGAATATAGAAAAAAACTCGAGTGGGATATATTAGCTATCATCGAAGAGAAATTAAAGAGCGGTGACATGGATGTTGAGCGGGCGAGACTGATCGCTAAAATGATTCTTGAAAAATTACATCCTCCGTTAACTCTTGAGCAGATCTATAAAATCGCGCCTACATTAGATGACCACTTTAATGAACTAACAAAAGCTGTTCTTCCGGTGATGAAAGAGAGTGATGAAAGGCTTAGGACTATTGTCACAGCGCATGCGGAGAAGCTCATTAAAGAAGGTAAGATAGAAGAAGCAGCGCAAGCTTTAGAGAATGCGACAAATTAATATATGACCCAAGATACTGAAGCTGCATCATCTGCTGAAAAAACCTCACCTGCGAAGCCCGTTGCTGAAAAAACCTCACCTGCGAAGCCCGTTACTCCAGAGGCTGTGGCAGCAGCTGCAGGTATACAGGCTGCAAGAGAAGTAAGAACAGGCGGAGATCCGGATCAAGTGTTACGTGATTTAGTAGAAGAAGGAGGGGAGAATGGTGAAAAAATGGGTCCTAAGAAGTGGGAAGAAAATGAAAAAGCTTATCTTGAGAAAACGAAAGGAAAATACGGCGAAGGATTAGCTGAGCGTTATTCCGATACACGTACCAGTGCAGATGTTGTTTTAGGTCAGACAAAGGGATATGTGGATAGCGTTGTCGGAAGAGCCTCCGGCGGGTTGTCTGAGGCTGAGGCGAGCGCCATGCAGCATGGTAACCTCGCAGAGTTAGCAGATAAAGGATTGACTGAAGAAACTAGAGCAGTAATTGAAAGCAGGGCATTAGAGCGTGTGGCGCTGCTTTTTAACAGCGAACACGCAAGTAGAAACCCTGAAAAACAGCGTATTGTTGCTGAGCAGACAAAGCAATATATAGACTTAGTAGCACAAGCGCAGCAAGAAGGTTCCCTGCCTCAAGATCTTTCTGCACAGGCAGTGCTGGATTTTGGTGGATGAAAATATCGGAAAGCTCGCATATCAGGATCGAGCCGCGACTGAGAACTGGTTGGGCGATCATGGAGTCAGACATTTGGTGGACCATAATATAAATGTATCCATGCAGCTGGCAGATAAACTGGCAGCGGAGGGTCAAATTGTATCTGCGGCAGATAGACTTATGCTGCATCAGACTATGATCGACCATGATATGGGATACGCGATGGATGTCGTGCGCTATCCTATTAATCAGGGTGGATTCGGTGCTGATGGTGGACATAACGTGCTAGCCGCAAAATTCGTACGGGAACAGATAGAGGGCGGAGAGAGTGCATTTGCGAAAGTGTTTACTGAAGAGCAGGCGGGAATCATACATGAAGCGATTCTTCATCATGACAGCAGGGATGTAAACCTTGCAATTGGAGATACCAGTGAAGAAGCCCGGAGGGGAAATATCGAGTCTATCGTTCATGTCGCTGATAATACACATGCTTTTGAGGATAAATTGCCTGAGGTTCTCTATTCGCATCCGGATACGCTTCGAGTCATGCGTCTTCTTAAGACAGCAGGAGAACTGGGAGATGATGGTGTGATAGATGCGTTACGCAGTGATCTCATCAGTGGAATCGATAACAGGAGCGATTTATCAGATGATGACAAGACTGCATTAAAGACGGCTGCGGGTATAATATCCAAACACAGTTATAAAAAGAGCGTACCAAGAATTTGTGGGAATAGGCCCAAATTCGATGTAGCAAATGTGGATGGGAAAGGTGTCGTCACAATTAGCGTAGAAGAGTCAGCGATACACAGGGAGACAACTGCTATGTTTGCACAGGTCCAAGCAGAACAGACAGTAAAGTTTATAGGAGATACTACTGGCATAAAAAATGTCGATTTGCGTATATCTGATACTGTTGCCTCGCCTGAAGGCAATGTGATTGTTAAAGTGTTATCAAATAATGAAAGTCCTGAAGCGACAGATTATCAAAGGAGGCTGGATGAGTTGATTAAGGATCAGGAATTTAGTGCTTTTATAACAGCAGACGCGAGCTTAGCTGCACGACTAAATTACGCAAAAGCACTATTTGATAATGCGGCGGAGGGATCAGCAGACAAAGAGACATTCGGAGCACAAGTTGCTGCTCTTACTGAATCCAGAAAGCAAGGATTACGTAGTTATATGGAAAAAAAGAAAGGATCAAGTAGTCCGGTAGCTGAGTCGACTACAACATAAAATAAATTATGGAAGCAAATAGGGAAGAAAAAAATATAGATTTATTGCCAGTTGCAAAAAGTTTTTTAGATAGCATTGGTTTGCAAGTGCCAAAGTCTGAAGCTGGTAAGACAGAAGTGGATTCAGTAGAGGCAGCTAAAATAGAGCTCCTTCGACGGACTATGCTGCCTGTGTCGCTTCTTCTTATATCCCGCGGGCATCAATTCGGTCCAGACGTGCATTCCCCTGAGGCTGTAATTCACGAATTATTAAAATTATCAGATGCAGTGGAGATGGCGCCTGAATTGCGAGATGCTTTAGAGAATAGATACGGAACGCATGAGTCTCCGAAGGCAGTTGATTGGGATACGGAAGCAAGGGCTATGATTGGCAGTGAGACTCCGCATTCTCTTAATGCACTAAGTGATCACATACAAACCAGGCTGTCTCCTGAAGCAAAAATGGCGTTTGTCAGATCGTCCATGTGATCTTTTTAAGTATACTATATCCCTAGAAAACAGGAACGTTTCCTTTTATACTGTCAGTATGCAGTCGATAAAATCAGTTCTCGCAAACTTTAACCCGACTACCGATAAGTAC
>CAYMDS010000101.1:0-3642 GCA_964389405.1 uncultured Gammaproteobacteria bacterium
GTTATAAGAATAAAAGGTGAGAGTATTACTTCCGCGTAAAAAGTAAAGTATACTTCCTGCCACCACTCCCTTAGTGTCATCCCCTAAAGTGTTCGGCGCGCTGGTAAGAGTAGTCCATGCATTAGTTGAGGGATTATAGGAATAAAAATTAGCAGTTCCTGCTCCCCGGGGATAATAGAGCAAGCTATTGTAATAAAGCAAATCAGATCCAGTCCCGGGAGCTGCCGGAGGATCCGCAGGCCCCACAAATGAACCTGCACCTATATCATACTTCCAGAAATCATACGTGCCATTACCACGGAAAACATATAAATAGCCGTCGCCGCTATGATAAACAACCCCTACATATCGGGATGCCTGAGGCGTATTGGTCAACGTAGTCCATGTGTTTGTGCTGATTTGATAGCGGTAAAAAGTCTGGGTTCCCTGATCACGCGTGACATAAATATAATCACCATTTCCGTCTATGTTATGATCCTCATTTATAGTCCCGGGTGCGACAGTTAAGCTGGACCACGTCCCGAGCGTGATATCGTATCGATAAAATGTCGTGGTACCTATCCCGCGAAGCGTGTATAAATATCCGGATTTATAATATAAACTTCCACCGCTTAACGTAGCCGGGGCACTCGTAATCGTGGACCAGGTATTTGTAGAAACTGTGTATTTCCAAAAATCTGTAGTAGATGTTCCACGCAGCGCATAAATATTCGTGTCATCAGTGGCAAGTGCTGCGCCATTTGCCACAAGCTCCGGCATATTTGCCATCTCTGTCCAGGTATTATCAGCTATAGAATAACGGGCAAACTCTTTCTGATATCCTCCGAATTCCGCATAAATATAATTTCCTAGTACGACTAAATCCGCTCCTACATACGCATAATGAGGGGCTGATGCAAGAGTTTTCCATTTATTTTCACTTGGAACGAAACGGCTGAAATGATTATCGTTTGATGAAAGAAGATATATATAATTACCATCGCTTGCTATCGCTGACTGGTCGGTCTGGGATAAATTAGGCGTGTGAAATACACGCGGCCCCCAGCTGCCTGCCGGAGTCAATTTCAGATCTCCTTCTTTACTGACAGATTCAGTATTATTAAATTCACCGCTGTCAAAATCGATTCTTGAAGTTAAAGTTGCCGATGCGGCCTTCGCATTTGAAGGGGAATTAAATAGAAAAACAAGGTTTAAGGGAATAGAAAATACGCTAACTAAAAATAAGATTAGAATTTTATTTAAATATTTCTTCATACGCAGGAGTCTCCCCAAAAAGATTCCTGCCTGAATCTATTAATTATTCCACCAAGATAACTCCACTTATAGTAGAGCTGATACTCTAAGAATAGATTAATTTGACAAGATAAGTCAATGATTTAACTCATTTAAATATTTTAATAATATTTCAAGATCTGTATCATTATATCTCGTAAGATATCAAAAGCAGTAAAAGGGTATAAGTTAATTACAAAAGGATCTGCTCTGTTTGGAACAATCTGTGAAAATTTAATGTGAAATGAGTTTCTCGCGAATCACAAGGTAGATAAACTTTGTTAATTCTATTTGCCTTCTCCATCTCCAGGGCTGCCGAATCAACCGGTATAACCACTCAAAACCTGCATCACGTATAAATTTGGGTGCGCGGGGTACGTTTCTGCTTATAAAGTCAAAAGCCCCACCTACTCCCATCACCACTTTCACCGGCAATTTCTGAATATTCTCACTTATCCATTTTTCTTGTTTCGGGGAGCCGAAGGCCACGAATAGAAGATCTATTCGTGGAATAGAGAATAAAGAATCATGATTCAAGAATGTATTTTCTTGCTTCTTGCGTCTTGCTTCCTGCTTCTTGCTCCAACTTTCCAAATCCCTTTCGCTCCACTCCTCCGCTACGAAAACTATCTTGAGGCCTGGGTATTTCCTCATCAAGCACTCGGCAGTCCTCTCTGCTATGCCTGCTTCTCCCCCCAGAAGGCCTATACTGACAGGCAAATGTGATGCTTTTTCGCAAATGGATTCCATCAAATCTACACCGGCAATTCGCTCAACTTTGTTACCGGTAAGCATCTCTATAGCCTTACCTAAACCGACACCATCAACTACTGACAGCCTAGCCTCATTAATTACTCTTTTATATTCCGGGTCTTTTTGGGAAAGCATAATTATTTCAGGATTTGGGGTAACTATGTAGTACTTTTCTTTTTGATTTTTAAGATTTGTAAAAATATACTCCAGGACTTCATCTTTAGACGCCTTTATTATATCCACTCCGAGTATGTTTAATTTGGTCAAGTTTTTCATATTTACTACAAGATCTTGAATATCTAGTTAAACAGTATATTTTTATTAAATTGATCAGAATATATATACATAAATACGCATTAAAAGTGACCTCTCAAACCTGAAATAATGTAAATACAATTCTTTTATATTAGAGGACATATGGTGTTGTGAAAAAAATTTGAAAACCTTTGGCTTAAAACTTTAAACCATAAACGATTTGCTCATTATAAGCCCTTATCAAATCTGCCTCCAACTCATAACTCAGGACTTATAATTCATAACTTTATTTCTATTTCTTAATGCTTCTTTTATAAAGCTCTATATTCTCCATGGCTACACCCGTCCCCCGGACTACACATAAAAGAGGGTCTGATGCCACATGGCATGGCACACCTGTCACATCGGTCATAAGCTTATCAAGGTTTTTTAGAAGGGACGTTCCTCCACTCATTACAATTCCCTTGTCAATTATATCGGATGCTAACTCAGGCGGACATTGCTCAAGGACACGTTTCGGACCATTAAGAATCTCTGTAAGAGTAGGCATAATCGCTTCATTAACCTGTACCTCAGTTAATTCAATACTTCGAGGCAGTCCTGTGATATTATCCCGCCCCCGAATCTCCATAGTTCGACTATCAGCTTTCAGCTTTTCTGTATGATCACTTGCCTCTTGCACCTTGCCTCTTGCACCTTGCCCCACCACCGCGTTTCCCAATTCTATCTTTATCTGCTCGGCTGTCGTCTCACCTATTAGCAGATTAAACTTTCGTCTGATAAATGATGCTATTGCTTCATCCAGCTTATTACCCGCCACCCGTACCGAACTATGCACCACTACTCCGCCTAGAGATATAACCGCTGTTTCAGTCGACCCTCCGCCGATATTCACTATCATGTGTCCTGCGGGCTGGGCTATAGGAATTCTGGCCCCAATTGCCGCAGCCAAAGGCTCATCGATAAGATATGCAGTTTTCGCCCCTGCACTCATCGTCGCATCAAGTACTGCCCTTCTCTCAACCTGAGTTACACCGGATGGTATGCATACCATCACTTCCGGTTTAAAAAATCTCGATCTGCCACACGCTTTATTTATAAAATATGTAAGCATCGTCTCTGTAATCGTATAATCAGCTATAACTCCATCTTTCATGGGACGCATGGCTACTACATTCCCTGGAGTACGTCCTAGCATTTCTTTCGCCTCGCGGCCCACAGCCACTACCCGATTTTCTTCAGCTGTCACAGCCACGACTGTAGGCTCATTTAGCACAATGCCTTCACCGACTACATAAACCACAGTATTTGCGGTACCAAGATCGATTCCTATACGTTTTGTGGATGGAAAGTTTACTTTTA
>CAYMDS010000102.1:0-3578 GCA_964389405.1 uncultured Gammaproteobacteria bacterium
GATCAGAACGTGTTGCATGTACTATAGCTATCAGGATTTGATTTGAACGAGCTTCAGGAACGGTGAAGGTATTTGTGATGAGTGTTCCGCTTGAGCTTGCTAGTTCGACATCAGCACTTTGAAATCTTATTCCTGTTTTCGTCCTGTGATTAAGAAGTGTTCCTGCCGAATTAGTAAATCTTATATCTTCGCAGTTATTTTGGAGTTTGCCAGCATCGATGAGTGAGGCGGTATTCGCGGTAACAGTAACCACCTTATTCGTCTCAGCACTTGCGGAATTTATAGTTATAGCTTTTCGATAAAGCCAGGATTCGTTATACCAGGCTGAGGCCATACCTGGCTTGAAGTATTTGAAAATAATTACTTGTGAGATTAATACGATGCTGATGATTAGTCCAGCTCGAATCAGTCCTTTTTTACTTGGTCGGTATAGGTGTATGTGTTTTAATTTCCGCCAAAAAATAAACTTGATATAACGAAGAGAAACACGTTTTTTGAAAACGGTTAATAATTTTATAAATTTCATAAGTATCACCAAATAGCCATCCAATAGATTTTTTGATTAGTCGATGACTTCGTGCCGACTTTTATAGTAAACCCATCTGTACCTATGTCTTCTACCCAGGCTGTCGTATTATATGATGGTGTAACGTTTATAGATTTAGGTTTTTCTGACCAGTTTTGATCTATTACTATAGTGTTTGAATTTGAAACGAGTATCTCTTCACCTCTAAATGTATCATTTCCTATAATATGACCAGTGGATAATTCCAAATTACCTTTAGTATCCATTACTATCTTACCATTCATAATATCCAGGTTTTCAAGTCCATAGCTTTGTAGCTTTAGCGGGCTTCCCAGTGTATTAATTTCGCCTTCAAGTCCATGTATCGAGAGAATGCCTGATGTGATATTACCGGTAACGCCGAGATCATTTAAAACAGTTCTACCTAGAACTTGTAATGATCCTGATACGGTGGCAGTTTCGACATCAAGAGTTTCCAGAGTTTGGGTTAGGTCAGCAGATGTACTCGCGCCTAGAATTTGTCCTTCCAATATCCCGTTTAAGAATGCTGATTGGGATGCGGCTTGAGATACTAAGCTTTCAAGCGTTGATAGGCGGGAGTTTGTATCGTTAAGCCCCACCTCAAGTCCGATAAGTTGTGTATTAATTACGTCAATTTCCTCTGAGGATACATTTGATTGTTCTGATGATCCGGAAGCTGAGACTGCATTCGAGAGCATGTCTAGTATATCAATGCCATTAAGAGTGATCTTTTGTGCATCAATTCCGCCTGCTTTAACATTTGCTGCCATCAGTCTGCTGTAGGAGCCTTCTTTCGTTACAGTTTCGCCATTTTGGTTCTGTATAAGGTATGATCCGGGATTAAGAGGGTCTGAAAAAACACTTATATTTCCGTTTGAGTTAATATTGATGCCTGGGTCATACCACATATTATTTACAAATACCAGTACCCGGTCTCTTCCGCTTCCAGGCGACCATGATTCCAAAGCCTTTCCAATTACAAATCCTGTCTGAGTTGCTCTCATAGCTTTACCGGATTCATTTGAGGTAGTAACATAATCACCAGGCGATACAGCTTCAGACGATTCTGTCATTTTTACCATCACGCGTCCATTTAATGCTACCGGATAAGCATTATCTTCCGTGCGTATGTTATACCCGATACTGTTAAAGTCTCCAGCATTATCAGGATCTGATGCGATACCTATAACTGATGCTTGATAAGGAGCTGTACTTTTAGTTAATTTAGTCAAGCGTGTTCCGTTATCGGTAGTGACATATGTGCTTCCGGGTATAAGGATATCTCCAGTTTCAACACCTATATCTACAGAATACATTTCCATGTAATCGGCTGCTGGGGTTCCTGAACAATCATACAAAAGCACATTTCCACCGCCTCCGCCAGTATCATTACCATCAGAGCATACTCCTTCAGTAGCCGTACCCTCATTCAGATCTACACGGACCTGCGCGTCTAACTGTATTTCGCCGTTGGTATTATTATTAATTGTTTCACCATTTTGTAAGCTGATATCTGTACTAACACTTGTATTTGTAATGTCAATCGCTGTAGTAGGCGCGCCGGCTATGGTTAGACCCCCTGTACGGGCAAGGTTAAACACAGTACTTCCTGAAGCGCTTGCTGATAATATATTCTGGTCTCCTGTCTCATTTAAGGTTACTAAAGCTTGACCGACTTTTCTGCCTGAGACCATAAATTTACCTACCAGCGTATCTGTGCCTACGTTTACACCTCCTGTGCCTGTGTGGGTATCTAATATGATAGTCCCACTATTAAATGTTCTTAAAGTTAAGTTATTTGATTCCCATGATTCACCTGTCTCAAGGTACATCGGAGCATATGATTTGATGTAGCTACTTGTTTGATTCGTGAATTGAAGATCATAAGCTATAGATACGTCACCTGCTGCTGTGAACTGATGGGGAAGGGCAGATGTGATTTGGGTTTGAGAGACAGAAAATATAGATGAGCTGCTGTCAAGTACATTTAATATGTTTCCGATATTTGCCAGACTTCCTGTGTTAATTCTTAATAAATCACCGGTATTAAATATTTCGGTTGATCCGTCAGGTGACCAGTCTATATTTACAAGACTTCCTGTGAAAGTAGAATTAGTCATTTGAGATGTGACAGCTAACAGACTACCGGATGTGAGGGTATCATATGTGCTGGTATCAAGATGCAAGAGTTTTCCTTGGGTTATTGATGAAGAGCTAAGATACGTCCCTGTGCCTGTGGTAAGAGAATTAGCAGCGAAGTTAAACGCGCTTGAGGTCGTCGTTCCTGTAGTGGCAGCAGATGTGAAATTGATAGACCCCGTGCCTTTTGATGAGAGGTCTAGATCGACATTTGTATCAGATCCTGCAGCAGCAAGTGAAGGGTTGGCGCCTGTCGCAGCTGCTGTCATCGAAAGATAATTCACCCCGTTAGTAGCTGTGTTTAGTTGTAACGTTCGTTTACCACCTGCTGAAAAATCTAGCGTATCAGCGCCCGATCTCCACATGCCGGTATCTGTATCTGCGGCGAAGCCTACGCCAGGAGCTCCTACAACACCATCATCAAATAAGCCGACACCAGCAGCATTTATGCTCCAATCATCTCCACCTACTAAAGAAAGAGTGGTTGATGTATTACTGTTACCGATAGTTATCGCATCAGGACTTGAGTTATTTGTTGCTATATTAATAGTATCTGTCCCATTATTTGTTACCCCTCCTATATCGATAGTTTTAGTATTAGCATTATCGCCAAGATTTATACCATTTGTTCCTGTATCAAAGTTCAGTCCCGTAGCACCTGTTGTATTGCCTAGGGTGATTGTTCTTGCGGCAGCACCATTTCCTATATTTATATTCTGCGCAACGTTATCATTACCGATATTTATTGCTCCTCCTGATGAATTCAATTCAAGAACTCCTGCTGAATCCAAAAGGAGAGTATCACTAGATGCGAATGTTATATCACCAACGCCTGTTGATATTCCTGCTATTCCTGCTGTTCCAGAATTAAGTACTATTCCCGTAGTACTAG
>CAYMDS010000103.1:0-3510 GCA_964389405.1 uncultured Gammaproteobacteria bacterium
TGATTATGCCAGGGGTAAAAATAGGAGCTGGTAGTATGGTAGGGGCAGGAATTGTGCTTGATTACGACATTGATAGGAATTCATATGTGTATCAGAAAAGTATATTTGCGATTAAAAAGAACAAAGTAGATATTTCTAAAATAACTAAAAATATAAACTGTTTGATGCCTAAAATTGAACAGAAATAAAAACATTTTGAAGATAATTTCGATAAAATTTACCAGGTCAGAGTTATAATTTAAGTGGATGTGAAAGATGATGAGGATGTAAAGCGCATAGGTAGGGACATCTTAAGAAGAAGTAATTTGTACGAAACCATAAGGGGTATTAATTAGATTACTGGTAGGTAGCTAATTTTACTTTAATAGCTTTATTGAGAGAAAATGTTAATAAATAAAAGAGAAATCGAATCTAGAGCAATAAATTTATTCGTTGAACGAGATGGGAAACAAGTTGGTCGTGTTTCACTTTTTTTGATTTATAATGACTTACATAAAGAACCCTATGGATTCATTGAAGATCTATATGTCGAAGAGGAAAGTCGAGGAGAAGGAATTGGGACGGCCCTTATAAAGGAAATTATAAATGAAGCTAAGTCTAGAAATTGTTACAAACTTATTGCAACAAGTAGATTCGAGCGTGAGAAGTTACACAAGTACTATTTGAAATTTGGATTCAAATCATACGGTTATGAGTTCAGATTAGATTTAAAAGAATTAAATTTTTAAAGATTCTTCAATTAATGCAAGCGCTTTTATTACTTGCTGGAGAGAGTAGTCGGATGTATCCCTTGAATTTATCGGGCCATAAGGCTATGATTTCTATTCATGGCAAACCCTTATGCTTTTATACCCTAACAGAGCTTCGGGATGTAGGTATTAAGGATTTTATATTTATCATAGGTCAGAAGGGAAAAGAAATACAGGAATATTTTGGTGACGGGATAGCCCTGGGGGTTAATATCAAATATGCAATCCAAAAGCTACCTAAAGGACAGGCAGATGCGATAATGAGTGCTCGACATCTGATACATACAGATTTTATAGTCATAAATCCATACTATTTTAATTTTGGAGATATTCTTTCTCGGCTACTTGAGAAGTTTTCTCAAGATGGAGTAGATGGGATTATACCTGGAATATATGAAGAAAATATCTGGGATTATGGAGCTATTAGCTTTGATGAAAATTTTAAGATTAGATATATGGTTGAAAAACCTGAAATAGGTAAAGAACCCTCCTTTTATCGACGTACCCTTTGCGACATCTGCAAGCTTGAATGGCTTGAGGTTTTAAAGACTGTGATGGATGCGACTTACCCTAATTTTGAAGCGATAAACCTTTATAGTAAAGATCATAATGTTTTTATGTATGAGATAGACCGAAAAAGATATATACCTTCGCTAAAATATCCTTGGCATATATTAACAATACGTAGTCAACTTTCAAAATTTATGATGGAGAGATTCCCACAAACAACGAAATGGGGTCCTGGTGTATTTATCTCCGAAAATGTTTCGATCGAGGAAAGCGCAGAAATAAATGGATGTTGTTATATTGGTCCCGGTGTCGTAATTAAGGCAGGAAGCAAAATCGTGGATTCTGATATTGCCAGAGGTGTGACCATTCAGGAGGGTAGCCATATTATCGATTCTGTAATTATGGAAAATACTTCGGTAGGGAGAATGAGTAGAGTCTCAAGTTCAATAATTGGAAGAAGTGTCAATATCGGGGAGCATTTTAGAAGTGAAACTTTTCTTAATGGTGATGCTACTGTGAAAAGCATGGTTAAAGGTAAAAAAATAGATACCCATCGTAGTAGATTTGGGGTCGTCGTAGGTGAAAACGTGGTGATTGGAGATAACATAATTACAAAACCAGGAGTCTTCATCGATGCTGTAATTCCTGCCGGTAAGACAATCAAGCCAAATTAGAGTAAATCTTAAGCGGCTCATCTTATGATAAATAAAATTAAGGCAATTATCTTTGATCAGGATAATACAATTTTCAATACAAGCCAGATTGCTCATGGGGCATACAGGAAAGGGTTAACGTATATATCAGATTCAACTGGTTTTCCAAAAGATTCCCTTGAGGGTAAATGGAGCCAGATTGTTTCAAGATTAAAAATAGAAAATGACCCCGTAAAAAGAACTTTTGCTTTTTCTTTGGGTGTTCTTCTAAAAGAGGAAAATCTAGGAGTTGTGAATATTGATAAGGTAATTCGAATTTTTCGCAGTGAATTGAATAGAACAATTGAACTAACTAGTGGAACGAAAGAATTTTTTGATCAAAAAATTAAACTGATAAAGGTATTGGTTACAGAAGATAATCGGGAGTATGCCAATATGAAACTTAGAAAGTTTAATTTAAGGAAAAGCTTTAGTTTATTAGTGACCTCGGATGAAACCAATATTATGAAGCCGTCTATCAAATACTACGACATAGTATGGAAAAAATATAAATTAAACCCAGATGAATGCGCCTACATAGGTGATAATTGGCCAAAAGACTGTCAAATAGGACAACGCCTTGGAGGTATCGGAGTAGTGTTCGGTAGTGAAGATGAACGTGCTAATTATTCGATCTATAATATGATGGAGTTAATTAATATATTAAATATTACGTTATGAACTATCAGAGCGTTCTAGATGAAGTAAAGACTATTCTTTTGGAACAAGGTAAGATCTTACGAGATGCTTTTTTGAATCCAGAGAAAATAAATTTTGAAAAAATTTACGGTCAGAAGGATAAGAATTGGACGGATGTTGATATCGTCACTGCTCTTGACGGTCAAGTTGAGAGGGTTATATATGATAGACTTTCGGTTAAATTCCCAGAATTAGGATTTGATTTAGAAGAGCATACCGATTTGAATGATAGTAAAAAGGAATATATTTGTTTAGTTGATCCAATAGATGGGACAAAATATTTTGCAAAGAGTGTTCCACTTTTTGGAATGTCAGTTGGAATTATTAGAGGAACCGAGCCTGTACTCGGGGTAGTTTATAATCCCCTATCGGATCAGATGTATGCTGGAGCTGAAGGTATTCCGAGTACTCTAAATGGTAAACCCATAAAGGTAAGTGATACAACCGATTTAGAAAAGGCGATGATATCACTAGATGTAGCCACAAGAAAAGAAAATTGGGAGACAGACAAAGATTGGATGAATAAAAAAATTACCGAGTTTAATTTAAAGGTAGGAAGAATAAGGTTGCTTGGGCAAGGCGCGCTTTCATGTGCTTGGGTCGCAAGTGGTGGTTTAGATGGGTTTGTAAGTATATGGGGACATGGATCAAAACCCTTTGATATAGCTGCGGGAAAGGCACTTATTAAATACGCAGGAGGAAAGGTTGTCGATCTGAAAGTTCCCGAGGTTGAGCAACCTAGATTTGTAGGAGGTAATTCAACTTTGGTGGATAAGATATGTGAAATTCTCTTGAACTAATCAAACCTCTTATTGCTTTGCAACAGAGTTAACAGGTTCGCGCTGACTATTGAGGTGGCA
>CAYMDS010000104.1:0-3431 GCA_964389405.1 uncultured Gammaproteobacteria bacterium
TATATTTTTCTCATCATTTAGCCATTTAGCGACTCTGGGTTGGAACTCAAAGCTTCGAAATTGGGTATTTATGATTTGTTCTGCCAGGGTTTTAGTAATTATTTTATCTCTTGCTAATCCATTAACTACACTTGGGATATCAAGAATATTTATCGAATCAACCAGCTTCAATTTTTTAAGTAGTGATAGGACCAGTCCGTCAATTGTCGAGACTACCAGGGTATTTCTAATATAGCAATAAGCAAAAGGTGTACCATTTGGCCATTTTTTCCCTTTTCCATGGCGATTGGCTACATTCGCCAAGATTATTCCTTGTCCATCCCCTGCTGCATCTAGTGTGTCAATTAGACATCCGGCGGCTTCATATTCCGCAGGATCATGGGAGTTATCGAATGAGAGATTTCCGCCTACCCCTATAATATTCGGCGGGATGCCAAAAAGCGCGTTGACTCTTGTCCCTAGTCGTGCGCGTACATTTTCGTCAGTACAGTCAGTGATAATGGTTATAAACATAAAAAAACCTCCTTTCGGAGGTCGTTTGTAATACGAAAACGATACCTCCGTTAGGAAGCCATCATTTCCATCATATTTGTATTTTTGTAAGTCATATTTGTAAAACTATAATATCCTACAATAAGCAGATTTGTCAACGTTAACATCAGAGTCAAAGGTGCAAAGGTTCAGAGAGTCAAAAACAATCATAGAATAATTTTCAGTTAAGCTGTGACTCTTTGTTACTCTGACTCTATGACTCTCTCGAAATTATCCTGTCTGCGTCGCAGCCGTGCGTTCATTGCTAAGAGTAAAGCTTGTACCGAATTTTTTCGCCATAGCCCCGTACTTTCTCTGTGATTTCTTGCTTTTCATAACTGATAGCCATGCTCCTGCATCCTCCACCTTCATTCGTATTTTTCTGACTTCTATAAGTAGCCATTCAAAGAAATTCTGGTAGTACTTGCCGGTTTTAATAGGCTTAGCCTCTATAGATATAGCAGCAAATTCCGTGCGGAGAATACTTGAGGAGCCGATAATGCGTTTCAATTCGTTTAAGATTTCCTCTATTCGGCTTTCAAGCTGTATAGCTTCTTTTTTGGATAATCGTTCAGAGCCTTGGATTACTTCTGCTCGGTAATCTATACCCCCTAGAATATCTAGCCTCTTCTCAGGTCGCCTTACTTCATATTGGTTTTTCGTGGATTTACTTTCATGGCTCTTTTTACCTCTCAAGTCAATTTCTTGACCTTCCATCATCTCACCCATCATTTGAAAACTAGATTTTTCATATCCTAAAAGTTGAGATATAAAATCAGAGCCTGTGCCTGAAAATTGATCTCTTACCGCTTTTGTGGTCTTTCTTATTTCTGAAGCAGAAGATGTAGTATCCAGCTGAGGATCTTTTTCTATAGGATTAACTTTGGTAGTAGCGGGTTTGGTCGCTCTTTTGATCATACTGCCCGCACTCTATCACAAGTTTTTCAAAAAATCAAGGGTCTTTTGCTGTCTTAGTATACTTGCCAGCATGTAGCTGTTTTTCTGTAGATTTTCACGTTCTATAGGATCTTTTGCTTTCTGGATTGCTTCTGTAAGTTCTTTTTCTTCTACGGTTATTTTCTCTTCCTCAGCCACTTTTTGGAGTATAAATTCAAGTTTTATATCTTTTTCAGCCTTTAGAGCATATTCATTTCTAAGGTCATCAGGTTTTTTCTGGGTAGATGAGAGGTATTGATC
Source organism: uncultured Gammaproteobacteria bacterium (assembly GCA_964389405.1). Lineage (GTDB taxonomy): Bacteria > Patescibacteriota > Microgenomatia > Levybacterales > UBA12049 > CAYMDS01. The sequence goes on from CAYMDS010000104.1 coordinate 1,729, forward strand.
AAGCGTTAGGCCTAGACGTTTAATTTCATCTAAAGTTTGCGATAAGAGCCTGTCTACTTCCTGTTCTACCATTACCTGTGGAATAGATACTGAAGTTGCATTTAAAAGCTCTTTTACGATTTCATCAAGACTCACTTCTCTCCTTTTCTCTTCTTTACCAGGCAGAATGATTTTAGATTTAGCAGTTATCTTTTTTATAGCGTCTTTATACTTACCTAATTTTATATCTGGCATCTCACATGTAATAGCACTTATACTCCAGTCTTTATCATCAGGCAGTGTATCGACATGAATTTTTGGATTCATAATGGGTTTTAAATTATGTTCTTCTACAGTCTTAACGTACGCTGCAGGAAGAAGTTTTTTGAGCACCTCCTCTTTAACTTTGGCCTTATTAAGCGTGGGCTCTACTATATGACGGGGTGCTTTTCCCTTCCTAAACCCTGTAATTTCGGCTGAAGCTATCGCAGTAGAAATTATCTCCTCAGTCGTTTTTTTAATGTCGGCTGAATAAATGGTGATCGTAAGATGAATCGTGCCGTCTTCTTTACGTTCAAAGGTGGAATTAGTTTTATTTGTCATAGCTTGGTATTGTGCGGGCGAGAGGACTCGGACCTCCACGGATTTCTCCACAAGGTCCTAAACCTTGCGTGTATACCATTTCACCACGCCCGCAGTTTATCTGTCCTTATCTCCCCGGGCAAGTTAATAGCATTATAAAACATTTTAGTTTAAATGGAAATAGACCTAAGTTCTAGAAGTTGATAGTTATTGTAGGTCTATACAGGAATTTGAAGGTATTTATTATGGAACATTCTCACTTATCTCTGTCGATATGGTAGGGATCGCAGGCAGGCTCCCCTGCTTTTGCAGGGTCTTTTCCACAAAAAATAGGATCGCCACAGGTTTGGGCTGAGGCCATCCTATCTAAAGAGAGTATAGCATTTAACTATAGGTTTGTCAAGTAGTACTTTGGTTAATTTATGAGGCTATTGCATCTTTTCCATGAAGTGGTTAACTGAGCGTGCCCAGCTACCATTACTGGAGGGAGTGTACATACTCATAATCTGCTCAGGAGTAATTAAGCCTCTATCTCGATATTTGGTGGCTAATGTTTTCGTTACAGTCTCGATAGCCTGAGGATAGTTCTCAAATCGGGTCACTTTCCCTCCATAAATTCCGAACCCCCAACAATTATGCGAATCTATAGGAATTTTTTTACATAGATTTGACTCCTGCATAGCTATTGCAGGGATTAAGCGGAAATCCATATCATATGTATCCGCAGTCTGTACTATGAATTCAGAATGAGGCTCAAGAGGAGATTTGTATTTCGCAAGGAACTGTCTTACTATTTCAATTCTTCCCTCTTTTAGTACTATATCACTTGAAAAACTCGTTGAACTTGAAGGAAGAGCGCTATAGGAGAAAGCGGGGATTTCCTTATCATTTGCGTATACTAGTTGGTCTGTATTTTGAGGAATGGTACTCAAAAGAAAAATCAGCGTAAAAACAAATAGAAACGGTGCTATGAAAGAAAATGTTACAAGCAGAATAACTTTTCTCATCCATTTTATACTTACAAATTATCATGCAGTTGTCAAGTTTCAGTTGGTGGACGATGAGGAGCGGAGTCCCGATTATATCGGGACTAGCTCGCTTGCTTGACAAGCGTGGAATCAACATGAAAATCGTAAGTGGAC
>CAYMDS010000105.1:0-3189 GCA_964389405.1 uncultured Gammaproteobacteria bacterium
ATTAGACAATCTACTAATCTCCTTCCGGTTTCTACCGGATAAACAGCTTTTAAAGGGCTTAGTCGCGTATTATACACTTTGTATCTTTTTTCGCCTATATTCCTTATTAATAATTAAGAATATAAACAAAAATCTATAAAGGGTCGGGGTTAGAATTTATCTCTTTTTAAAAACCTCTGCATTTACATGATTTATAACCTCATCAGTCAACATATCGATACCCGGATGTTCTTTTCGTAAAAAATTAATCACGCGCCCCACATCAGGTCCTGGTTCTAATCCGAAGACCTCCATTACAACGTGTCCGTTAATCGCTTCCCCTCTCCCAATTTCTACATTAATTTCATCTGTTTTTTTCCGGTATAACTTATATACTTCAGGAAACAGCTCGCTAAAAAGTGTATCGCCATCCTCTAACGCCCTTGTCTGGTTCTTTTCGGCAAGCCTGTCCATAATATATCTCTGCGCCTGAATTCGTTTTGCCTGTTCACGATCGCGTCGAACCATATTCCCTACCTGATAATCACGACTATCAAAATAAGGCGAAGAGGCGATAAAATCGATGATGTCCTCTAATGTGCGTATTTCTTCCCAATTTTTCGGATCAAGTCCCAGTATCCGTAATCCATCAGCAAGATCATCGCTAATCAAGACGTCATGCCAATTTCCTTTTCTATCCTGAAAGCGTCTGAAAAATCCTTCTGTACCATATTTGAAGTTAAGTTGCTTTGATAGAACACCGATGATTGATGAGGCATGCCCCTTTGAGTAATACATAGCTTTGCGTTTGTAATCCATCTCATTCTCAGCGCAGATAAAATCCACCTGGACTGATTTCCCTGCAACCTGCAAAAGGACTGAGTAAATATTTCCATTCCGGCGATAACCCTGAAGCGTTTCCCCATATAATTCTTCAAAAAATACTCTATCAATTTTTCCTTCAGGCACGCAAACAATATCTAAATCCCCAAAGCTTTCTTTATCCGTCAACTGCCCTACAGGACCTATGGTTACAAAACGCCCCTGAGCTTTATCCATTATCTCTCCGATAATATTTGGGTACTCTTCTTTCGTAACCCGTTCAGCTCGCTCGCCGAATAGCTTCAATCGCGTAACATGTTTATTCTCACCTTGAGATGAAGAATCTGCTTCTCCTCCATCCTGAGAAGAAATTTCATGCTGAGATGAATAAGTTATTTTGTCAGGCTGATCAAGAGTTATTGTTTCAGCGGTTGAAACGCCATCAGTCATATATTTTATTCTACGGCATTTTATTATGACTGTGAAACATGAAGCTTGATGAACGATTCAAATTGTTTTTTAAATCTATCTTTTGAAAACTTTTCTGCTTGCTTTCGGCATGCTGCAGGATCAAATTTCATTTGTTCAAACTTTTTAACTGCATTTGTTAAGCTTTCAGCTGTTGACTCATAAAAAAATAGGCCTGTAATTTTATCTACCACAGTTTCTTTATAACCCCCACCAAAATAAGCTATCACCGGAGTCCCGCAAGACATGGCTTCAACTGGCGTGATTCCGAAATCTTCATCTTTGGATAATGCTAAAAATGCTTTCGCGTTGCTATATAGATTTACTAACTCTTCATCCGTTACTCTTCCTAAAAACTCTATATTCTCTTTAGCTTTTTTTGAAAGTGATTCATAAACTGAAGAATAACCACTAGAACTCCCCGCAATTTTTAATTTAATATTTAATTTATTCGCAGCTGCAATTGCTAAATCTAAACCCTTCCCCCCCACTAATCTTGAAACTATAAAATAATAATCCCTTTTTAATCTTGCTTCTTGCTTCTTACTTCTTACTTCTTGTAATTCTCCAGGTGGGTAAATAACTGTACTATCACGCCTATAAAACTTTTTAAGTCTAGCTTTTGTCTCTTCCGAATTGGCTATAAAATAATCCACTCTCTGCGCAGCGCTGAAATCGTACTGTCGCATAAGATGGCCCATGAATATTCCATAAAGTTTCACTGGCCAAAACTTCTGCCACTCGATTGATGTTTTATACCCATATAACCATCTAGGGGGTGTATGACAGTAGCATATTTCAACTTGCTTCTTGCTTCTTGCTTCTTGCTTCTTCAATACCCCTTTCGTGATATACCAAGATGCTGATGTTATGACTACGTCATATTCAGAAAAGTTGAAATTATTCCAGATGAAAGGCGCTAGAAACCTCAATGGACTATGAAGCTTGGTCGCGAAAAAAGGAATATTATGCACCCAGGAAGTTACAATCTTATGGTGTTTAAATCTCTCATAAGCGATTGAGTTCTTTTGATAAAAAGACGTATAAATCGGCGCATCAGGATACAGCTCGCACAGCGCCTCAAGAACTCTTTCAGCCCCCCCGTATTCTTTAATATAATCATGGACTAATGCAACTTTCATAAAGAAATAAGAACCATGATTCAAGAATCAAGAATAAAACAACTGTTTAATTTGCTCTTCTCGATTCCTGCTTCTTGATTCTAGCTTCCAATGGCTATGTTACAATAAACCTAACTGTTCCCCATTCTTTTTCTGATCTACTTCTTTTAGAAGCGTACTGAATCTTCGGATAAGACTATCAAATCCATATAGATTAAAAGTTTCCATCGCGCCTTTCGTGTTGAAATCTGTCCATCGACTTTCCTCAATTCGGCATGCTAACGGGACATCTGTAACTATTGCCGCGAGTTTTTTTGCTAATGCTCCCTGCTCTGCATCAGTTGCGAGTTTTTCAGCAATTTTCGGCGGCAGTTCCCCTAAATGCTCATACATATATTCAAACGTCTGGAATTTTTGAAGTAGGCTACTTGCAGTTTTAGGACCAATACCTGAAACACCCGGATATCCATCCGACGCATCACCAACCAATGCTTTATAATCTATAAATTGAGATGGCTTCACACCGAACTTCTCTTCCACTGCCTCTTCATCATATAACTTAGTTTCCTTTACGCCTACGACTGGCATCAGAACCTTCGTAGTTTTATTTACAAGCTGAAGTAAATCCCGATCTCCCGTTAGAACTATAGTTTCTATTCTTTCTGGAGCTTTATTTGAAATTTGAGATTTGAAATTGGTAGTATTTTCAGCCCTTGGCGGAGACATTCTTGCCACCTGCGTAGCAATTGTTCCTATCACATCATCTGCCTCATATCCTTCTACCTCATATATCGATATA
>CAYMDS010000106.1:0-3164 GCA_964389405.1 uncultured Gammaproteobacteria bacterium
ACAAGTAAGTCCGCCTACAGTAAGTCCTGTTAATAAAATTACAAAAGGATTCATAATTAGATTCTACTCCTTTTTAAAAGAAGTGAGTTAGATACAACAGATACAGATGATAAAGCCATGGCCATTCCGGCAAAAACCGGATTTAAGAATATACCAAAAATAGGATAAAGTATACCTGCTGCAAGGGGTATACCCACAATATTATATATAAATGCCCAAAATAAATTTTGTTTTATGGTACGCATAGTAGCACGTGAAAGATTGACACCTTGGGGAATTTTCGCGATATCTCCACCCAGTATTGTTATATCTGAAGATTCGATAGCGATGTCTGAACCAGTCGCCATAGCGATACCCACTTCAGCCTGAGTTAATGCAGGAGCATCATTGATCCCGTCCCCTGCCATAGCAACGACTCTTCCTTCTCTTTGGAGCATTTTAATAACATCTGATTTATCCTTAGGCATTACTTCTGCTTTTACGCTGTCAATTCCTACCTGCTTTGCGATGTATTCTGCTGCTCTTTTGTTATCACCTGTCAGCATCACAGTTTTAATATGCATCTTACGTAACTTAGCTATAGCTGATTTAGCACTTTCTTTAATTGTGTCGCTTATCGCCAAAACTCCAATTGCTTTTCCGTCTATCTCTATAACAATTACTGTTTTTCCTTGTGACTGAAGTTCTTGTATTTCAGATATAGTATGCTCGCTACTTTTTGGCTTTCTCACAACAACTTTTTTCTTACTTATTACACCTGATACGCCTACTCCTTCTGATTCTTTGAAATCATTCACTTTATAGCTAATTACTGATAATTCTTTACCCTTTTCAACAACAGCTAATGCTAATGGATGCTGTGAGTGTCTTTCAAGACTTGATGCGATTTTAATTATTTCTTCGTGGGAGGTATTTGAATTAAGACTGATAATATTTGTAACTGTTGGTCTCCCGCTAGTAATGGTTCCTGTTTTATCAAATACTAAGGTATTTACTTTATGTAACTTCTCCAGACTCTCTGCATTTTTAATTAGTATTCCAGTAGATGCGCCTTTACCTACTCCTACTATTATGGCTGTAGGTGTGGCAAGACCCAATGCGCAAGGACATGCGATGACGAGAATACCTACGAACGCCAATAGTCCATATGAAAAAGCTGTTGCGATTCCCAAAAAATAGGCTCCTACAGTAACCCAGGCGATAAATGTTAATAATGCGATTATCAATACAGTTGGAATAAAAATTGAGGATACTTTATCTGCTAAATTCTGGATTTGTGCTTTACTTCCTTGAGAGTCTTCCACTAATTTTACTATTTGAGAAAGCATCATATCTGATCCTACTTTTGTCGCTTTATAAGTAAAGCTACCTTGTTTATTTATGGTTGCACCTATAACAATATCTCCTTCTCTTTTATCTACAGGTAATGGTTCTCCAGATATCATGGATTCATCTATAGAGGAACTTCCACTGATAATAATGCCATCCACTGGAATCTTGGCGCCTGGCTTAACGATGAGTATGTCACCTGTAATTACCTCAGATAAAGGTATCTCAATTTCTTTTTTATTTCTGATTACTAATGCTGACTTTGCCGTAAGATTTAATAGTTTCTCTATAGCTTCTCCGGTTCTTAATTTAGAACGCGCCTCAAGAAACTTTCCGTATGTAATAAAACCTATAACGACTATAGTTACATCGAAATAGGTATATTCTGGAAGCAGCAGTAATTCCTTTATAGGTGGAAATAAAAAAATAATACTGCTGTATAGGTATGCAGTAAGAGTTCCAATTCCTACTAAAGAATCCATATTTGCGACCCGATACTTAATAAATCGTATTACAGCATCCAGATATGGCTTACCGATCCAAAACAGAACAATACTAGCCAAAATAAATGAAATAGTATTAAACAGAGGCATTGGAAGAGGTAGGGTTGGAATAAAAGTTAAGATCTTGGCACCAATATCCCACATCATTAGCAAAAAGATTAATAGAGCTATTGGTAGTACAAATTCTACTTTCGATCTTAATAGTGAAAGCTCCTGCAGCTTTTCATCTTTTGATTGATTCATCCCTGTATGCTCGGTATGATCCATGGAGTCAATATGATTATTTGTTGATTCAAGAGTGTAACCAAGCTTTTTTATCTCATTGTTCATCTGATCAAGATTGGTTTTTTGTGGATCGTATGATATGGTTGCTTTTTCGGTCGCGAAATTTACATCACACGATTCGATTCCGGGGAGTTTTTTTAACTTTTTTGAAATAATACTACTGCAACTTGCGCAGTGCATTCCCTTAACTGCATACATTTTTCCATTCATACATATATTCCTTTACTTAATTCCATACCATTCTTCTCTCCAAAGCTTAAGCATGTTTACTCCTCCGCTTAAAAAATCTTCAACTGCATCAGCATTATCAAGCACTTCTTTTTTGCTACTTTTTGTTCTTACCTCTTGAGTCATATTTATACCTGCCTCATGGTGAGCTATGAGAGCGTTTAAAAAACGTAAGTCTGTATTATCATCAACTACACCCAAATTTGCAACCACTGGATCTATCACCTTACTAGAATCGTTATACCAATCTTTTTTCCATGTATATAATTCATTTATTAATTTCGGCTCGCCAATATTTATTGCATTTGCTAGATCTTTTATTTCTTTTCTTTTCGTTTTATTTGAAACTTGCTCTGCCAGTAACATTGCTCCCCTATGATGTGCTGCCATTTGATTTATATATCGAAGATCAATAAATCTATCGGCTTGCCCTAATCCCATTTCCACTTTCTCATTCATTGTCTGCTGATAACTTGGGGAGATATAAAATCCAGCTGTTATACCTGATACAAAAGAAACTATCATTAGTGAGATAATTAACATTAAGCTTTTTTCTTTCATATTATTTATTTACCCTCTTAAATAAAGTGACCAACTCCTTAATTGCCTTCTCTTCTTCGTACTTGAACTGGTGACTTACATGTGTTGATAAATGTCTCTCGAAAAGTACTACATCTAAACTTGTTAGAGAATTTTGAATAGCGAGACTTTGATTTAATAAATCCATACAGTATTCATCTTTCTCAACCATTCGCGCTAGACCGTCGAGCTGACCTTTTATAATATTTATTCTTTTTTGGGCTTTAATCTTTATATCTG
>CAYMDS010000107.1:0-3162 GCA_964389405.1 uncultured Gammaproteobacteria bacterium
ACCTCCTGCCTCACGAACCCGAATCGCGCGTGCTACCGATGCACCACACCCCGAACTACACCATATTTTACCTCCTTCCTTGGTAAAATACAATCGTTAATAAACCGAGCAAGACCGTTCTTGTTGACAAGTTATGTCCGATCTAATAAAATCTAACCATGCGTGGGAGGAAAGTAGATGAGCTTAAACTTGAAGAAATACGTTTACTTCGCTCTCATGGTCATAGTCTTGATGAGATAAGCAAGGCCGTTGGAATTTCGAGAACGACAGTCTTGCGTTATATTCAGGATGTTAAGATCCTACCTGAATATATATCAAATTGGGCTGGTAAACGGGGTGGATCTCGAAAAAGAAGGCTTCTGCTTGAAAAATCAGCCTTCGAAGATGGAAAGATTTTTGTGGGACAGCTCTCAGATAGGGAAAAAATATTGTTTCTTTGTGCTCTATATTGGGCTGAAGGGAGCAAATCGGATTTTGGTTTATCAAACACAGACCCTGAGCTTATCAGATTATATGTAAATGGATTAAGAGAAGTGTTTGGGGTTTCTGACGAAAGGTTGCGTTTTAGTGTTAGAATATACGAGGATCTAGATGCTGATAGTTGTGTTTCTTTCTGGTCTGATATAGTTAAGATTCCAAAAGATAAGTTTGTCAGCGTTAATGTTTTACCGGGAAAGAAAAAGGGGAAACTAGAGCATGGCATGTGTAGGGTTAGGGTGATTAAAGGTGGAGATTTGTTAAAAAAGATTAAAGGAATTAATAAGGCGATGGTTCATAATCTGTCCCTGTAGCTCAACGGATAGAGCAACGCACTCCTAAGGCGTTGATGGCAGTTCAATTCTGCCCGGGGATACTGATTAGGCAAAAGTTATGAGTTATGAGTCCTAAGTTATAAGTTAAATTCTATGACCGCAAGAGATAAGGTGCAATTTCTCATTTTTCGCACCTTCGGCAATTTTCTTCTCCTTGTTAGCCTTTATGGGGTTTATCAAACCTTCGGCCCCATCCTTTCCCAAGAATTACGTATACGAATTGAGCATATGCGCGGTATACGATATGAAGTCATAGAGGAGTCAGATATCGCAGTATTTAATCCTCCTAGAGCCCCTCGAGGTGCTCCCGGTGCCTTAAGCGCAATATTTTCCGATAAAAAAGAACATATTTTGATACCTAAGGATACATTATTTAGTATTTTGATACCTAAGATCGGTGCAAGCGAGCGAATCATTCCCAATATAAATTCTGAGAGTCCTAGTGAGTACCATGAGGCATTATTACGAGGAGTGGCGCACGCGAAAGGAACTGTATTTCCCGGAATTCCCGGTAATACATATCTTTTCGCTCATTCTGCTGATAATTGGTGGACTGCAGGACGAATTAATGCAGTTTTTTATCTCTTGAAAGATCTGGAGGTAGGGGATGATGTAGTGGTGTTTTTCGAGAACAGACGATATAATTATCAAGTTTCAGATAAATATATAGCCGATCCTTCTCAAGTATCTCTGCTTATTAACAGCAGATCAGATAAGCAACAATTGATCCTCCAGACATGTTGGCCGCCCGGGACCACTTGGAGGCGTCTTTTCATAGTCGCAAAACCGAAAAATACTTGATTCATGATTCCTGCTTCTTGCTTCCGGTCCATCACTGTAGGCTGATCGTATATAAATTTGCGGGGACAGAGAAATTATTGAAATTCGTGAGGATTACAAGCTTACTGCTATTTGGCCATGGGAAGACGAAACTATTTAGGAAAGGACCTGCGTAAATTGTGGTATTGTTCATCCCATCGTACTCCATAATATTTATTTTATTATCTTCAGTAAGAATAAGGTGTTTTGAGTCGGGAAGCCATTGGATGAAGGGAATCTTAGGACATGGTTGGGGAACGCTTCCTTCTTCGCATACTGAAGTATCAAGATCTTTTATTTTGAAATTCACATCATCTTTAATATCATAAACATAGACATCGTCATTTTCGATTTTACGCACGTCTCTTAACATATCTATTCCGATGCGACGGGGTTTAATGATGATAGGAAGTGCCGCAGAGCGGGAAGCAGTATAGAGTATTTTATCATCCTCAGGAGACCATGAAAGGATATTGAAATTCTCCTGTATCATAATACGGGTAGCTTTAGGTAGTGCATTGAGTCGAGCCTGTTCTTTTTCTTGTTTTTGGGACTCCCATTGATCATTTATCGTTGATAGTATGGCTGTGATATTGCGGGGAGTGTCGTTGAAATTTGATGAGTTAATTAAGAAATAATAAGGTATGTTCAGTTGTCCCGAAATACTGGCCATGATTTCCTCACCATTAGGGCTCCATGTATAATCAGATGCTGAAAAAAGCGCTGTCACGTCATCTGTCAATTGTTTTGCGGATGTGGCAAGTGTGAGGATAGGGGTCGTGGTCATATCCAGAACATACAGACCGTTTTTCTTTGCTGATTGAGAAGCTACACGGAAAGCAATGCGCCGGCCTGAAGGATCAATCACCGGGTTTTCAACACCAGTAGATGTTATGTTTTCGAGTCTGGGGGCAGCAGGAAATAGGAGCGCTTCTGCCTTCGTAACTACTTCTTTTTGGATTCTCACCTTTTTCTCCCAGGCTAGATAGCCTTCTTTCTGGATTTTCACAGTATATTCACCGGGTATTAGATCAATTGTGTCATCTGTTGCGGATGTGAGGTTGCCGTCTATGAATACCTGCGCGCCATTGGGCTTACTGGTAGCGACTAATAATCCGGTTTTACTGATAGTGGGTTTTCCGTTTTGGATAGTTCCGAAACGATAGCCTTTTCCATAGAGAATTACTAAACCGGTTAGAAATGTGAGGAGGAGTAGAATAGATACTGATATGAGAATCTGTCGTTTCATTAGGGGATATAAAGTATTATAGACTCTGAGCCTACAATGCGCAAGGTTAATTCGAAATATAAATCAAAAATTTCAGTTACTCAGCAAATTCAGCTAGTCTTCTATTTTTCATTCTATCTTTCCAGCACTGAAATATTTCAGTGCTAAAAAGAGAGGCTGAGTCAATCCATCCCGCATGATTTATCATGCGTTCAGTACTAGCTCAGCACTCCCGTCTCCTCGCTAACAAGCGAGAACTACTTGAAAATCTGATGCTGGACTAGCGTTCAGGCCGCGACCAGC
>CAYMDS010000108.1:0-3117 GCA_964389405.1 uncultured Gammaproteobacteria bacterium
GTGGCAAATTAACTGGAGTGTGCATCGTCTAGGGGAAATGTTTTTAATAGCCAGTCTCCCGCGCGTTCAGAATAACTACCCTTTACTACTTCTCGATATGGAAGAAATGAGATTAAGGTAGTTCGCATTTTCTCTTTTGGTATTCCCCCCAGCATCATAATAAGCTCTTCCGGAAAGTAGTTTTTCGTTCTGATGTGAAGAATATCTTCGCCAAAACGTTTCTTAAAATAAAAATCATACAGTTCCTGCCAAAGATAATAATGATCATCCATGGCTATTCCTTCCGTGCTTATTTTATAGTGGTTATTTTGTGGCGGGATGCTGGCAAGGGCAAAAGAAACGAAAGCAATGGAGATAACAACAAGCATTAAGAGATATTGGGAGAATAGGAATAGGATTATAAGTATTGAGCCTGTCAAAAGAAGAATGTTTACATAATATGCCTTTTGTCTTTTTTTATAAGGTCTACTGGCAGCAGTCCATTCCAAAAGTGTTTTGACGTCGTTAGCGTGTAAATCTAATTCTTGAATAGTGCTATCGTCGGCAGGAGCCGGACGTGGTCCGTCTTTAGCAGTTTCTTTAGGAGTAGGTTGGGGATCTGAATGCTGCATATATTCACTTTATCTTCTTTTATACAAGCAGTCAAGCTTAAATCAGTCGATTCATGAGAGTAAATTTGATACAATACTCGCACGGAGAGGTCGCATAGTGGTTTAGTGCGGCGGTCTTGAAAACCGCTGTGGGTGCAAGCTCACCGGGGGTTCGAATCCCCCCCTCTCCGCAACATTGAGTGTAGGGGGGCGGTAGTACTTGAAAAGTACGACCGCCCCTCGTTTGTTTTAGAGAGTAGAATATAATATTCTGTAATAATTTTTGTATTTATTGCATGGTATATTCTGGATACTCTATAATTTGTAATTAATCAGCAGTAAGTAAACTATCCCATTCTGCCCGCAGCTTAATTTGATTAGATAGTTTCGTCCATATTTTTTGGCAAGTAATTAGCTTTATGAGGATTTGGGATGTAGAACCTTCAGTTCTTTGCCGTAGACATCTTCTTTCAGAACACAGAGAGCTTCATGGTCTGTGGAATATTCTGACTAAACATAAAGGTAAAGGAGGATACTCGAAACATCCGGAAACCCTAAGGTGGATAGGGAAGGAGAAGGCGCTATATTTAAGACATGAAGCTCAAGTCAGGGAATTTATAGAAAGAGGATATAAACACCACACGCCTTTAGAAGAAGAGTATATAAAAGGCTCTAAGATTCAAACGTTTTTTATTAATACAATTGATGAGCAAATTATACTTTTAAGAAAAAAACAGTGTAGCTGCAAAGTATAGTTTATAACCAAAAACCCCGCAAGTTTAGTGCGGGGTTTTATTATTTAGGTCAAATGTCTATTTGCCTTTTTTAGCTACTGTTATTTTTTTCGGAGGAGTTTTTGCGACCTTTTTAAAGGTGAGATGCAATACTCCGTTTTCTAAATCAGCCGCAGGCTCATCATCTGAAACTACTCCTTCAGGTAGCCTAAAAGAATAATTAAATGATTGCTGCATGGAGGTCATGAAATATCGTTTTTTATCTTTCTCCTCTTTCTCCTCCTGCTTTACAGCACTTACTCTGACCACTCCTTTATCGATTGAGACATCGATTCTATCCTCTGGTATTCCAGGTACTGCTGCCTGCGCGACTATGGTGTCTGCAGTCTCATAAATATTAAGACCTTGACCAGCTAGCCTAGAAAGACCTGGGAAGGTAGGAAGATCCCAATCATCATCAAGCATGTTTTGTAAATTCCAAGGATTCCATCTAATTAATGCCATATAATTATTCACCCCCTTCAATTCGCCGTAGTCTTGACGAAGGCGATCTTCGTCAACGCGATTCAAATGTTAGATTAGCAATAAGATAACACAAGTGCTAATTTGTTGTCAAGAGTTTATAAGGTCTGGAAAATAAAATATACCCCAAGGAAGAGAAATATTATGCCGGAGATTTTTGTAATGCTAGTTTTAGGAATTTTTGATAAAAGAAAAGAGCCTGCATAAATACTTAATCCTGAAAGCACGATTAAAGCAGAAAGTATACCTATAAAAACGTAAATGGGGGAATAATATGATGCGAAAGCGGTCGTGGCAAGTTGTGTTTTATCGCCCCATTCAGATAAAAAAACGAATATAAACCCCGATAGTAAAGGATTTGTTAGAGACTTTTCCTTATCGGCTTTCTCCTCCTTTGACTTTAAAGATAATAGCGCAAAAAATATAAAGAGGAGTCCGGCAGCTAATTTAACAATATTTTCCGGCAGTATGGATTGAATTAATCCTCCGAAAATTACTGCAGACCCATCTACGATAATGAAAGCGGAAATGACTCCGATGAGTAGCTGAAGATGTTTTTTTGTTTTACTGCTTAGAAGCAATATTGTAAGTTGGCTTTTATCGAGAAGCTCTGCAAATAAAATTGCGATGAATGGGGTAAAAATCGCATCCGACATGAAAAGTTTATTCTGTTTTTTTTATTTTCTTTAAAATCGACCCTAGAAGAAACATACCGAAATTAGCTGTAGCTGATTTATTTTTTACCTCATCTATGACTGTATCCACGCTTTGGGATAGCTTAGTTTTTGCATTTCTGAATGAGAAAAAAAGAAATATCAGAAAGCCGATGCAGCCTAGAAAAAATAATATTCCAAGTAATAAGAAGATAAGAGCGGAAAGATAAAAAGCGTTCTGCAGATTCATATAAAGATTAGCACGGATTCCGAGTACTGATTTACACGGATTTAAGTATAGTATGGCGAATGGGAAGATTAAACGCAAGGCTTGTAAATCATAATAAAAAACCTCAGAATAATTACATGAAGGAGAGAGTACTTGGATATATTTTGTTGACTAGCGGTATACTTGTCATGGTTTTCTCGGTTTATTTCGTTTATCTTGTGGTTAGTAATAGAATAACTCCATTTACTGTTTTTCAAACCAAACAACCTGTAAGCTCTGAAACTAAGACAATCACTCAGGATCAGTTATCTGATCCGAGAGCGATAGCTGCCATGCAGCAACAGATTATAACTGAGGTCTTAGATTCTCAAATTAATAAAACCATGAAC
>CAYMDS010000109.1:0-3116 GCA_964389405.1 uncultured Gammaproteobacteria bacterium
GATACTCTCCGTCGATTCGAGAGATCGAATATAATTCAACCACAAGAAGAACTACATATAGATAATGTGCATTTTCCTTTAGAGAGAAGAATCTCCAGTTTACCGGTAGATTCCTACATGGAGCTCTTGAATTATATTAATACAAGATTAAGATCAACAAAAGGCGATTTAGATAAAAGTAGTGGCACAAAAGAAGATCAAACTCTATGGCAGCATAGTGCCTTGGTACTGTCGCGTTACGAGGATGACTTCGAATCCAAATTATCGGAATTAATTGATGAACCGATAATTGACAATCCTTTAATGAAAGTTACACTTGCACTTCATGATATTAAAAAAGGACAGGCATTTGAGCAGACGGGAGGAACTAGAGCCCAACATATATTCACAATGAAGGCATTACCTAGTATTATGGCAGAACTTGGGTTCACCAGAAGAGATACTGAAATAGCAGCAAGTCTTATTGATCAGGATTTCATCGGTGAGCTTTTTACATTCCAAAAACCTCCTTCAATAATAGCAAGGGAGATTCATGAGCAAGCTGAAAGATATTCCATGAATACGGCAGCTTATCTCAAGCTGTTAAAAGTTTTTTATACCTGTGATGCAGGAGCATATACTACTTTTACGACTGCTGTAGATAAAGATGGATTACCTTTTCCGCCGGTAGACTCTCTAGTTCCAAATGATGCATTTAATCATGTTTTTGAGTTGGGATCCGTTGATGGTCTTACGTTTAGGGACCGGTATCAAGCGTTATGGGATGAGTTAGAAGAACAGGTTAATAATCCAGAAGAGATTGCTCCTTATGAAAGAGCTAACGAAGAGGTCGTGATGGGGATTGGTACGAGTTTGGGAATCGGCACCAATCTTTCAGGTGCAAGATCATTTTTAGAAACTGGTCGTTATTTGACCCTACATGATGGTGTCCGAGCCGTACAAGGTAGATCTGATTTGCCTGTTCGTGTTCAGCGAGAAAATAGATTAGGTATCCTAGCTACGGGTTTGCCAGGGGATGAGGATTTTACTATATATGGCGCTGGAAGATTAATGGACCCTAAAAAATTTAGATATTTGCCTGGCAATTTATCACGAGTTACCATTATTCCTGAGGACAAAGTATTAGAAAGAATTAGCTTTTTGGTGGGAGATAGTTGGGATACTCAGCGCCTGCCTAAGACTGGTCTTACAGAGTTTAGAGATGCAGTGCGTTTATACGATAGTTATTTAGACTATGCACGAGACAGAGATTATATGGGGATGGGTGATTATGTTCCATACCTTGAAACACAGCTTCAGGGCGGTTTAAAGCCTGAAGAGGTTCGGGAGATAATACTTAGCAATCGTATTGAAGATTTGCCTGGCCCTTCTTATAGCGAAGAACTGGCAAGTTTTCTGGATACAACGCTGGAGCAAGCTATCCCTGTACTTTTCCAAGAGCAAATCGGCTTAGAAAGGGATTTGGATAAAGAAGCTATAAAAGAAGTTCTTAAAAGCGATAGATTTCCTTCTCAGAGATTGCTAGATCTGTTAAAGGCCTCACCGTATCTGCATGATTTTTATCGAATGAATCCGAAGGAAAGACTAGGACCTGGCTGGGCAGACAGGACATTAGAATATGTAACTATGAGTGCTTTAGCTTCTATAGGAGTTGAGGATTACGAAGACTCTGGTATTTCTAAAGATTTATTAAGATTAATAGGAGCTATGCATGGCTTAAGCGCTCATGTCAGTATTAGAAATCCCCGAATTAGTATGCAGTTTACTGGTCATATGACACTATATCTAATGAAGGCTTTGGGATATTCATCAGATGAGATTAGTGAAGCTATAATATTTATAAAAAATAAGCTTTCTGGGCATAAGTTACATAAACTGATATTTGAAGATGAGAGAGTTATAGATAAGCCAGTGGAGTATAGTGGTGCAAAAGAAGAGTTTCCTTGGTAATAGTTATAACTTATTCCCCCGCTTGTCCAGTTCGAGCTAATACCTGCTACTTTACAACATTGAGTTTCCTTGGTAGTATTTAGCGGTGATGAAGAAGGGTGCTATTCTGTTTGGGGTTTTAGTAATTCTATTATTGGGTTTGGTATTTTCCGCAAATCTTCGAAGTGAACTTATAGGAACAGTTATAAATAAAACTACTCCTGATAAAACAGATGATAACTTATCTGACAATCAGGGAGGGTTGACAGCAGATTTGAATCCTTTATCTATTTCATCTTTGAGGGCTGGAAATTATCCAGGATCAGATATTGTAATAGAAGAGAAACTTGATTCCGGATCTAATTACGATAGGTACCTTACTTCATATAAATCTGAAGGGCTGAAAATCTACGCGTTATTAACTATTCCAAGCGGTGTCCCGCCTGAGTCCGGTTGGCCTGTAATTATTTTCAATCATGGTTATATTCCACCAAAGGAATATCGCACGACTGAGAGGTATATCGCTTATGTGGATGGATTTGCCAGAAACGGATACATAATTTTTCGTCCAGATTATAGAGGCCATGGAGAGTCCGAGGGGAATGCTCCCGGCGGATATGGATCAAATGCTTATGTAGTAGATGTGTTAAATGCTGTCTCTTCAGTTAAAAGATATAATGATCAGATATCCTCACAAACAAAAATAGTAGATATAGATCGAATCGGTATGTGGGGGCATAGTATGGGGGGGTTTATTACCCTTCGTAATATGGTAGTAACGAAAGATATAAAAGCGGGTGTAATATGGGCAGGAGTAGTCGGGTCCTATCCTGATCTTATAAATAATTGGCGAAGAAGAAATCCTGCATCGACTTTATCTCCGCTTCCATCAGGTGTTAGAAGATGGCGCGATTTACTCGTTTCGGAATTTGGGGAACCTTCCAATGATAAACCTTTCTGGCAATCAATCTCTGCCAACTTTTTTCTAAAAGACATATCAGGGTCTCTTCAGCTTCATCATGGTACAAATGATGAATCAGTACCATTAAAGTTTACGGAGGATCTTGAGAAGCAAATGAAACTTGCCGGAAAAAACGTTGAAATGTATATATATGAAGGTGATGATCATAACATTTCAGCTAATTTTAATGTTGCCATGCAAAGATCAATTGAGTTTTTTGATAAAT
>CAYMDS010000110.1:0-3070 GCA_964389405.1 uncultured Gammaproteobacteria bacterium
AGCTGCATCAGCTATTTGAAAATGAATAGAAGTATCTTTATTATGTCTTTTTGCGAGCGCGATCATACGGGAATCTAAATCAATAGCATGAATTTCGTTTGTTTGAAAGTATTTCTTAATAAGTTTTGTGCCATTACCACTTCCACAACCTATCTCTAAAACAGTTTTTCCTTTTGGAAGTTGAGAGAATTGCCTAAGTTTTTGTACTTCTATATACTCTTGAATATACCTTCTGATTGGATTATTCATCGAGATAAACTCTATTTGATTCATTAGCATACTATTTTTACCTCACTCAATGGAGTAACCTTGCGAAGTTTTCAACTCTAATTTTTAACTAATATCTTGTACATTCAAATATTTCTTTTGCGTGCTTACTCACAATTTTTCGTGCTATTTTTACAACTTCTCTTACCTCTTTGCCTGATATTTCGTAATAAGAATTACGTCTCTCTTTTTTATTTACTACGAGTCCACAGTCTAAGAGACAGGCTAGATGCATAGATACATTCGATTGAGATAATACAGTTGTTTCAACAATTTCAGAAACATTTAAGGGTTTTTTAAATAATAACTCTAATATTGCAAGGCGAGAAGGATCACTGAAACCTTTAAACAATTTCGCTTCTAGTTGTAGTTGAGTAGTATTTAACGACATAATATAAGCATATCAATATATATTGATATTTCAAGCTATAAAACCTATTTTTAGGTATCTTGTCCTATCCTGCTTTCTCATTATATGGGGTTCAACGCATCTGTCAAATGGTGGGTTTTTAGCCTGTAGAAACATACTCCTTCGTCGTATCTTTCTGACAGGCGTAAAAATCCTTTTTTATTCCGACACTCATCATAAAAAACATTTGACAGATTGGGATGCCTTTAACCGCGTTTGAACACATCCCGGCATATACTGCTTGTTACTTCTTCGAACCTGTAACGATGCATTTCACCCCATGCCCCTGTCATACGGATAGGATACATAGATTCCTTCCGGATTAATAATTCCGAATAGGGAAGGGGGTGAATATATATGAAACTCTTAACGCAAGAGATTTTAAAGAGTCTTCCAGGGCTCTATACGTGTGAAAACGAAAAAGATCCGGTAATCCGCTGTAAATTTTTTACACCTGATTCGAATTGGACATGGTATGCAATCGAATTTGACGGGAAAGATACTTTTTTTGGCCTCGTAGACGGCTTTGAGCGTGAGCTTGGGTATTTCAGCTTGAACGAGCTTTTGAGTATCCGGGGATCATTACGACTTCCTGTTGAACGGGATAGGTATTTCAAGCCATGTAGGCTATCTGAATTACCAAGTCGATAGGTTTGTGGTTAAGAACTCTTTATAAAGGGGGCTGTCTCTCAAGACGGCTCCCTTTTTTTATTAGTTTAATTAATTTATTTCATGATCATAAAGATCCAAGATTCAAAAAAAATAGTTTCAGCACCTCTTGATATCCATATGATTTTAAAAGACTACTTTACCGCAATAGATGTAGTTGATCGCGATAAAGAGCATTTCTTCTGTTTTCTTTTAGATACACGAAACAGAGTAAAAGTTGCAGATCTGGTAAGTGTCGGAATACTCAATGCTTCACTAGCCCATCCACGGGAAGTGTACACAAGAGCCGTTAAATACCGATGTAGCTCGGTTGTTGTGGCTCACAATCACCCTTCAGGAAATCCTGAACCATCTGACTCAGATATTGAGATCAGCAAGAAGTTAGTAGAAGCCGGAAAAATCATAGGGATTGAGCTTATAGATCATATTATCTATACCGAAGACAAGTTATACAGTTTCCGTGAACATAATCTTATATAAATTACAAATTTTTATCAAAAATATGAATACCAAATTAAACAATATTCAAATTATGTTAAATAATTATCATTATCGAATAGAGGAGATACGGGAACAGGAAGATATTGATCCGTTATGCATAAATGAAGTGATAGAGCTTAATATAGAACTATCAACAGGTGGCCCTGCAGATGGGTTTAAGTTTTACCTTGATAAGCAGAGTAGAGAACCGTTAAGAGGCTGCTATTATTACTCAGACTGGGGATGGTATGAAGAGGAGTGGTTAACAACTAAAGAACTGGAGCTTGTTACAAATTACTTTTGTATTATATAAAGCTATCGTCCGCAGGCATCATGCATATGGTGTCTGCGGATTTTTTTGTGCACTATTCAGTATCTTCCACCTTTTTCCATATATCTGCATTAATAGTATATTTTTTAAGCTGATCTTCTGTTGAAACATATACAGGTAAGTTTACGTTCTCATCATCCAAATATTTTTTGGTCTTCTTATATATGTACTGTTCCAATTCCTCAGATGGGCAAATAAATAAAATATTTGGTGTTTGTTCATGTTTAATCCAGTCTCCTTTTGTAAAAAACTGCAGATATCGAGTGATCCGGGATCTTACGGCGTATCTTGGCATTTTATCAGTGAATATCTCTGCAACATAAAAAGGTTTCCCGTCCATCTTCCTATAGACGAAATGAGGAAAAATTTCCTTAACAATACCGTCAACTGAGAAGTCAGATTGAGTATAGAAGGTAAAACCAGATGTATTTGAGTATTTTTGTAATAAGGAGATATAGATATCAGATATAAAAAGTGAGCGGTTAACAAAGTCCATTGACCGCTTGTTATCTGCATACAGTCTCTGGATATATTCTTTGTTACATGAAGGTTGTGTCTTTAAGTATTTAATTCCATTTCGTGCGAGGTAATAGATAGACGGTGTTGTGTTTATTTTTGCTGAAGTATTATGGATTTTTCCTATGTAGTTTTTGTCTGTTAGATCTTTTAACCAGTGGTTTATTCGATTGAATGTTTTGTGATTGAGGAGTGTTTGAATGTGTATTCTGTTGAGGAATCTGAATCGATAGAGTAGTAATAGTATGTCTTGTTGTTTTTTTGTTATTGTAGGTAGTAGCATAAGTGATGTAATTAGTCCCTCACATTCTCCCTTAATAGGGAGATTAATTTTTCTTTTTCTTATTTATAAGAAATAAAGGATTACAAGTATACATTAAATATCCTTTTCTGGTAGC
>CAYMDS010000111.1:0-3046 GCA_964389405.1 uncultured Gammaproteobacteria bacterium
CTGATTTCTGGAATGGGTAAAAAAGAAGATAATCTCAATAAAGATGATACATCTGTTACAGATATCCTTTTCAGTATCGCATTTCTGGCAATTACCGCAGGATTTATTATTACTCTGTTTCATCTTTTAACTTCCCAAAACCCGTATTTACTTCCCTTCGGTAGTGGTTTTCAGATAGCATTTGCATCTATATCCCAAGATGCCGGAAGACTTTTAAAAAGCTTTTTACTGGGAAGCGGTTACGGAACATTTCTTACAGACTTCACCCGCTTTAAGCAACCTTCATATAATGCAGATCAGGCTCTCTGGTCCGTATCTTTTCTTCGCTCATCTAGTTTCGTTTTAGAGCTTCTCTCAACTACCGGTATTCTCGGTCTTGTAAGTTTTCTGTTTATAATTTTTAAAATAATCCGTGAGAAAACCCTATTTTTACCTCTCATATTTGCGATAATTGCAGCCTTCGTTCTTCCTTTCTCTCCCGTAGTCCTAACGCTTTTCTTTGGACTCTTGGGAATTTTTGCTATAGTTAGATCATTTGCTAGCGCAAAAGGCTATGAGGAGATCGATCTTCACCTAGTCGCCTTCCGTGAACCGGCACATTCAAGCTCTACACCACATGTGAGGGGCAGACAAAGTATTCTGCTCTCAGGAATAATCATGCTTCTTATATTCGGGGCATTAGCGTTTTCCGACTTCTATGCGGCAAAATTCGTCCTCTCTGATATGGCTTTTCAAAAATCTTTAATCGCCGCAGCACGGAATAACGGATCTGAAACATACCGACTACAATCTGAGGCTATTAAAACTTTCCCATACCGAGATGTGTATCATAGAGTCTTCTCCCAGACCAATCTGGCACTAGCCAACTCCCTTGCCCAGCAGACTCCTCAAGGATCATCCCCCTCAGCAGCTGTGCAGCAAAATATTTTGACACTTATCCAACAATCCATAAATACAGGGCGTTCTGCAAGCACACTCTCGCCCTACTCTGCGATGAATTGGAATAACCTTTCAGGTATCTATAGAGCTCTTATCGGATTCGGTCAGAATGCGGACCAATTCGCCGTACTTACTAATCAGCAGGCAATCAGCCTTGATCCAAGTAACCCACAGCAGTATATAAACTTAGGCGGAATTTATTACCAATTAGGACTTTGGGATGAGGCCATAAGACAATTCCAGATTGCCATTAGACTAAAACCAGATAATGCAAATGCTTACTATAATGCAGGTCATGCGCTTGAATCTAAAGGCAGTCTAACTCAAGCCTTGACAGTCTATGAGGCTGTAAAGACATTAGTCGCGAAAGATAGTGAGGCAGTTAAAAAGATATCTACCGAAATAGATGCACTCAAGGTAAAGATAGCTGAATCTAGTAATGTAGCAGGTGCGACGTCTGATACCGAGATACCTCAGCCTTCTGAGCCCGGGAATAATGATGAAAACGATCTATCGGTAAACAAACCGGACTCAGCTCTTCCCACTAGAAACCCTCAGGCGCCGATAGATGGACCATCTCTTACACCCAATCCTTCCCCAACCAAAGCCGCAACTACTCCTACCCCTACTCCATAAAAAATATACCTGTTAAATAAACAGACATGGGAATTAATGGTAGTATCTTTATTCACATTTATGGTGTATTGCTATACCTTTAAGCATATTGCTATATGTATTGATATATTTCTATTACCTACCTCTTAGTCATCATGGCAAGGGGCGGACAAATGGAAATTCGCTGACATTACCCCAGCTTCGCCTAAAAATAATTTTGTCATTGCCAGCGTAGCGAAGCAATCTCTACACAAGATTAAGATTGCCGCATCGGATACTCATAATAACAAAAACAGCGTGGGACCTAAATGATATAGTGCAATTTGAACGCAAGAAAAGAGAACATCTCTCTTTTTCACATAATCAAATTTACCTATGCTCTAAAGAATCGAGGCCTGCCTATCTCGACATTTAACAAGAGATAAATCTATTCCGAAAAAGATTTAATGCTCTACCTATTTATATACCTTGATACCGTAGAGAGAAGCGGTACAGAACAAAATGCAAATGGGGCGAGTTTTATCCTAGCCTCTCTAAGATATTGGGCCTGCTAAGATAAGAAGAACCAAACGGATGTTCTTATTGAAACGATCTATATATGCTTGTAATATTTTCATAATTAATGACTAGATGTATATCTATATTGGGAAAGTAATGCTTTCTTATGTTTCTCACAAATTCCGTGACTGTAGGCCTGATTTTTATTTAGTTTTTTGTATTCGCTTTCTGGACACCAAGCGCAAGCAAATACAGTTTCGAATAAGACGCCTTGAGTGAATTGAGTATTAAATTTGGGCAAATAGGAGTTCATGTTCTTTTTATATCGCGAGAGCCTTTGCTGCTTTTTGGTCAAAAGCTCTCGCGACTGGATCTTACTTATGTGAAAATATTACATCATGAAAATAAATTCTAGTCAAATTTTCACGGACCTTGTATATTTCTGTTTATGATTGTATACTATTACATATAGCAAGTTATTCAATTACTATGATCTAAGTAGATCAAGACATTTATTTAACAGATTTTCATAGATAGAATCATCGGCGATAATTTGCTCATAATCTGTGTAAATCATTTATGTAATATGGAAAATCTATTAAACGTTCGACAAGCTGCATTTATTTTAAAAGTCCATCCCTTATCAGTGCGTCGTTATATTAGAGAAAGAAAACTAAAAGCGGTAAAGGCGGGAGGAAACGTAAGAATTAAGGAATCAGACCTCCTAGACTTTAACAAGGACTACTCTCCTGTCGTCCGAAATGAAGATAATTCCATAATCCGAACGAAAATAAAACCAGCAGTCTCCTTCTCCACAGACGATCCATTCTTAAGACTGAAAGGCCGAGGCGCTTCTCTAACCCTGTCAGAGAAGTAAAGAAGCAAGAAGCAGGAATCACGAATTAAGAATATGGACACAAACACAATTAAAATAAAGGAGTTTACTGATTTAAAGGTTTGGCAAGAAGGACACAGCTTAATCCTTATTATTTAT
>CAYMDS010000112.1:0-3012 GCA_964389405.1 uncultured Gammaproteobacteria bacterium
TGTCCATATAAAACAGGATATAACGTGAAAAATCTCATTGCAAGCTGATCAAACTAGATCAAGGCAGTTTCCAGCCGAGGCTATATTGTGAAAAGTGGTGCCTAAGCAGGCACGCTTTTAAGCTATGGGCGAGGGGTGGGAAGAGGTGGTGTATTTACTCGCAGCTCGTAAATCCAAATTCAGAGAAACAAGTTACTCCTGTGAGATATCCTATGAGGTTCACGATTCCAAATGCGAGTAGTATAAGTATAAGCCCAATTATCGCATACGTAAGGGTTCCTTTGGCGCCAGCTATTTTTTTCTGATCCCCCCCCGAGTTCATAAGGGTATAGCCTGCGAATATTATAAATACGACTGCAGTTATTCCTGAAAAAACTAAAGCAGCATTAATAATATTAACCATTATTATCGGAACGCAATTGAGCGTGGCAACGCCGTCAACTACACATGTGCTCCAGTCCATATATTTAGCGTACCAAAATTACTAAAGAGAAATCAATAACCTAACCATGTAAGACGTTATCTCAAAACGTGAAATAGATTGCTGTAGCTATCAGTCCAAAGAGGAATATCTTTAACTCGATTGTTGTTAGCTATTAACTTATTTAGCTCTGGTTGCTCAATGAGTTTTTTATTTCTTGTGAGTATAGTCCACTCAGAAGGTGCGTTTACATTGCTATTGTCTTTTTGGGAAACGATTACTAGGAAAAGGCGATGATGCTTGGCAAGTTTTTTGATGACCGGTTGTATGTTAAGGTAAGAATTTGCGGTGTTGATTATTAGAGCGCCTTGCGGTTTAAGTCTTTTTATGTAGGAATCAAAGGCTTCATTTGTTAATAGGTGCATGGGTATAGCATCGTCGCTAAAAGCGTCAAGCACCAAAAGATCGTACGGGGGGAAGTGGTTAGTGTTTTCCAGCTCAAGCTTTAGTCGCCCATCTCCCAGTACGATGTCAACCGCTGCGGGAGAGTCTGTGATATACGTGAAGTGGCTATGAGACAGCTTCGCTACAGCAGGGTTAATTTCGAAGAATCTAATCATATCATTCTTTTGTCCATAGGCCGCTATTGTCCCAGCGCCCAAGCCGACAACACCGATTCTTAGGGGAGAGGGGTGAATCTTCTTGTAGTTTTTGAAAGCAAGCCCCAAGCCTGAATTAGTGCTGTAATATGAAGTTGGAATCTTTTTATTTGCGCTATTGAGATATTGTATGCCATGTGTAATCCTGCCATGAAGTAGATATCTAAGTTTTCCTTCCGATGTTTCGTAATCGTGAACACGAAGAACTCCGTAAAAGTTACGACTTGATGTCACGATCATGCCTGTTTGTTTGCTTCTGAAGCTTTGATGTCCAAAAAAGAGAGTAAGAACTAGAGAGATAATAATTATTGAGAGAGCCATCATCGCATACAGATTTTTCCGTATTCCTGTATTAAGACTGGGTAGTGCCGTCTTTTTGACAAGTTTTAGAGAAAAACTTCCGAAATTGTTTAAAGCAATGATGCATATGATAAAGGCTAGAGATAGGCTAATGGGCATTTCCCAAAGGCCGGGGAAAATAAGAGGAGCTATGATGGCAACCGTTCCGCTGCCCACCGCCCCCCCCAGTGCGATAATAAGATAGAAAAAGTCTAATTGATCTGGGTGAGGCTTTAGTGCATATAATCCCATATGGCAGGCCATAAATGAGGAAAACAGAAAAAGTCCAAAAAGTATCAAGGTGAGAGCAAGGCTGGGTATTAAAGTCAAGGTTAAAAGAGCGCAAAATGGGATAAGAGCTATTGATAGCAGAGCATAAGCCTTAGGGCTAAAAAAATTATGACCCTGAAAGCTTATTGAAAAAGAAATAAGATAAAGCCCGAGAGGCAAAAGCCAAAGAAATGGCACAGGTGCAACTGAGAGGGTAATAAAATTTGTTCCTGAAACTAGTATAAAAGAGGAGCTGCCGGCGAAAAATAGCCATAGTAAGACTTTGCGCAAAGAAGAAGTGTTATAGAGGGCGACCTTTTTAAGCCTGGAAGGGTTCCGGAATCGTGAGTCAGCGCCTTTTTTTATATTGATAAAGTATGTTAAGGTGCAGCATACCAATAATAAGCTTAAGAGAATAAAAATGATATTCCAAAGACCAGCAAGAGTTTGTGTAGTCATTTTGGGCTCAAATATGAGGGGATATGTGACAATGGCGATTAAAGAGCCTATATTTGAAACTGCATATAGCGGATATGGTGATTTATTTGGATAGAGAGCATAATGCCATTTTGAGAGAAGAATGCTGGTTGTCGAAAGCAAAAAATACGGCAATCCTATGCTGATCAAAAGAAAGCTTATAATTTGTAGAATAGGGGAGAAGGATTCCGGCAGCTTAAGACTAAGCGGTGGCAATATTCCTCCTTGGGTCATTAAACAATAAAAGGCTACGATTAAACCCGCACTAATTACAGCTACATGAACGATTGCCTGTGTTTTGGGACGAAGCCTCGCTATGGCATATGAATATAGGTAACCGGCAAGTAATGCCGTCTGGAAAAAAAGCATAGATACGGTCCAGACTCCGGATGCACCGCCAAAAAGAGGTAGCATGTATTTACTTATTATTGGTTGGATAAGGAAAAGGAGCACAGAGCCTAGAAAGACAGGGGTTAAAAAAAGAATAATACGCATCTTGATTAACTATAGCTTAGGCATATAAACTTGTAAACTAGAATAAGATATAGATGACCGTATGATGAGAGTAGGCTAGATTAGATCTGGAATTTCTAGATTCCCGAGGTTTAATCCGAATAATCCTAATATCAAAGATAATATAAAGAATGAGAGAAAGGTAACGACTAATCCAATTAACGCAGCAATAAGAGTACTTCTAGCTGTTTCTACTTTACCTTTATCTCCTCCTGACATTATCCACTTAACTCCACCCCAGATAAGGAAAAAGAGTGCGATAAGCGTAGCAACTACAAATATAACCAAGACTGCTTGCCCAATAATACTTCCCAAATCGCCTTCTTGAATGTC
>CAYMDS010000113.1:0-2985 GCA_964389405.1 uncultured Gammaproteobacteria bacterium
CACGTTATATCCTGTTTTATATGGACAATCACCCTATCCCCCAAGATGTCACCGGCTTTCAATTCAAGCTTATTGGAAGCATGACAATTAAACAGTTTGGCTACGTAGGCGCCGGAGTAATTCTTTCTGCTGCTTTTTTTTATGCACCGATTGCCTGGTATTTAAAATTCTTGCTCGTTCCGATGTTTGCAGTGACCGGAATTTCTCTGGCCTTCTTGCCCGTGGCGGGAAGACCTCTGGATCTTATGGCCAGTTATTTCCTTAAAGCTCTTATGCGCCCGAACCAATTTGTCTATCAAAAAACCGGTGGCAGCTTAAGTTTTATGGAGCTGAGCCTTAGTCCTATTATACCCACTCAGATATCCCAACAGATAGCAAAGCCTAAGTTTAATGAGGCCTCCCATAAAAAAGAAGAGCAGCTTTTGTCTTATCTCTATAACACCGCTGGGCCAGCAAATGATCTTGATAAGCGCGAAAACCAGCTCTTGACCAGCTTATTCTCACAAACTTACACACAATCTCCAGCAGCTTCATCAATCCTGCAGTCTCAATCTTTGACCACGCCACAAGCGCCCACAAATCCTGCCTCAAGCTTGACACAACCAAGCGCAACCCCTCAGGATATACCCCCTCCCCAGACAACTCCAGGCCCAGAAAATATATCATCTAGTCCATCTATCGCTCTGCAAGCTCCAACGGGAACCCAAAGCGACAACCTAATTAATCAGCCCCTCCAGGCCCCATTACCCCCCCAGGGAGCGCACGCCGAATTCCCAAACCTTATAAATGGTATCGTGAAAGATTCACGCGGTAATGTGCTTCCGGGGATCTTAATTGAAGTCTTAAATCAAGACAACGAATCAGTGCGGGCATTTAAAACAAATGCCTTAGGCCAATTTGCCTCAGCTACACAACTTGTAAACGGTAACTACACAATTATTTTTGAGGATCCGAAAAAACAACATACTTTTTCAAATATCCAGCTCAACGCAAGCGGCTCTCCCCTTGCACCACTCAATATAGTTTCCATGGATGCACGCGAAGAACTGCGACAATCCCTGTTCGGATGAAACTAACAACGAATAGCATATGACTAAAGAGGCTATATATTATTTACTTTTTACTATTTACTAACATATGTTCCCTGCCCAAAAATCATCAACTCAGCAATTCACAGAAATTGATGACATAATAGACGAGGTGGTTCTCCTTAAAAATGGCAGTGCGTGTTCCATCATTGAAATAACTGCAAGCAATTTCGCTCTTTTATCAAAAAGGGATCAAGATACTAAAATCTTTTCTTATGCAGCGTTTTTAAACTCTCTGACATATCCTGTACAAATCCTTATTCGAAATAAAAGAGTAGACGTTACGAGTTATTTAAAGCTTCTTGAGGAGCAGGAAGGAAAAACTACGAATCCTTTACTCGTCAGACAAATTCAACTTTACCGTCAATTTATTCATGAGATGGTAAAAATAAACGTAGTCCTAAATAAAACATTTTATGTTATCGTTTCCTATTCTCCCCTTGAGGGCGGAGTTGCGGGAGTTGCTACTTCTGGCAAAAACATTTCGTCCCGGGATGCCCATATTATGAATGCCCAAAAATCCCTCAGATCTAAAACTGAGGCTATGCATGGACAGGTCCGGAGATTTGCTATGTCAACAAAAACTCTTGAAAAAAAAGATCTGGTTAAGCTCTTTTTTGAGATTTTCAACGAAAGCGCTGAAGGTGAATTTGACACATCACATGTCGACGAAAACCTAAAAGCTGTCTTTGTAAAATCTAACAGCGCAGGACATTGACTATGAAACTTCCTTTTCCAATCGGACCATCAAACCAAAACACCCCAACCCAACCTATCGCCACTCCTGCCCCGCAGAAGCTCGCGCCACAGCCTGGTTCCACTCCTTTACCCCCACAGCAGCCAATGCCCCAACCCAATCAGCCTACACCAGGAAAAGCCCTGCAGCAGATGCAAGTGAAGAATGCAAAAAAACAGCCTATGCCCGGAAAGACCTTGCAGACACTGCAAAAAGGCATGACCTCTATAGTTGACCTTCTAGCCCCCTCTTCTGTAGAAGTAGATTTTAAATATATCCGAATCGGAGACCGATTTTACTCCACCCTTTTTATAGCAGGTTATCCTAGGTATGTTTCCGCAAGCTGGCTTGAACCCATCATTGATTATGACCACACCATGGACATCTCCATGTTTTGCTATCCGACCTCCTCATCAGATGTGCTAGCAGACCTTCGCCGAAAAATCGCTGAGATGGAAGCAACTATCTCTTCAGACACAAAATCAGGACATCCTGTAGACCCTAAAATCGAGGCCTCTCTTCAGGATGCACTATCTTTACAAGAAGAGCTGGCTAAGGGAATAGAAAGGTTTTTTCAATTCAGCTTCTATATAACGCTGTCTTCAGAAAGCGTACAAGAACTTATTGAAGCAAATAAGCAGCTTCAAACAGAACTCGCATCGCTTCTTCTGATCGGCAAGCCTGCAACTCTTCAAATGGAGGAAGGATTTAAATCGTCTATGCCAATAGGACAGGACAGATTATTCATCACGCGAAATATGGATACCTCGTCTCTAGCATCAACTTTCCCTTTTACATCAGCAGTTATGACACAAAACAAAGGCGTTCTTTATGGCATGAACCAACAAAACGGTTCACTTATTATCTTTGATAGATTTTCTCTGGAAAATGCAAACGAGATAGTTTTTGGAAAATCAGGAGCTGGAAAATCGTTTCTCATAAAACTTGAGATAATGCGGCAATTTATGATGGGAACAGAAGTTATAGTAGTGGATCCTGAAGGCGAATATGGAACGCTTACGAAAACCTTAGGCGGAGAACTCGTAGAGTTTAGCTCGAACTCTCCTGTGAAGATTAACCCTTTTGATTTCTCACAGATATATGAAGAAGGAGAGAACGAGCTGGGGCTAAAAATTCTCTCTCTTCATGCACTACTAAGGC
>CAYMDS010000114.1:0-2979 GCA_964389405.1 uncultured Gammaproteobacteria bacterium
GTTCAACATCTAAGATGCCACTCTCTCCTAACGCCCTAGCGATTTGTGATCCTGTAAGCCCTGAGTAAGTGTCTCCTAAAATATTGCAGATGCTTCTTAGCGCATTAGTATTTAGTTTTTCGATCGCAGTCATTTTGTAATGATGAAAGCGTCTAAATTATACTCGGCTTACCCTTGGATGCATTGTTAAAAAGGGCTTTCGGACTCAAAGTGTCTTTGCGTTGTCTTAAAATTATGTGGGTTATTAGGGAAAGCCCAGGGGAATTCGGACTTACCTTCCAAACTATTAAATTTTAATACTTTGCTTCTTGCGTTTTCGGTTCAAAGGCTATTAAAGTTTTACTAATCCAGCCAAATATGCCCAAGAATAAAGAAACCTATGTAATTGCTGCTGAAGTCCGTGACATGTCACTTGAAGAACGAAGTCAAAAGTTGGCTCGTTGGTTTTATACACACTGTAGACATGCAGAAACGGATGGCATGATAGTAGAGACTGTACATGAATTAGCTGGGGCAGATCATGTTCACGAAGAACCTCCTTTGATTTACATCACTCCATGATTCCAAAAGATGTTCCAGTCCCAGTCTTTGGTTACGGGCGTGAAAGTACGCCCGGACAGTTTTATAATGGTTACGGAATCCAAGATCAAAAAGAAGAAATCGAGAAATATTGTCATGAAAATAATTTCATAATTGTTCAGTGGTTCGGCGATGCACAATCGGGGAAACATGATCGGAAAAGAGTGGAGTGGGCAAGAATGATAGATGAAGCCCATAAAAGAACAGATATACGTTTTATTGTTGTACATGAAGCCAGCCGTTTTTTCCGTGAATTTGTGAAGACACTTCAATTTGAACAGGATTTAGAAAATCAAAATATCTTTGTTATCGATCCATCCGTTGACTATGAGCCTCGGTCTTACCTTGATAAGAATGGTAAAATTGATCCTGACCGATGGCACTCTCGTATGCAGGCAAGGCTGACAGCTGAGTTGGAAAGACGGAAGACTTCTCATCGTGTAGCGGGTCGCGGCCTTAAAAAGAGGAACTTGGGTTATGCTGTCGGTTCACTTCCTTATGGGCTGAGAGTTTGTGAAGGACCGACGAGAAAATTCGTCGAATATGATCCTGCCGAGGCTGAGGTGGTGAAAGATGTTTACAAAATCTATATTGAAATGAATAAGGGGGATACGGCTATTGCCCGTATGCTTAATGCCAAAGGGCTGTTTCGTAATATTGCTTTTCAAAAATATGATCAAGAAAACGATGTACATAGGACTTTTTATCGCCCAGAACCCTTTACGAACGACTCTATTCGGGAAATTCTAACTAATCTAGCGTACGTAGGCTATCAAAACTACCCTCCATTTGAACCCTTACTTACCATAGTCAAAGGTCAAAAACAGACGCTTCAGCCTTTAATTTCTCAACATGATTTTGACCTCGTTAAAAGCCTTCGACAAAAGAATTCTCGAGGAAAGTCTGGAAAGGTAAAAGAAACCAGTCGTCAAAAAAGAACCTACATGCTTCAAGGTAAGCTGTTTAGTGCTGTAAATGGTTCTAAGATGCATGGCTTCCCTGAAATCAGGAAAGACGGAACGGTCGTTAGAAGGTATGTGGCAAAAACGAATAAACGCGGCGATGGACAGCATATCCCTTCGATCCGTAGTGATGAAGTAGAGGCTCATGTTATTAAGCTCTTCAAAAACCTTCAACTAAATGATTTAGAAACTATTGAGCAAGCCGTTAAAGGACTGATTGAAGCTGATATAAAAATGCGTTCTTCAAATAAGCAATATGATAGAGGCCGACAAAATGACCAACAGAAAATTGATGTGAGAAAAGCCATTGAAGGCCTTAAAAGTGTTTTGAAGTTTGACGATTCAACAGCAAATCGCAGAGCTCTAGCGGGTCTAGAAGAGAAACGGCATGAGCTAGAAAGGGCTTCGTATGCAAATTTTGTAGACTATTACGATTTTTCTGAGCTTAAGGTTTTTTTTGAAGACACGGTGCGTTCGATAGAGAAAATCCAAAACCTTATAGCGAAAAAAGATCTGGTTGATATTATGTTCAGCACTGTTTACACATCTGTAATACCAAAATCACCTGCTGAAATAGGAGCGGAAACTTTTGAGGCTATGGAAAACACTCTCTCAGCCGCTAAAGAACTCAAAGACTTGCTACAAGAAAATTGCCCAAAACTATTTGAAAAAGTGCTTGGAGCAAAAGATGGAGAGGACGTCAAAATTTGGTTTGAACCTTCTGGGCTTTATCTTATTCTTGCGGATAAAAGTATTACTGACTATAATCACCCAGGTTCGGTTACAGGGCATCTACCTAAAAAAAAGACAATCCTTTCTTGCTAGAACTTTGTCCAAATAGGCTCGCAGCCCTCCCTGCCCACCATTGACTTTTTTAGAGATTATTTTATAATGCAAGCTCAAACAGGGTTTTATGAGTCTTCGCATTTCTCAACTCCAAGCAGATCAACTCGATGAGGCAACCGCCCTTCGTGTGGTGGACATCTATCGAAATAATTACCCGTCTGCTCACTCCTCCGCACAACGAGAAGCTGATTTAGGTAAACGAGATACACCAGAAAAAATCCAAGCCCTTGCCCGTGAAGCCATTTTGCTCGTTGCACGAGACGTGAAGGAGGAAGTACAGGCCGTGTTGGAATATTCTGCGCAAGAACTGGACGAGGGTGTATATGTAGTACTCGCTTGGATGCTCGTAGATCAAGCCCTCCAAGGACAAGGAATCAGTTCCGCTCTTCATCGAGTTTTTGAAGCGCATGCCACTACAATAAAAGAGCGACTGGGGAAACCAACGGCGCAGCTTTTAAGTGTCCATCGTGACAACCCAGCCAAGGACATTTATACGAGATGGGGTTATCAAACGGACGAGCGAGAACACCCAACGCCAGGCATGGTCTTTATGTACAGGGATGTAGAAACATCTGGAGAAAAAGCCGTGAGA
>CAYMDS010000115.1:0-2962 GCA_964389405.1 uncultured Gammaproteobacteria bacterium
GAAATCCGCTTGATGCCCTGATTAAAGTCAGCACTACGCTAAGCAAGTTAGATGTGGGTGGCAATCCTGAATTTTTGAAACCTTCTCGTATTGATTTGGCCCAAAGCGCAGGATCTGCCTTTTCATCAATATCATCATATGCCTCTTTCATCGAGACAATACTTGTTGCAAGAAAATCCGAATATTTTTCAGTAGGAACCTGATTTTCTTTAGGTACTAATGGTTTAGAGGTTCGATTTGCAACAATTGAAGTCAAAAGGACTATTATTATTTCTATAAATTCTCTTCTCGAAACTACTGCTGATTCCAATTTTTTTGACTTTGCAGAAGACAGTTCACCAGATTCACTCATGCTGATTTAAAAACTTATATAATAATCCATTATATATGGACTTAAAAATGATTAAAACATCACATCTTCATCGGCGCGGGGATAGGAATGGAGTTCTTCTTTTGAGAACCAAAGATCTATCTCATACTCTGCTTCTGCTTTATTACCCGATGCATGAATTATATTTCTGACAGGTCTTTTCCTTTCATTCGCGAGTACTGGGTTATCAAGAGAATAATCTCCTCTTATAGTTCCTGGATTTGCCATCGACGGAAATGTATGACCGACTATTCTACGTACGTTTGATATCGAATGGTGACCTTCCAGGACTATAGCGACCACCGGTCCTGCTGTAAGATATTCTTTATTCCAGTCATTGACCATCTTTCCGATCTTCATCGGATCGTCTGTCCCCAGCTCTTTAAGCGGATCTTTACCGTTTTCTTTATAGCTTTGCATCGTTTTCTCCCCAATTCCCCGAAGTAATTCTATCCTGGAGTCAGGGTAATGCTTATCCACTAGGCTTTTATTTACCCATACCATTTTCATGCCCACTATCTTAAGACCGGCCTTCTCAAAGCGGTATATGATATCGCCGACTATTCCTCTTTTTACTCCGTCAGGTTTAACTAATACTAATGAACGCTCCATATGTAATTAAATCAAAATTAAAAAATAAAAAATCTCCTCCAAAGGCTGATCCGCCTTTGGCTGAAAAAATACAAATAAAAACTCAAAAGTTTTTGACTTCTAAATTTTAACTTTTTAATTATATTAAAAGCTCAATAATTTCTCAAGTTTCTGTCTATCATTATAATTCCCGATTAGTGCCATATTCAGATTCTTATTTATAAAGTATCTTTTTCCTACATCTATAATTTGTTCTAGCGTTACCGCCTCTATTCTTTCAAGTACTTCATCTGGATTCCTCACGTATTTCTCAGTCAACTCCTGATGCGCATAGAAGCTCGCCACACTCCGGGAATCCTCAAGTTCCAGAACCATATGACCTTTGAGATACTCTTTCGCTTTCTTAAGCTCCTCATCAGTTATCTCAAGGTTTCCGCTTGATACTTTCCGGTAGTTATCCATGATTACGGAAACTGCCTGGTCGACTCTGTTTATATCCACTCCGGCAAGAGTAGTAAGGCTCCCCGCGTCCATGTAGTGGTCCGAATGCGTCCTTACATAATACGCAAGTCCCCTCTTTTCTCTTACCTCCTCAAATAACCGGGAGCTCATTCCCCCGCCTAATATAGAAGATAAAACTGAAAGCGGATGCTCATCAGGATGGTCTACGGGAACAGTCCTCACCCCAATTGCGATATGAGTCTGTTCTGTTTTCTTCTCACGGATAAGTAAAGCAGGGTTAGACTGGTTTTCCGACATGGGCTCAAACAATTTCGTATCAAACCTTTTCATGTTTGCGAAGTATTTATTTACCAGGCTTTCAACTTGCGCCTCATCTATGCCCCCCGCTATCACAACAGTAATATTATGGGCACTGTAAAGACTTCCCATGTAGTCTAGGAAATCCTCACGCGTGACTGAGCGTATGATATCCTTCTCCCCTGCTATATCCCATCCCAAAGGCGTATCGCCATACAGAAGATTTTCATATATATCACCAAGTTTTCGCATAGGTGTATCTTCATACATGTTTATCTCCTCAATTATCACTCCCTTCTCCTTTTCTATCTCTTTGGGATCAAGCAGCATATGCGTGAGCATGTCTGAAAGGATATCAAGGCATAGTTCTATATGTGAATTCTGGGCTTTTATGTAATAACCTGTGGTTTCTTTTCCCGTGAAGGCATTGAATTCCCCGCCTATACCGTCAATAGTCGATGCTATATGCATAGCAGATGGCCTTTTTTCAGTTCCTTTAAAAGCCATGTGCTCTAGAAAATGCGAGATGCCATTATTCTTTTTCGTTTCATAGCGGGATCCAGCGCCTGCCATCACTAAAACTGTGGCGGACTCAAATGAAGGCATGGGGGCGGTAAGAAGTCTGAGGCCATTTGGAAGAATCTTTTTATTAAAGCGCATAAAAGCTATTCTAGCACTGTTAAGGGCTTCTTAACAAGCACAAAAAGATATAAATCCAATTATTTAAGGGATGGAGCAAATTATTGACACAATCTCAGAAGTATGATTCTATTAGATTAGAAAGGTTGAGCTATAATATATGCAGCAGCTGGATCCCAAATCTATCTGGTTATTCTTCATAGGCAACTTATTCGTACTGTTTTTTTTAAGTTTTTTCATCCTTATTCCTATAGGTGTATTTATCGGTGTACTTTCAGAATTTATGGGAAGTGGCTCTGAAGCCACAATTCTGTCTTTCATATTTATGCTCATAGGAATATGGTTCATATTTATTTTAGGGGTTCCCTTTATCTCGTATTTCTTCGCCAAGCTTAGTTATAGTAATTATAAATATGAAATGCGTGAAGACGGATTTCGAAAAGAACATGGGGTAATATATAAAAAATATGTGACAATCCCATATGAAAGGATACAAAATGTAGATATATACCGTGGGCTTCTAGCTAGAATCCTCGGTCTTTCAGATCTTCATATACAGACTGCAGGCATGAGTAGTCCTATGGGTGGTGCATATGGGGCTCT
>CAYMDS010000116.1:0-2889 GCA_964389405.1 uncultured Gammaproteobacteria bacterium
AGTTAATGATTTCGATTGTATCTGTATTAGCGGCTAAATAATCAATTACCTCAGGACTTCTTAATGTATAAATTTCTGTTTCCCGTGGATAAACATACTTGGATCCGGAATCGATTAATCCTTTATCCGGATAACCCGGATGGCTTATTATTTCATGCGTTCCCCATCTCAAACGATCCATTAACTTCATAAGGGACTTGGGAGTTATTCCCCGACCGACATTTCCATGCCTCCAAGTCCTTCCATGAAATCCCAAATTCAGTTTGTAATCCACCGACCGCACCGGTATACTATGCTCGCGAGCATAGTCCATCACTACCTGACGGGAACTGGGTGATATGTGCGATAAACCATGAAAATCGAAATGATCCGGGTTTTCTTTGTTTGTTAACTCTTGAAACTCACATAATTGCTCCTCGAATTCATATAGTTTGCGTCTTTTAGGCCATGTCAAAATCCGCACGGCTTTACGCCGACTCTCCGACCCCTTACCTGTAAAATCAACATGCAGCCCTATGGATATTCCCGGAAATTCAGTTATCTCTCTTACTTCGTGAGCTGCAGGACCGAAAGGCATTAACGATACACTTCTCACCACTCTCCCGTCCTCTAAAACCTCACGAATACCCCTATTGACTCCCTCACTTATACCGAAGTCATCAGCATTAAAAAAAATTCTTTTTTTTCTTTCGTACATTCGCAATCTCCTAAATAATTCTACTTTATTAAAAGCTGCATTATACGCAATACGGTTCTCGTTTGACATACTTATTATTTTTCATATAATGCAGAGCATGTACTACGATTCTATTCTTGATCTTATCGGTAATACTCCTCTTGTGAGAATTAATAAATTAAATCCGAATCCTTCGGTCACACTTCTTGCGAAACTTGAGTATCTGAATCCAGGAGGATCGGTAAAAGACCGCATCGGAAAAGCGATGATAGACGCTGCTGAGAAAAAAGGTAAATTAAAAAAGGGAGGAACTATTATAGAACCTACTTCCGGAAATACAGGCGTGGGACTTGCTATGGTAGCAACACTTAGAAATTACCAGACTATATTTGTGATGCCTGATAAAATGAGTGATGAGAAAATAAATCTACTTCGTGCATATGGTGCGAAAGTAGTCATTACGCCTACAGCAGTTCTTGCGGATGATGAGAGAAGCTATTATAAAGTTTCAGACCGCCTTGCTAAAGAAAATGAAAAAGGATTTAAACCGGACCAGTACCATAATCCTGCCAACCCCAAAGCTCATTATGAGACTACAGGACCTGAGATTTGGAAACAAACAGAAGGTAAAATTACTCACTTTATCTGCGGAATGGGAACAGGCGGAACTATTACAGGTGTAGGTAAATATCTAAAAGAACAAAATCCGAAAATAAAAATCATCGGGGTAGATCCAGTCGGTTCTGTGTATGAGGAGTATAAAAGATCGAACAAATTTCCAAAACTTATGAAAACTTATAAGGTAGAAGGTGTCGGAGAGGATTTTATACCATCTACTATTGATTTTAAATATATAGATGAAGTGATACAAGTTGATGATAAACAATCTTTTCAAACAGCAAGGAATTTAGTAAGAACGGAAGCAATTCTTACAGGCGGGTCAGGAGGCCTTTCGATGCATGCGGCCCTTAAAGTCTGCAGAAAACTTAAAGAGGGACTTGTCGTAGTGCTTCTTCCTGATTCGGGAAAGTCATACTTAAGTAAAATCTATAATGACGAATGGATGAGAAATAACGGCTTTCTCACGAATGAGGATGGTTTGACTATCCAAGAAGTCATTAAGACGAAAAAGATGCAAAAAATCATCAGCGTAAAACCCGCAGACACTGTGAAATACGCCATATCGCTCATGAAGTCTTATGGCATTTCCCAATTAATCGTTATAGATAGGAAGAAACTAATAGGCCATGTGACTGAGCAATATCTTCTGAAAGGACTATATGAGAAAAGTATAGGACCCACTAATACCATCGCTGCAGTACTTACCCCCGATACTCTTGTAGTGTCTCACTCAGAGACGATAGAACGGACAGCAC
Source organism: uncultured Gammaproteobacteria bacterium (assembly GCA_964389405.1). Classification (GTDB taxonomy): domain Bacteria; phylum Patescibacteriota; class Microgenomatia; order Levybacterales; family UBA12049; genus CAYMDS01. The sequence continues at coordinate 2,053 of CAYMDS010000116.1, forward strand.
AGCTTTTGACGCAAGGAAGCTTTGTGGTGGTAGTCGATGAAAAGCAAAATAATGTAGGTGTTATAACACGAATTGATCTGATAGAATCATATATGTGAAAGACCGCGTATTTACATTTATCCGAAGATATAAACGCGAGATAGCCATAATCTTATTTTTTATATTTTCACTATTTATTGTTATAGTTACGATAGGTCCAGGGTATGGACTAGGCGTATACAAAGAAACTAAAAAAGAACCTCCGACTGCGACACCTACCTCATCAGATGAACCTTCACCTACAGAAAAGTTGGAAAATACTCCTACCACAGCAAAAAAGCTTCCCACTAATAAGCCGTTTATACCCGCAAGCGCCACCCCCAAACCCACATCAACTCCCACGCCGACTATCACCCCAACACCTACGAATACTCCGACTGCGACACCTACAAGTATATCCCCCGCGTCTACTCCTACGCCCGAAGTCACTATGACTCCAACAGAGACTCCCCCCACCCCAACCAATCCATAACTTAATTTAATTTATTTCTACTACCCTAAGTGGCTTATCTGTTCCCCCTTCCAGGTGGAATTTTATTACTTACTTAGCCGTCGATAAACTAATCATCCTCTTAAAACTAATGATGAAGCTAACTTAGCTTATACATAGCTTTTTCATAATATATGAATTTTATTGTTTTCACGGCATAAACTCATAGTTTTAGCTTCATTTTTTTTCTTGACAAACTTGTGAAAATTTGTATTAAATATTTATGGCACTTAGTTTTATTCCTGCCTGAATTACTAAGAGCCGTTTACCCTAAGAGCATTGCTTTTCGTACCGAACTTATCATTCAC
>CAYMDS010000117.1:0-2888 GCA_964389405.1 uncultured Gammaproteobacteria bacterium
AACCAGCTGGGACTACCAAAAGAGCTAGAAAACCTTTGATAGTCATTGATAGTTGTTTTGCATCACTACTTGATGCCAATAATGCTTTTAAGTTCATAGAATCCTATAGCCGGAAATTCTCCGGTCTTTAATGTTAATTGTTCGGATCGCTCCGATTTCCCTCAGTTGCCCGTTGCTGTCGAAGTATTTGAAGTTCCCTTGGGCATCTACGGGGGTAATTTGTAACCCCACATGTCCTGCCCATGACATTCTTTTGAACACTACGATGGCTCCGACTTTTCCGGTTCGCGAATTGATTTTAGTACTCTTCGCCGCACCCTGGACTTCACTTTTCGGAACTCCGAAGCGCTCCCGAAGGGCCACCACACATTGTCCCGTTCTTTTTCCAACGAGCGTCTGAGAGTACGCAACGAGTTGATTACTCCATTGTTGCTCTTCTTGTTTTTCGGTCCAGGCTTTGAGTTCTTCATAAGTTAATGCCTCTGCTGTTTTCGCGGTACTTATTGGGAAGGCCAGTACCACCAGGGCCATAAGTGTCAAAACTAATCGTTTCAATACTTTCCCATCTTTTCAGCCGCAAGCCGACATACCCTCTCCTACCCTCCCGCTATTAGCTGTTAATAATTAGTCTATTTTTTATGGATTATAAATCCTTTAGAAATAGTATGTTCAGTGCCAGTGGCAGTTCCATCAATTACTGGCTCGTCTCCGAATAATGCTAATGTTTCTGGGTCTGCAATCCCCATCTTTACTTTGTTATTTACCCCAGCTTGGAGATAAACAGTACCGTTGTCTTGAATTAATTTCATAGTTTCTTGATTAATTTCCTTGTATGTAATTAAGTGTTTCATGGCACTAACCACATATTTAGCTGCTAATGATTTGATAAATGGATTATAGTGATCGAAGTATTTAAGAGGATCTGGTTTAGTGATTTCGGTAATAGCATGACCTGGCTTAACAATCTGTAATGGTGCCTGGGTAATATGTTCAGATAGTTGTAAGATATTCACCCATTCATAGTTCAACCCAAATCTTTTAAGAAATTCCTGCCCAATAGCTAAACGCTCTGGAGTAAGAAGTTTTTTATCGTAATAGACATCCCAAGCAAGACTCTTATCGTCTGGTACTATCCAATAAGGGAATAATCCAACCTTGCGACCATCTTCAGCTACGTTATAAAGCCAATTCCCATCTTTGGTAGTACCATTAGATATAGCCGATAAACGCTCATTGAAATTAGGGAATCCATTACTATCTATATATCCATTTGCTTTAAGCCAATCCCAATGAGCTTGCGGCATCCGACCCGTGAGATGGTCGAAGTACATTTTAATTTCAATAGCGTTGTGGTGGCTCTGAGTTACACACTCCATCTTGTCAGAGTTAAGTGTATTTGGATCTTTCTGCCACTCTTTTGTAACTAGATACTTAGTCCAATCCCCACTTGGATTAACTGCTTCGGCTGCTAGAGGCGAATTTATTCCAGCCACATAAGCTGTTTCGACGATTGGCTCATTTGGTCTTACGCCATAATTTATTTTTTCTTCCATATTACATTCCCGCTTTGTATAACAGGTAGGTCATTGCCGCCCCGAATACAAACTTAAAAATATTATCTATTGTTAGCCATGCGAGCTTCTTCCTTCTCTCAAGCCCTTTGGTTTCTTTATCCACCAAACCCTGTAGAGTAATGGCCTGTAGATCAACTGCAGTCTTTAGAGTGCGAGTAAAGGACTCTTGGGATGCGACTTTACCATTTAGCTGCACTAGATGTTTCTCAATGTTCTTGGTGGCCTCTGTGTTTGTAGCGAGGTCGGCAGATATTTTGATTAGTAAATTTTGTTCTGACATTTGCGCTTGTTCTTGACTTAATTAATTATTTGTGCCATTATTTAGGCATGAAAGAAAATACTGATGATCTCCTTCTCACCCTTGGAGTGATGATTTTATTACCAATTATCATAATTGTGATGCTAGCGTTACTCTAGCTTATCTGCCAGATCTTCGATGATTTTCTGGACTCTTTTAGCGTCCTCTTCCTTCCCTGCCACAATTAATTTATTGTAGTCAGTCATGGCTTTTCCAATGTTATCGATCAGAGGCTTTTGCTTAATCGGCTCCATGCTCTTGCTATAACCCTGTTTACGGGAAGATATTTCTTGTTCTATCGATTCTTTTCGCTCCCAGTATTTCCCCATAGTTCTGCTAGACTGCCAGTTATACTTCTGCTCAAATCCAGATAATGGGTTTAGGGCTTTTTTATTACCTAGTAATAATCCGGATGCTCGACCTAAAACAGCAGTCGTAGCGTTATCAATTTTTACTGGCGATAACCCTAGCTTTTTAGCTACCGGTGTCTTACCTAAGAATTTTGCAACAGGGCTAGTATCTTCATTAGTTCTAAACTCACTTGGCAACCGTTTCATCCCCGGACCTTCTACAGGAGAAATTGTTGGGAATGTTCTCATGCCCCATGCAGCCTGGAATGTTCCAGAGGCTATCTGTGGTGCAAATGATAGTAACCACTTTTCTAAGTCCAGTGGATTCAACTGCTGCGGCAGTCCCGATAAGGACTGCTTAGTGTAGTCTATTGGAATAATGTCTGCTCCTAGCCATTTATCGATTATCGCAGTGTTGATCATTGCCCCAAATGTAGAAATGTTTGGAGGAACTGGAATTCTCCACAACCCCTTCCCACCAGGTTTTGGTACAAAGATAAATTGGGAGAAGTAAGTTGGATCCATACCTTTAAGTTCTTTCTTTTGCTCTTCACTAGCTTCTTCCTTCATATAGAGCAACCCTGCTCCCATAGCGATAGCGATTGCAGCGGCTACAAATAGGAATCGTTTACGACCTGCTGGGGTTTCTAAGGTGCGAATTGTTTG
>CAYMDS010000118.1:0-641 GCA_964389405.1 uncultured Gammaproteobacteria bacterium
CTCTCCTCTTTTCGACATCTTTATTTAAGTCTTGATAGTTTTTGAACTGCAATGTTCCATTTCCATAGAGCTGAGCGTATTTTTTCTCCTCATCATCTAGCTTGCTTATCAATGAAAGGAGACGTGTATATTCTGAATCGACAGAATTATTTGCCTGGATACGTAGATACTCATCAACAGCTTTTTTAAGCAATTGTGGGTCCATCATACGTTCACGAAGTTTCTTCCAAAGCATGGTATCTAAAATCAACGCATTCACACCCTGAGAAGTACAATCACTTCGTAATGGAAACTTCTTAATCCTATCAGCACATCTGTAATAATAATGGCCATGTTTATTGCTACCATCCCCAACTCTACTACTGCCACACTCACAATAAATAGCTCCTGTGAGCAAATAGTCACGCTTCCTTTTCTTATTTGCATACTTCTTGTTATGCTCTAACGCTTTTTGCACTTTCTCAAATAACCATGCATCTTCAATGATTACAGGTACTTTAAATGGTATCCAATCCTCTCTTGGCCTGGCTTTTCTACTATTTCGTTTTATCTTTTTATACTTCTCATGTTTTATAGACTTTTTAGCAACCACAGCTTCGGTTTTGTTGTAATAAGCTTCACCACTAACATACGTTTCATTT
>CAYMDS010000118.1:651-2865 GCA_964389405.1 uncultured Gammaproteobacteria bacterium
CCTAACAACAGGTCCCTTCGTCCAAAATTCTCTCTTTCTTTTTCGCGGAGGAATTTTCAGTTCATAAAGTCGCCTAATCACATCTCGTAAAGAGATTCCTTCAACGCCAACCCAATAGAATATCTTCTTAACTACTTCTGCTTCATCTTCATTTATTATATATTTGACAGGCTCTGTCTCAGTTTTTCTAATATACCTATATCCGTACAAAGCATCGCCATTAATAATCACTCCAGCTTTTGCTTTAAAATGCTTCCCTCGGCGCATTCTCTCGGCTATCTTCACTCTTTCATACTCATGGAATACCCCCTGCATTGCCTGCAATACACGCTCTTCGGCAGTTTGAGCTTGAACATCATGAAGCGTAACAAATTGAATGTCTTTATCCAAAATTTCCTCTAGAATTATTTCTTGATAAGCAAACACTCTAGATAATCTACCTCTATCGTAGACGTATAGAACCTGAAAAGCACCAGCCACGGCTGCATCACGCATCGCATCGAGTCCTGGACGCTGTAGCATTTCACCAGTCCACCCATCATCTTTATAAATATGCTCTTCAGATAGAAGATTTCCATCAGACAATATTCGAGTCTTTATCTCATCAATTTGCGAATCAATAGTCTCCTCATTCTCTTGTCTGCCAGTTGAAACACGAGCATATAGAGCGGCTATCAACGGTTGATTATTTACTACATTTATTTTCATATTATCTTTTATTAAACATCTCTGAAATTCTTAAACTACTAAATCTCCACACTCTTCCTATCTTCGTTGCTGGAATTTTCCCTTCCTTTGCCATCCTATAGACGGTACTTCTCGCAACTTTTAATAGCTTTGCAACCTCATCAATGGTTAAAAACTCTTCTTTTGTATTTATCATATATTATCTTCTCCTTTCTTTTATTTTATTTTGTTATCTTTTGTTAATCAATGGTCCCTAATTATAGCGCACTATAAAATACTGTATCGGTCCCTCATTTATAACATCCTCCCCTTCCTTATCCCTGCCTTTATTCTTTGACTCACTAAAGTTTTACAAAAAGTATTTAGAGAAACTTCTAGATTCATTAAAAACATTTTCTCTGCATCACGACTATAGACTTGCGAGGGTGTTATTATTAATATCCCTTTTGAATCAATTGCCGAAACAATTTTATGATAATCCAAAGTGGTTCTACTCAGTCTATCTAAGCTCATACATAAAATTCCATCTGCTTCATCATTAAAAAGCTTATTCATCAACTGATTGAACACTTTTCTGGTTTGACTTGTAGAGCCAATTTCAGTCAAAATATCAACCACTTCAACATCAATCTCATTTGCTAATGCTTTTAAAGCCTCAACCTGAGATGTGATACTGGAATTTCTATCAGTTTGTTTTCTACTCGCTACCCGTGCGTATATAATGTATTTTTTCATAATATTACTTCACCTCCTTTCTTATTTAATCTCTCCGTAGGCTAAAGAACTGTCCAATTAGCCCACGGAGGCATTCGACAAGACTAATTTTTCCCTGCCAATCCCATATCTACAATTAATTTCGCACACTGCTTGACCTCTTTTGCAAATACTTCATCATGTGGATTAAGCTCTTCTCCTGAGAAGTTATGAATATCAGCAATATTATGCAAAAACTTGAATAGCAACATGACCACAACATCTTCTTTTTCCATAGTTATTTTGTCCTCCTTTCTTTAGATTGTTTTTTTTGTATTATGTTTCTTCGAGCTATTTCAAAAATCCTGTTGTATGCCAATTGGAGTCGTTTTTCACTGTCTGAAGCAGCTACATCATGAAACTCTATTACTGGAGGCATTATTCGCTTCATACTGCCTCCTCCTTTGCATCTATATAAGAATCCTGCTGCAATGCAAGAGGCTTTGCCCATAAATCTGCATTGTGCCCAGCACTACTACCAAGGACTTTTACTGCTCCCTGCTCTTTTAACTTTTGCAACCATCTATAAACTGTTGTCTTATGAGGAGGCTTACCATTCTCTTCTTCTGACCACTCTGAAAGTATCTTGTCAATTGAAGATGTTGCTGGCTCAAAAGGTATAATATCCAAAACTACTGACATTTTCTCCTCCTGAACTACCTGTGCTTTTGTACCATGTACGTCATAGCCATTTGGAGTAAGCTCTATAACAAGCTCTGATGGTGTTTCTTCATATCGTGAGTAGGTTATAATAACTCTTCTACTATCGTTTCT
>CAYMDS010000119.1:0-2859 GCA_964389405.1 uncultured Gammaproteobacteria bacterium
GAGTATTCTTTCGGTTGCAGGATAAATACCCCTGTTCGGATCGATAATCCGCTTTGACATGTTCGTTTCCTTTCGTTCCAAATGAAGCTACTGGTATTTTATCCTCTTAAGAGGATCAGTGCTGAGATGATGGCGAGGGCAATTCTGTATATACCAAAGTAGATGAGGGTGTTTTTGTTGAGTAATCTCAGGAAATACTTCATGGTGAAGTAGGCAACAACAAAAGTAACGATTATGCCCAAGGCTAGGGTTTGAATATCGCCTGCTGTGAATTCTCCAGCGTTTTTTACTAGGTCTAGGGTTGTGGCTGCGCCTATGGTGGGGAGCGCGAGGAGGAAGGAGAACTCGACTGCTGTTTTTCTATCAAGGCCTGTGAGGAGACCGCCGATTATGGTGCTTGCTGAGCGTGAGGTGCCTGGAATTACTGCGAGTGTTTGGATTATGCCTATTATGAAGGCTTTTTTATAGGTGATTTTGGTGAGGTCTGTGGTGCTTGGTTTGTGCTTCTCAAAGAATTTTTCAGCCCAAATGAGCACAATGCCTCCTATTCCCATGGCTAGTATTACAACGAGTGGTGTATCGAAAAGGGTTTCGGTAATGAAGGAGTAGAGAAGAAGGCCGACTATGAGGGAAGGGATGAAGCCGATGATTGCTAATACTATGAGGCGAGGGTTTTTGATGATGGTTTTGAGGTAAAGAGTGGTGACTGCAAGGATGGCACCTGATTGGATCGCAATGTTAAAGGTTGTAAGGAAATCTGAGTGGGGAAGCCTGAGGAATTCTGAGAAAAGGATTAGGTGGCCAGTTGAGGATACAGGTAGAAACTCGGTTATACCTTCTGTTATTGATAGTAGTACTACTTGCCAAGGAGCCATGAGATAAGTATTGCTAATTGTTCTCTAAGTATCAAGCGTTATTTGGAATTTTAGGCACAAATGGCCTAATTTTTATATCCTATAACATTGATCTTTACAGGATTTTGAGGTATAATGGCGGTCTTATCAGCAATGATCCTAAGGAGGATCTGGGTGAGTCGCACATTGATTTGTCTCATGGTCTTTGGCCTACTGATGGCTGGGTGTGCGGGATTGGGCGCGGAGGATCCGACTCCGACCCCGACGACTGTTCCAACGGCAACGTCATTTCCAACGCAAGCGCCGCTACCTACGGCAACTCCTGTCTTGGGCTACGTTCCTCGTGATCCACTTCAAGATCTTGTGGCTTGTGAGGATTCTGAGTCTATCACCATGGATGTTGATCTTCAGGGCGCTGTTTTCTTTGAGGTCGGTACTCCTGGAGGACAGAAGACTCCAGTTCGTGCTATTCGCATCGTTGCATGCATTCGTGATGGTGTGAGCGAGGACAACTTCGGTGAGAAAATGATGCCTGCAATTGATGATTTTCTCAAGATTGCAGAGCTGGAGATGGAGCAGTTCGTTCTAGCTGCTGAGTCAGTGGCTCGTTGGCATCTCCAGAAGAGTGGGTATGGGTCGTTTTCCACGATCAAGGGCGAGGAAACAAGCCTTTACGTGGATGTTTACAGTTACTACCCGATTGAGGGGGCCGTATAGGTTTGTTGGCGCGGGGGATGCTGATTTCTCCCGCACCGTACTCCTTAAGCTTAAGATCCTCGATCTCTATCCTATAATATTTTACTTTTCTACATTATTTGATATAATATCATTGTTCTTTACTAGCCTTAGTTTGAAGGGATGCGCAGTGCGTGCGTGGTGGGCGTGGGCTCTGGTTGTACTGTCAATTGCGCTCATCGTTGGGTGCGGAGGGTCGAGAAATGACCCAGCGTCTGCACCTCGAACTTTTGCAAAAGATGTGTATGTTCCTGTCTTGGAAGGAAATCGCTGTACGAGTGGGATCCTATACCAGGAAAAATTTCAACTTGAGGTTCCCGTCGTACTTCGTAATGGATTTGGGCAAATGGTTGCTCAGCATGTTGCAGTTCGCGCATGCGTGACGGCCTTTCCGGATCCATCTATGTATGATGACGGGTTTGTCCTCGTCTTCTACGAAGGCATCACGGCTGCTGAGTACGCTGATAAGCTTGCTCAGTATATTGGGAGAAGGCTCAGCATGATGGACCTGCTGGCTTCGGGCGGATTTATTGTTGGCCTGGACGCGCAGGTGAACGTGTTGGTGTCCGATCAGGCAATTATACTTGACCCGGTTGGCTAGTCGTATTTTGTTAAGTATCATGTTTGACCGGTCCCCTTTAAGCGGGGACCGGCTATTTCTTACTTTTCTCTTATTTGATTTTCCAGATTTAAAACATTACAATGTTTGTGCTCTTAAGAAGGGATACGTGGAAGCTTTATTTTTTCCTCTATACCTTTCTCGAATGGGTAGTCTAAAAGACAAAAGGGCGAATGTGTATGACCCAGGTTGTGCACCTAGCCTTTCCCAATTGATAATCAATCGGGGAAGAGACGCTCCTGCGCCCTCTTGAGAGCAAGAATTTATTTTGGCAGGCTCCTTCTTCGTTGTTAATTTTTCCCTCTTCTTGTAGAATTTACGTGTTGCCGATGTGGCTCAGTGGTAGAGCGGCTCTTTCGTAAAGAGTAGGTCGTGAGTTCGATTCTCACCATCGGCTCATATTGAGATGTTGGTTCTTCTTCGAATCTTAATTGGTGTATTCATCCCAGCCTTCCGGAGATTCTTTCTAAGACCAGAAATATGCGCTCTTGCTGTGGTTAACTCTACTTCCGCACCTTCGGCGAGTTGTTCGTAGGAGTTATTTCCCAGATCTAAAAGGTGAAGCATTTTTCTTTCTGTTCGTGTAGCAAACCATTCGGTCGCGTCGAAAGGAAATTCGATTCCTGCTTTTTTTATCTTTGATCTTAATGT
>CAYMDS010000120.1:0-2826 GCA_964389405.1 uncultured Gammaproteobacteria bacterium
GTTTGGATGCACTTACACAAAAGTAAGCGCCCGTGACAATACTGAATAGTTAAGGTACGCTTTAACTCTTGAGTTTTGTTTATATATTAATAAATAGAATATAGCGCTGTGAACAAAGCCATTAAATTTTGCGATTATCATGTGAACACAGTGAAACAAAGAGCGTTAAGCAGTGGCGAGTGAGTTGGCAGGGGGATTGCCAACTTTGCGAAGCAAACTGTTGGAGGGGGTGCACATTCCCCCGCCTAACGAACGAGACACTGTAGCTCGACTTTCAGTGTTCACGAGTTTTCGTACTTTTGCGGTCAAAAGTACAAATAAATATAAAGAAAAGATATTTAGGAAAGTGTGGGTGAGGCAGTCCGCCTATGGCGAGACAAACTCTCTAAAGCACCTTACCCTCACTTTTTTGAATATCTTTCTACAACTTTTCCCCTATCCCATCTTCCACCTTCCAGATGGGACAGATACGCCACCTGGCCAATCACGAGAACCATCTTGCATTCGCAAGGGTAAGCACACCTTAGAGGTGTATTAGCTAGGACACCTCGGTAAGATTACACCTTTATAAATCCTCCAAACCAGTTATAATAATCCTTATGAATAAACTCACTCCTGAAGAAACGAAAGTCATCGTCTATAAAGGTACTGAACCTCCTTTTTCCGGCGAATATGATGACTTTTATGAGGAAGGTACATTCATCTGTAGAAGATGTAACTCTCCCCTATTCTCTTCAAAAGCGAAATTCGATGCTCATTGCGGCTGGCCTGCATTTGATGAAAATTTTCCAGATAGCGTAAAAAGATTACCAGATCCGGATGGTACTAGAACTGAAATTCAATGCTCAAATTGCGGAGGACATCTAGGCCATGTCTTTACTGGTGAATATCTGACAGATAAAAACACCCGTCACTGCGTAAACTCATTATCAATCAAATTCATCCCTAAAGACAAAGCCCTTCCTTCGGTGTCCATCTAACCCACACCGGGTGTGTACAACCTTGACACCTAAGGATTTTTACTTAATACTTGATAAATGCCCTATCGCAATGACATAATTTCTCAAGGAGAAATTTATCATGTTTTTAATAGAAGTGTTGCTAGGCAATCTATTTTTACCACTCTTCGTGACTATAAAAGAGGTTTAAATTTAATAAAGTATTATCAATTTTTCAGACCTCCCCTTCGCTTCTCACACTTCAATCGACTACCAGTAAATAAAAGAAGTAATTTTTTGCTCCAGCTTGAGAAAACAGGAATAAAAAATATAGAAATTCTAGCTTTTTGCTTGATGCCAAATCATTTTCACTTCTTGTTAAAAGAACTTGCGACAAACGGAATAACAACTTTCATGAGAAACTATCAAAATAGCTATGCTAAATACTTTAACACAAAATACGATCGTACTGGATCAGTTTTTCAATCAATGTTTAAAACAGTTAGAATTGAAACAGATGATCAGCTTACTCATATCACTCGTTATATTCATTTGAATCCCTATACATCTTTTATGGTTAAAAATTTATCAGAACTTGAGCATTACTCATTCTCTTCATACCCCACTTACCTTGGTAATAATATCTATCCTTTTGTAAACACAAAAAAAGTATTACAATTTTTTCCTAACATTGAAGAATTTAAAAAATTTACAGTAGATCAAGCAGATTATCAACGTAAGCTAGATCATATATATCATCTTACTTTGGATTAAACCTTATGTGTCTACTTATCCCACACCCGGTGTGTACAAAGTAGACACGTAGGGAAAAGGTTAAAGATTGATTTTGAAGAATTCTATAGTTCTTTGCATAGCTAAATTAAAACTACTCCCAGTTATATTATGCCCTCCGCTATCATATTCAAATAATTTATGCTCGACATTGGTATTCTCCAATAGTTCATCCAAATCCCGGCTGTAGCCTATGTTTACTACCGAGTCATCAACCGCATGATGCAGACTGATGGCACCTTTAAGATCATTTAAATAATTAGTAGGTGCTACTTGTCTCCAGAATACGCTCTCAGCACTGGGGCTGCCATGTTTCTCAAACAACTCCCTTCTTTTTGTTTGCCTCTCCGTATTGTTCACCGGCGGCTGATAACTAGCGTCATTAATTCTATATGTCTGCATATCTACATATGTATATACTGCACCCGCCCAAATCACTCCAGCCGGAATTTCAGGTTTCACAGCCATACTTCTTAAGACTGCATTTCCGCTCATACTGTGTCCCCATAACCCAATTGACGAAGGGTTTACGAAGTCACTATTCTGCAATGCAGAATATGCATGAAGAATATCCGATACATAATCAGATCCATAATATCCTCCGCCAGCCGTTCCCTCTGAATCTCCATGTCCTCTTAAATCTATCTTAAAGACTACGAATCCTGATCGAGCTAGATAATCGACATAAGATGAATAAGCCTCACCGTTAGTTTGATATATAGATGGAGGAATATATCCATGAGTAAAAACAATCGCAGGATAACCTCCTTCAGGCATATCCTCCACTGGTTTAGTTAATAATCCATTTACTTTTAACCCATCAGAGGTATAACTTGTAAAATATGCATTATAATTAGAACCTGTGTATGCCTCACTCAAATCCCCCAATTTACTTTCATATGTTTTATTTCGAAGATATGGAATTGTAAGCTCCGCAAAAGGCATTGGGGTTGGGGTTATAGATTCATTTTTTAATAAGGTATTTCCGGAAGATGGTTGAGGAGAAATAGAAGAAGACTGTAAAGAAAAAAGCAGTATGCCTACCAATAAAACTAGGAGGGCAGCAACGAAAACCATAATTGGTCTTCTCTTTTTA
>CAYMDS010000121.1:0-2735 GCA_964389405.1 uncultured Gammaproteobacteria bacterium
AAAAGTATTATTAATTTCTGGAGTATTCATGAATGAAAAGTATACCAGTTTTTCTTTTGTCATTGCGAGGAATGAGTTAAACGAATGACGAAGCAATCCCTGTTATCAATAGGATTGCCACACTCCTTACAGTCGCTCGTAATGACAGTAACGAGTGACAACAGCAAAACACCTGACATTTCTGCCGGTGTCTGCTGGATTTTTAACAATGCTTAGCGCATCATTTTAAACCTCATACCTTTGTGTCCTTTCATCGGACCCATCAGGTATTGTAAATCTATCCCGTTTTCTTTAGCCCACGTTTTAAGCTCTTCTTTCTCTTTCTCCATTAGTTCCTTCCGTTCCTCCGTAGTTTTATTTTTCAGTGCTTCCTTATTCGCTTCACGCTTTTCAGAAAGCTCTTTCTGCTTGGCAAGAATTTTATCTTTCTGTTCCCTAGTCAATTTACCCTCTGTTACCAACTGGTTAAGTCTCTCCTCAACTTTTTTCTTAATCTCAGCTTGCCTTTCCGAATGAAGCTCTGTCAGTGCAGTTTTAACTTTACTTTCTTCAACTCCTAGTTTCTGAGCCAATTTCTGAGCGAATGTTTGAACATCATCAGTCTCAGCAAAAGTTGAAGTCGCACCAAATAATAAAGCTCCTGCTGTTAATATAGTAATAGTAGAAACTATAATATTCTTCTTCATCATTATCACCCCCTCAAAAAAAGATTAAAAATGAGATCTAAAAAATAAGTATGAATAACAAAAATATTTATTATTTATAATCATTATTTCTGAGATTTTAGATTTACTCTTTTATTTAGTTAACACTATATAATCTTCAACTGAAAAAAAGCTTAAATAGGAAGTTTTATGATAAACTCAGATCCTTCTCCCACCCTACTCTTTACACTTATCACGCCGTTATGGTTTTTAACTATTCTTTTTGCAATTGACAACCCTAAGCCAAATCCTGACGAGCTATCCTTCGTTCTTGAAGAATCCGCGCGGTAAAACCTTTCGAAAATATGCGATAAATCTTTTTTATCAATACCTATTCCTTGATCTTTTATAGAAATAGCCGCTGTATTATTAGCTTTTTTAATATTTATAAAAACAGACCCTTCTTCGTTACTGTATTTAATAGCATTATCTATCAAGATTACAAATAACTCTGTGATTCTATCCGGAATTCCTCTAATATTTACCTCTTCTACATTTTTTTTAAGTAGTAGATTTTTTTTCTTTATAAGAGGTTGTAATTTATCTAAAGCTTCCTCTAGTAAATCTTTCAAAGATATATCTGAAAAATACGTTTGGTTATTTGCGCTGCCGTTTTTTGAAAGAAGTAAAAGACCCGCAGAGAGAGTCTGTAGACGAATTACTTCCTCAAGATTGCTTTTTAGAATAGATTTAGCTTCTTTTAAGGACAATTTTTCATCTCTTAATCCGACTTCAATTTCAGAACGAAGTGAAGTTAAAGGCGTTTTCAGTTCATGCGAGGCATCTGCTACAAATCGTTTCTGATCTTTTACCATATCAGAAATGGGCTTTAGAGTCCTTCCTGCCAGAAAATATCCGGCCAGACTAGCAGCTAGAAATATTCCCCCATTTATTAAAGAGAGCTGAAACGCTAACCTTTTCTTGGACTCATCTATCACCTGGGGATCAAGCCGGTCCAAAAGATAATTTCTTAGACCTTGTGGTAAACGCCAGTCGGATTCTACTTGCGTGTAGCGAAGTCTACGCTGATGCTCCATACGGTTAAGCTCATTACCCAAAATACGATATATGCCCAAGCTAAACATGATACTTATAATCATGATTATCGTAAGATACCAAGCGGTTAATTGTATACGAGTTTGATGAAACATATTATTTTAAATTGTCCATTTCTCATTTACCATTTTCCATTTATTTACAATGCAATAATTTATCAATTAAATGGCAAATGGAATCTGGAAAATGAAAAATCAATCCCCTAACTTGTATCCGAATCCGCGAACAGTATGTATCAATGTTAATTTATCTGGATATGCTTTATCAATTTTTTTCCTTAAATTTAGAATCCATACTTCTACAGTATTTGGTAAAACATCCTCTTCATAACTCCACACATGATTTATAATCTGATCCTTCGTAAGAATCTTATTTTTATTTCGCAAAAGGTATTCTAATAGAGCATATTCTTTCGATGAAAGCCTAATTAATTTATCTGAGCGTTTCACTTCAAATGTATGTGTGTTCAGGGTTAAATCACCGACAGACAATACCTGGCTTCTTAATTCCTGTGGTCTTCTTAAAAGAGCACGAATTCTTGCAATAAGCTCTGAAAAAGCAAATGGCTTAGGAAGATAATCATCTACACCCGCATTCAGCCCTTCCACTCTCTCATCTATTTGGCCTTTAGCTGTAAGCATAAGGATAGGCACATGATTACCACTCATTCGCAGTTTTCGGACTATTTCTATACCGTCAAGTCCTGGAAGCATCCTGTCAAGTACGATAATATCGAATTCCTCACTTGAGGCAAGATCAAATCCTGACACACCCTCATAAGCGATATCGACAACGAAATTCTCCTGTTCAAGTCCTTTTTTTATGGACTGGGCAATTTTATGCTCATCCTCAATGATTAACACTCTCATAGTTTTAAAACTTCTTTAATTTTTTGTGACTAATAAAAATAACTGAAGCTATAAATAAAAGATTAAATTTTAGATCTCAAAGACATATCTTAAAAATATTTAAATT
>CAYMDS010000122.1:0-2694 GCA_964389405.1 uncultured Gammaproteobacteria bacterium
AATCGAAATAGCCAAAGGTTTCACCCCAGAATTTTAAAAGCATATAAAACAAGAATGGATGGTTATCAATTTTTAAGAAATCAAAAGCAATTCCTGTATAGGAAAAATCACGAGCTGCAAGAGCGGAAATAGCTTCATCAAGCCAAAAGCTTTGGTTTAAATTTATCAGACGGAGTATTAATCCTAAAATTAAAATGAGAAGCAGTAATATCATGCTATAAAATAAGCCCTGGCAAAAAACATCAGTAAAACAAAAGTCAGTACTGCTGATGCCAGGTAATAAGCTATTTTAATATATTTATTTTGAATTAGCCCTAGGGCAATAAATATCGGAAAAGCTGTTAAGGCGTAACGAGGCAGACCGGAGAAGGTTCCGCTAAAAGAAGGTAGAAAAAATACCAGACAGCCAAATATTAAATAAGACATTCTTACTTTTTTTCTCCAGGCTATCAAAAGCAGGATTGATACAAGGACAAAGGAGACCAGTTCAAGAAGGGCAACAGACCATTCAAATTGGGTATAAGGCATTGTGGTTAAGATTTTGAAATAGCGGTAAATTGTCTGGAGAGGAATAATTAATTCTGAAGAGGTGCGGCCATTACCTAAAGTAGTATGGGCATTTAGAAAGTATAAATAGTCTCCCCACTTGAGATAATTAAACAGAGAGTATAGAGCAATTCCAAGCACAGAAATTAAGGACATAAGAGGGATTTGCAGGAATTGTTTAAAAGTTTTGGGTTTTTCTGCGATCCAGAATTCATAAATTAAAGCTGGAATCATAAAGATACCGACAAACCTGGTCGATGATAGGAGCAATATTAAAAAAGAGGCCTGCCACCAGAGTTTTTTACGGATAAGATAAAAACAAGATACCGAGAGCAGCAGGAAAAGACCTTCTGTATAAACTGAGATAAAGAAGAAGGATAGCGGGAAAATGATTAAAACTTTAACAATACTCAAGGCAGATTTTTCGTTGTAGTCTAAAGACAGGAGTTTATAGAAAACCAGTAGTGCTGCAATAAAAATAATGTTAGGCAGTATTAGAGAGATTATTAAAGTTAAAGGAAAGTAGATATTTCCTAAACTTACCAAATAGATAATTATAGAAAGTAAGGGGAAAAAGCGACCTTCGTTGACATATCCATTACTAGCGATGTTTATATAATGGACACCATCAAAATTTGCCCAGGTTTTTAAGAGGCTGGTATTTAAAACTTCAGGCAAGTCAGGATGAAAGTAATTAATTTCAAAATAAGGAACAGACGGACCTAGTTTTATGAATAACACGCCGACTATAACGGGTATGAAAAGCAATAATCTCCAGATTAAGAAGAGCTTAATAATTTTCTTAGTCGACATCTTTTAAATGAACTTTGTAAACATTGCAGGCATCAAAACAGGCCTTATGCACGAGTTCCAGATCAAACTGATCTTTAATTTTTGAAAAATCACGATGTAAATGCGCCTCATTTCCTAGTCCATAATTTGCAACATAAACCTCATCACCGTTATTTAGATACTTTCTATAGAGGGGAATTAGATCTGAGTAATCCTGATCCCCCCAGACATTACTCATCCCCTTTTGATATTCCTGACCATTTGATAAAGGTAAGAGCTGGTAACGATTTTCAGAGAAGAAATCAACATAATAAGGAGGAAGAGCTGAAATAAGTATTGGTTTTTTATCTGTCTTTTCGATTGAATCGAAGTAACTATTCATCTCGACAACGGAAATATAGTACCAGGGCGTTTCCGCATATCTTAAATTTAGAGAAATCTGACTTTTTATTCTGATTGCGCTGCTGAATAAGTAGACTGCGCAAAAAGCGATTAGAATTAAACCAAATATAATATTTGAGTTTTTTTTATACCGGACAATTAATAAGTCATAATAGAATTTTAAAAACAATCCAAATCCTATTAGAAGAGATGGTATTGCATGATAAATGTAACGTGCGTCAACGCTATAGAATGTTGACATAAAAATAATCTGACTAAAGATAAGTAGAAGGAGTGTGAAACTGATAAATCTGAATCCCTTTTTGAAAAGACCGTAAATCAAAGCAGTAAGGGCGAAAATTCCAATATATCTTGGAACAATTGGAGTGTAGTCCCAAAGAAAACGCATTGGACTTCCGGTAAGCGCTTCCCAATAAGTTTTGAAATTATTTGACATGTAGCGGGTAGAGAACCATGGATTAGAGGAGACTATCTCTCCAGTGTCTGAAGGGGTCGTAGAAATAAATCCTGAGAAAAGCAGATTATACAAAGATAATATTGAGTTGAAGATATTAAATCCTTTTGTGAAATATTCGAATAAAGCAAAAGTTGAAAATATAACAGATATTGTTATTAGAAAAGTGATAGAAGTCGTTTTTTTTGATATTACTTTACTTAATAAAATTTTAGCGAGGTAAAGGATGAAGAGCGATGCTGATAAAGGAATTGCTGCATATTTTGTTGCGTAGAGACCAACAATCACAAAAGATACTATCAAAATGTTTCTTGCTGATATTTTTTCCAGCAGAATCCAGAGGCCGCCAAGATACAAAGGAATCAAGAGATTTTCAGCCATAGCCAGATTGGGGTACCAATATATAAAATAGTTCGTGATGTAGAGAAAGAGCACTAATGCAGTAATATAGAAATTTTTAAAAAGAACAGCGGAAATTTTATAAAGGAAATACAGCGATA
>CAYMDS010000123.1:0-2694 GCA_964389405.1 uncultured Gammaproteobacteria bacterium
TATGACCTGGCCATATGACACCTCGTAAACCCTTGTTATTTACTCTATGGCCTATTGGAATATCCATATCAACATATTTATTATACGGCATTGTCCGTGACCAATTAACATCTGGTCCATATACTTCTCCGTCCCAAGAACATACTCCACTTAACCACGCTTTAGTATTAGCTAATAATCCATAGAATCCAGTAGCTTCTACTTTATGAACACCTAACCATGAATGTGGAATTGATTCAAACGATTTTAAGTCATAATGCTGCCATTCAAAGTTATGCCATGCTCCTAGATGATATAAACCATGTCTACCTACTTGAATTCCACTTATATATCCTAGATCTGGATCTATCTTTTCATATTTCTTATAAGTCTTTAATAGATTCTTTAGCGTATCAGTCTTTAATTCATCATCACCTTCTACTTGATATACTAGATCTGGATTATACGCTTTAACTATCTCCACTAGTTTCTTGTGATTGTTTACTATATTACGTCTTCTCTGAGCAATCGTAGTACCAGGATTCTCATCTATATGATAGATCACTCGATCTGGTTCTACCTCTTGCATTAATAACTGAGCATCTAAGTTCTCTCTATCTTCTACTTGAGCTATACATAAAATCTTAGTCATAATAATTCCAACGTTTCTAGATACTTACTTTTCATTACGTCCCAACTAATAGTCTCAGCTATCTCATTGGCTTGTTGTGATGCTTTTGTAATATCAATTGAAGCTATTATGTCTTGAAGATTCTGTATGTTGCTTGCATATATTTCTATTTTAGTTCTAGGTGTGAATGAATCATATTGTTCAGCTTGAACTAGCCATTCTTTTGGTAGTATATCACTATTAGGAGATATATCAGGCATAATAACAGGACAGCCTGCAGATAATGCTTCATTGAGAGGGAGGCAATTGCCACCATATCTTCTTGGTAATACCATGATGTCGCCATAATTATAAAGTTGTTGATGATCTTCTACTCCTTGCACTATTCTACAATGCCTATAGGTTCTTGATATTCGATGAACTAAATCATGAGTTTGAGTTATTACTGTTCCATCATGTACTGCTTTAAGATAATCAAATGTTCCATTACGATCGTTTGTTGCATACTTACCGGCAATATGAAATGTCTTATTAGTAGTTCGTTGTCTAAATGGTATCTCTTGTCGATCAACGGGATGATGTAATTGCTTTATATGAACTTTATTAGCTATGGCAAATTGTTTAGCATCTTCATAATGCCAACTTGAAGGTATTATAAACAGATCAGGTAGTGGTTTATCAGGATATACTATATGATCAAAGAATTCCCAATTCAAAACAACTGCTGTTTTAATTCCTAGTTCTTTAGCTTTTCTATAGAAATAATAATTCAATGGTGTTTCTGCAAATAGCATAACATCTATACCATGTAGAAATCCATCTATATCCTGAAAAGTAGGATAGCCTTGAACATATGTAGTTCGTTCATCATACCAATCTTTGTTCTGAGCTGCACCATTTAATGGCGATAAATCGATATGCATTACTTTGACCGGGTTCAAATGCTTATAATATGATCTTGTTTGATAACCAAGACCAGTTTTAGATGAGTAGACCATAAGTCCTAATTTCATAATCCTACCTCATCATCTGATGTATATTTCTTTCCACCGGCTCTACCATCGAGCGTATATGATCGTTGAATATTCTTTTCATTAGGATAATAAATCCATAATCTATGTTTGTTCCATCCTATTGGTCCATGATCATACCAATCATTTGCCACTTGACCATGAAATACATCTTCTATAAATTGACCGTCTTTAAGTGTTGGCAAAATTACTTCTTTATAATATAAGACACTTGATAAATGAGGACGTTGGCTCCATTGATATGTTTTCATGAATGCATCTTTACGACCTAGCATCAAACCTTCATGTTCTTTAGGAATTACTCCTTCAAAATGATAACGAATTGTGTTTGCATCTCCATTAACAATAAAGTCTTTACACTTTTCAAAATCTATTGGCATATCAGGTGTTAGTGGACAATCAGCTTCTACATATAACATTAGTGGGGTTTTAATTTCATCTATTGTCCGGAGCATCATACCAGATTGATGTAAGTGCTTATCAAAAACATATGGAATAACATTTTTATATTCATGCAAACATTTCCAAAGCAATTGATTCTTATATTCATCATAATCATCTTTACGATCTTCTTGTTCTGATCGAAGTCCATCTATTTGGAGTAATATTTCACTTTTAGGTAAATGAATTCGTATTGTTTCTATAGTCTCATCTATGATATTTGTTGATGGATGAGATGGTAGAACTGATGTTGGTATGACTACAGTTATATCATCCATGTAATTGCTCCAATATTCTATGTTTTAGTTTTCTCTTATACTGAATCCACCATGCAGTTTGTCTATGTAAATTAGCTGGATAGTCTTCTAGTAATTCTGGTACCATGCCAAACCACCTATCCCATTGATCTACTTTAGCAAATTCTACTTCTTCTCCAAACAACCAATCCCAATATTGTGAAACATTACCTTTTGGATCTTTTTGATCAGCAACTACTAAACTCATACATTCTAAGGCCTCAAATGCCCTAAAACTATCCACTATGATTGCACCAGATGGAGCAGGAGCAATCTTCGCTTTGAAGGCCTCTAACTCTGCGGCTGGGATCTCTCG
>CAYMDS010000124.1:0-2681 GCA_964389405.1 uncultured Gammaproteobacteria bacterium
AAAAACAGAGCTAATAATAGTAATAGTTGCATTATATTTTAATAAATATTCTTACAAAACCTAAAATAATAAAACTTATACCTATTCCTAAAAGAACTCTACCAACCCCTATAAGATCTGAAAAACTACCGACTAATATTATAGGAATAAAAGAAAAAATACCCACAAATGTATTAAGAATTCCATATACTCTACCTCTGATTTCATCTGTAGTTTTTTCCTGTAATAAAGTGTTTGATGGAATAAATACAAACGCGTTAGCAATACCTAAAAAGAATGATAAAAGAATTATAATGTCCGTATGAGTTATTTGGAGAAGCTTTGGGAGGAATGCATTCATCGTTATAATAATATGACGTGAAGCTAACCTATTACCATACGGCATAATTGCTATTGCAATTCCCGAAAGAAGTAAACCAGTATTAACTATTTTGTCAAGCGTAAAACGATTCGCTATGGCACTTAAAAATAATGCACCCATAATTACTCCAACAGTAGCAGGAGTAATAACTAATAATGGAAATTGTTCCACACTGATATGCAGAACATCATTCGCATAGCCAGGCGCGATAGAAGCTATAAGAAGAATTAATATTTGTGATAATGCAAGAAGAAATATAGAATGAGTTATTTCTTTTGAGTCTTTAATAATCCTTAATGTATGCTTTACTTCATGAGAAATTGTTCGCAAAGGTACACTTTCTTCCACATGTATACCTTTTTTTTCTTCTGATTTGGGCATTTTTATAAGATAGATAAGATAACTTGCAACGAGTAACATTCCCGCAAGAAGTAGCAACGTTTTTACTAAACCTAAAGCTAAAAGTATAGGCCCTGAGAAAAGGTATGCTAAAAGAATAGAGCCTACTATTCCTATACCAAATAAAGCGTTTGCAGATAAAAGTAAATAATCCTTAACTACAAGAGGTATAATGGGAGATTCAGCAGGAATAAAAAATTGCGTCAAAATACTAATGATAAAAGATAATATGAATATTGCAAGAACGTTTTGGGAAAAAAAGGCTAAAAGCAAAATCCCTATCGCCCGTAAAATATTTGTAATATATAAAACCCTTTTCTTATCCCACCTATCGATATAAACTCCAGCAATTATTCCGAAAAACACAGATGGAAGTGTAAATGATAAAACAATTGCAGAAACAAGCGTATTAGACTTTGTGAGATCAAATACCATAACAATAAGGAGGAAATTAAGAAGGTTTACAGGGATTTGTGTAAATATTTCTCCAACCCAAAGATATTGGAATTGTCTACTGGACAACGCACTGAAGAGATGGTTTTTCATGCTAAGTGCCTATTTTTTTTCTGATGTAGCTTTTTCTGTGTAGGCACCAGTTCGGGTATCCACGCGAATCGCCTCCCCTATCGAAATAAATAGTGGAACTTTTGTTTTTATACCATTTTCTAGAGTCGCGTCTTTAAAAACATTTGTTGCTGAATTTCCTTTTATAGCAGGGCCAGTTTCTACAACGTTAAAAACCATTTTCGGTGGTAACTGAACAAAAAGCGGATCATTATCGAGGAAACTTACAGTAAAACTCTCACCTTCTTTTAAATATTCATGCCCGTCAATTTTAATTAAAGGTATTTGTACTTGTTCATATGTCTCTGGATGCATAAAATATGCGGAATCATCATCTTTATATAAAAACTGCATTTCACGTTTCGAAATTAAAACATCCTGAACTTTTGCTCCGTTTATATACCCTTTTTCCAACGTCGCTCCATTTGAAAGGTTTTTGACTTTCACTTTAATGCTCGCACTTCCACGACCCATTTTTATATGTTCATAAGAAAGTACTTGATATAATACTCCTTCTTCTCTATATGTCGTACCGGCGCGTAAATCAGTTACAGATATCATAGTTTTAAAAAGCTATAGCCCAATTTTAGCGTTTATTGTTCAGATTTTCAAATATACGTAAAATCATTCTTACTCCAAACCCTGTTCCACCTTTTTGGATGACACCTGAAGGGTTCGAAGAGAAAGCCGGGCCTGCTATATCCATATGTGCCCAAGGTATAGTATCAACAAATTCTTCGAGGAATAATGCAGCAGTAATGGCCCCACCATATCTCGTATTAGGTATGTTAGCTATATCCGCGACTTCACTTTTATTTAATTTTTTATATGTTTTTTCTAAAGGCATTTCCCAGACTTTTTC
Organism: uncultured Gammaproteobacteria bacterium; assembly: GCA_964389405.1. Lineage (GTDB taxonomy): Bacteria > Patescibacteriota > Microgenomatia > Levybacterales > UBA12049 > CAYMDS01. The sequence continues at coordinate 2,187 of CAYMDS010000124.1, forward strand.
CCCTTCATAACTTGCAGCTTCTTTAATCTGTGCTGCTAACTCTTTATTATTTACGAATAATCCTGCAATATCGTTTCCTAAAGCTACCATACACGCGCCTGTTAAGGTAGCAAAGTCTACAATTTTCGTCGCTTTTTGTTTTACTGCATACGATAAACTATCAGCCATAGTAACACGTCCTTCTGCATCAGTATTCAGGACTTCAATTGTTTTACCATTATATGCGCGAACGACATCACCGGGAACTAGTGACGAACCTGAAATTAAATTGGGTGTTGCGGCTATTAAACCAATTACAGAAACATTTGGTTTTATTTTTTCTATTACTGAAAAAATACCCAGCACAGCAGCTCCCCCTGACATATCCATTTTCATATCCATCATGTGATCACCAGGTTTCACGTTTATTCCACCGCTATCAAATGTAATTCCTTTCCCTACTATTGCCCATTTTTCTGTAGATTCGGATTTTCCTTCTGGATTATATTCCAAATG
>CAYMDS010000125.1:0-2601 GCA_964389405.1 uncultured Gammaproteobacteria bacterium
CGTAGGTTACTGCTCAAATTGTGGTAAGTACGCTATTTGGGAAGAAGAAGAAATGGTTTCTCCTTCTAACACTAGCGTTGAACTACCCAATCCAGATCTGAGTGATAACATTAAAGAAGATTACTTAGAAGCAAGATTAATTTTAAATCATTCCCCGCGAGGAGCTGCTGCCTTATTACGTCTAGCTGTTCAAAAAATATGTAATCAATTTGGTGATTCCACAAAAGACATTAATGCAAATATTCAGCTACTGGTAGCTCAAGGTTTGTCACCAACAATACAAAAAGCCCTAGATATTGTCCGTGTAACAGGAAATGAAGCAGTGCATCCTGGGACTATTGACCTACAAGATAATCCTGAAATTGCGACTGGGCTATTCAAGCTTGTGAATATTATCGCCGAAAAGCTCATTACAGAACCCAGAGAAATCGATGAGCTTTTTAATTCCTTGCCCGAAGAAAAGAAAGAGCAAATTAAACAAAGAGACTCAATTTAAAAATCAAATTAATGGAAATAGAATTTTATCAATTGGTTTCTCAAATAATCCCGGTATTATTCTTGGGAGTTAGTCTGCAATCTGTATTTATTTCACGAGGTGAAAAATATAATGACAACGAAACCTTTAACAGAGAAATACACATTTCACTTTTTGTATTTATAGCCGTTCTTCTGTGTATGGGGGAGTTTGTCGCACTAAGAAGTACTTATATAAATAAAGCCGACAGTAATGACTTATTTGTAGTCATAATTTCAATGAGTGCATCTGTAGCTTGGATTATTTTGGAGCATATCCTTGCCCTAAAGGGGAAAAGTAAAGATATTTATGCAAAAGGTTTCTTAATAGTATGTATTGTAGGATTTTTTATTGAAGGATATTATCTACTTAAATAAATCAGGTTCTTACTTCCTCTACTGAGGGGAGTAAAATGTTTCTGAGGTTTCTGGTGTTTTATAAGGAGGATGCTAAGGTAAGAGAATAACCCCCCCTATTGTTCATGAATAGTGTTAGTGAAATTTTAAAGAACTTTATCTTTCAGGCTCAGGCGGGAGACCTAAAGACGTCAGCCTATCCAAAAGAATGGGCTGATCTTAAGGTGAAAGTTTCTTTCGGAATGGGGGCACCTGCGAGAATACCCTGGATAAGCCTACTTGCCCCAGAGATTACAACAAGTAATGGAATATACCCTGTTTATCTTTACTATAAAGATTTTCAGACGTTAATCTTAGCCTATGGGGTAAGTGAAACGAAAGAATTTTCAAAATCCTGGCCTGCAGAAATAATGAACTCAGCAGAGACTATCTCTGCTTACTTTAACCAAAAAGTTCCTAGATACGGAGATTCATTTGTATTTAAGGCGTATAAAGTAACAATAGAGGACAAACAAATTGCTATAAAATATGCCGATGGAAAGCGCGACACAACGGAAGTAGATCTTAATGCAGACCTAGAAACAATTACTGAATATTATAGAAAAATCGTTTCAATATCAGATCCCTCTGTAATGCCCAACGAAATAAGCCAAGGGCTTTTCTATATGGAAAAGCAATTAGAAGATTTTATTATTCAGAATTGGCGTTCTACAGAGCTCGGTAAAAAGTATGACCTTATTATTGAAGAGGGTGAACTTTTAAGTCAACAATTTCGTACAGATATTGGACCAATAGATATTTTGGCTAAAGACAAAAAAACGGGTTCATATGTCGTTATTGAATTAAAAAGAAACCAGACAAGCGATGACACCGTAGGGCAGTTAGCTCGGTATATGGGATGGATAAAAGAACATAAGAAGGATGATAATGTTCGAGGTGTAATTATAGCAGGGCAATACGATAAAAAACTCGATTATGCACGTTCAATGATTTCGAATATCGACGTGTTTATTTATCAGGTTGACTTTAAGCTAAGCGAGTTTTCAAAATAATAGGTTCTTACTTTACCGCTGCGGAGGGGCAATAAAGGGCGTCTGTTAAAAGCAGGTGTTTTGTCTTACTATGACTTTATAATCATTAATAATACAAATATGGAACATATACACTATACAATCCAGATTAATGCTCCTCAGAGAAAAGTTTGGGACGTAATGCTAGGTGAGGAAACGTATAAAGAGTGGGCATCAGTTTTTAATCCTGACGCTTCGGCGGAAACATACGTTGAAGGCGATTGGAATGAAGGAAGTGATATTAGGTTTTTAGGCAAGGAAAAAGACGGCACTATTTCAGGCATGATCGGAAAAATACAAGAATCTAGGCCTGGTGAGTTTCTTTCTATTAAATACTCTGGAGAAATAATGCAGGGTAAGGAAACTATGTATGGACCCGATGAGTTATATTTTGAAAACTACACTTTTAAGGAAAAAGATGGTGGAACTGAATTGATTGTAGATATTGATGTAAAGGATGAATATAAGGATATGTTTAACGGTATGTGGCCGAAAGCTTTAGAAAAACTAAAAGCGATCACAGAAAATAATAGCGATACGAATTAGCTAGTGCGCGCTCTTCCGTTCTCTGCTTAAGGTAGCTTGATAGCATGAATCTATGACAGGGTTGATAGCGGGAATGATAACTCGGGTGTACGCTACTGGCATGTGGCTTAATAAG
>CAYMDS010000126.1:0-2530 GCA_964389405.1 uncultured Gammaproteobacteria bacterium
ACGGGACTATCAGAGAAACTTATAGGGCAATAACGACCAAAACAAATATCATTGCCACAAGAGAAGAAAAGGATAATTCTTACCGAATGTTTACAGGCAACACTACAACAAAGCAAGAATATCTACTTACAAAAAAAGGGTGGATAGGTGCTAAAAGGAATATTTATCCGGTTGCTTATACAGTAGCAAAAGACGGAACGGTTTGGTTCTTAGGCAATAATGGGAAAATTTATTATGACGATACAACGCCGACTTCAGGAGATGCTGGGACAAACATTTCTTATAATTGGCGGAGTATAGATTTTGACCTAAGCAAAATTGGTGAGGGAATAAAAGGAGATATGAGATTTTATCTTCAGCAATTATGGTTTAGATATTCGTGTTCATTGCCTTTTACGGTGAAATTATATCTTGACGGTAAAAGCGGAGTAAATTATCACCAAACTTTTGCAGTTAATCAAAACTACACTTATTTTACAATGCCTGTTATACCTGGAGCAAGTTGCAGAACTTTTAAGATTGATATTTCAGGCGAAGATGATTTAGGCGGTACTACTAAGATTTACTCATTAGGTATAGAGTTCAGACCAATACCAATAGGAATTTACGCAAAGATACCATAATGGCAGAATTAGGAATTACTCGCATAGCGAGAGGTAAATTAAAAGATGATGTCCTTGAAAAGGAGTTAGACAATATTTGTAAACAAGTAGAGACAAAATTTTTGAAGGTGGGAGATAAAAGTTATACTTTTAAGAATTACACTCCTAAAAGAGACTTAGATTCAACGTCAACGGCTACTGATGTGAGAAATGTTTTATGTACTTTAATAAATGATTTACAAGCCATAAAGGCAGTTAAATGATAATTACAAGGTTTATACCAGAGTACCGAGAGCAACTTGAAGATTTATGTTTGAAGCATAAGATAAATATCCCTTACAGTTCAGAAGTTTGGATTGCCATTGATGATAATAATAAATTAGTTGGACTAATCGGGATAAGAAGCGTTGCGTTCATTGAACCTTTGATTAGTGAAAATCCATTGGCGGGTAAGAAATTATTTGACAGAGCAGAGAAATTCTTTAAGGAAAACAAAGTAAAGGTAGTGAGATGTTTCACTAAGCCCGAACACGAAGAACTCTTTAACAAGGCGGGATTTGAAAAGGTATTCCCCGAAGAAATAATTTTAGAAAAACAGTATAAAGTAGAGGTATAACATGGCAGGTCAAAGCGATCGAGAGAAAGCAGCCCAAGATCAGCAAAAGCAATTAGAGCAAATGCTTGGTGAAATTAAAGGGCAGAATTTTAATGTTCAGAATTTATTCCAGGACTATAAAGACCCCTTTGGTTATACTGACATGAAAACTCAGCTTGACCAAATGCTTAGTTCAGGAAAAGCCGATATTAACAGAGAGACGGCAGAGAACATAGCCAACTATCAAAAAGGAGTATCGGGAAGATACGCTTCTCAGGGAATAGGCGGACCCATGCTTGAGGAAGCCATAAGAGAAGGCAGAAGCAAACTCGCAAAGGATAAGCTAAGTGCATTGTCTCAGCTAACACAATTCGGAGCAGGGAAGAACATAGACCTAATGAACATTGGCAACCAGAATAAATTCAGAAACACGGGCGCTTCACAGAACGTATTAGGGCAGAACATAAATAACCTATTCCAGAAATACGGACTAATGGGCGGGACTATGGGACAGATGCAAAATAATATTGGGAATTTCTCAGACGATACCTGGCTTGATGATATGTGGGCTACGGTAAATACAGTCGCCCCATTCGCATTAGCTCCATTTACAGGTGGTGCAAGTTTAGCCGCAGTTCCGGTAACATCTGGTGGTGGCGCAAAAAAGAAAAAACAATAAGGTATTAAAATGGGAAGTATAGCAAGATCACTTCAGCGTGCTGGTTATCTCAAACCAACGGTAGATAGTCTTTACGGATATTTACAGAGACGCAGGTATGAGCAGGGACTACAACAGCTTGCAGAAATGTTAAGCGGTTCTGAAAACAGAATAGAAGATATTTATACTGGTACGAAGGAAGAAAAAACAGTAACCCCGACAGGTAGAACCACATATCCTGCACTTGGACAATTAGTAGGACAAGATCCTGTTCAAAGACCAGAAACTCTTTTAAGTTCGTTAGCAAATACTCAGCCCAAGCCGTTAATGAGACTTAACCCGGTGACTAAGAATTACGAAGAAGAAAAGGTTGTCGGAGTGCCAGAAACGATAACAGAGACTAAGCAAATCCCAAGATACACCCCACAAGAACAAAACCGACTTGCCGGGCAAGAAATAAACAGTTTCTTACGCAGACTAATAACAAGCCAAGATATTCCTATGGAGAGAGGACAAGTAGGATTATCTGCACTTCAGCAGTTGGCGAATACATATAAACCAGAAAAACGAGAGTTAATGAGTGTAGGTAAGGGAGCGGATATTATTGATACCAGGACAGGCGAAAAAGTTTATGAAAATCTTGATGAAGGCAAACAGAACGAATATGGCTGGGTA
>CAYMDS010000127.1:0-2529 GCA_964389405.1 uncultured Gammaproteobacteria bacterium
GAGCAAAAGAAGGAGAGTTATTTATTGGGGAAAACCAATTTTATTGATGAGAAGGAAGAGATTGAAGGGCAAATTGACAATCTAATGAAAAGAATTGGTAAGACAGAGGATGAGACCTTGATCTCAGTATATGAAGAGAAGATTAAGGACTTAATTAGGAGGAAAAAGCAAATAGAAAAGCAACTAAACACCGATTTCTATACTGACCATGATTTTGGAACCGCCACAGAAAAAGTATTTGAAACAATCAAAAATCCTTTGGGCATGTGGAAAAGTGATGATTATCAGGATAAAAGAATAATACTTTTTATGTATTTTGAGGAGAAATTAAGATATGATTACAATTTAGGATTTGGAACCGCAGGTTTAGCTTATCCCATCAAGTTAATGGCCGATATTGAATCGGCCAATAACGGAAGTGTGGAGATGTCCGGGTGTGATCCGGAGTCCGAAAACTATTGATTAAAAACCACTACAAGCTTAGTTGATCTATAATTGTCGTTTTACCTTAACCGATCAGCAGGTATGGTAAAACCAAGACCCAAAATACAGTAAAGAGAAGGAGTCATCTCTCTTTACAGTTCTCCCATCTGTGTTTCTGCTCAAATAATCCCGATAAGAAAAGACTATAGGAACAAGACTTCAGCTTAGGCTCTCGCGAAAGCTAACTGTCTAGCACCGAAAAGCTCGGCGAGAATTGCGTCTCGCTCTGCCTTCAGAGCTGTGATGCGATTTTTATTTGCATCTATTGTTTGATCTGTTTTACGGCTATTATCAAAGCCGGCTTGCAGTTTTTAAAGAACGGTTATCGTCGAATCAAATCATCCCCCCTTGCCTCGACATAGTTTTAACGAGGTAAGGGCGAATATTGAATCAACCATTCGTTTTTACCCCGCGAAGTTGCCTTTATGGGCCGATTGGAAATATACGTCATATTAAGAAATACTGAGCGTAAATCTCTTCTTCGAAGATATCTATATATACTTCGTGAAGCAAAAACGAATGATGAGTCTTTTAAAGATCAAAGGTGTCACTGCTATAGTCTTTCTCAAGTGTGCGTTGAAGGTCGCGTTTCTTAATAGCTAGTCTCTTATCGAACTTCTTTTTAGACTTGCCTAAGGCTAATTCCAGCTTTATGAGGTTACGGGTAGTATACATGCTAATGGGTACTATTGTCAAATTACCGCCTTCAACTCGCCCTTTTAAGGCTATAATCTCCTTTTTATGAAGGAGAAGCTTACGAGACCTTCGCTCATCATATCCTTCGGGTCGAGCATACTTATAGGGTAGAATTTTAGCATTCACAAGATATGCTTCACTACCCTGAATCCGTACGAAACTACCCGCTAGATCGATATGGCCATCTCTCGCAGCTTTCACTTCAGCACCTGTCAGGTTCACCCCTGCTTCAAATCGGTCAAGAATTATATAGTCAAAAAATGCTTTTCTATTGGTTATTTTCATAGTTCGACAAGCTCACTATGATCTCATTCGAGCCTGAGTCTGAGGCTCAATCCTCAGAGTCGAAGACCTAAGCAGGTCGCACATTCGACTTGTGCTCAGTGCGACCCTGAGTAAATCGAACGGGTCGAAGGATCATGCGTATATGATACTAAAGCCCTCTATCGCTGTAAACTATTAATACAATTTATTTACCATGTGCCAGGGCTATACCCCAAACCCTTTTCATCCCCGCTCTCTTTAAAACGCTTGCGGCCTCAAGCATAGTTGCACCTGAGGTGATGACGTCATCAATCAGGATAATCTGATTTATAGTTTCAGAGTTCCATAGTTTTAAAGTCGCAAAGCTGTCTGACTCTTTGAAACTCTGCAACTTTGTAGCTCTGAAACTATTCGAGAGTTCAAATGCTCCTTTAATATTTTCTTTCCTATCTTCCCTTTTCAAGCTTACCTGGGATGGGGTGAATTTCACTCTTTTAAGAACTCTCAGTATAGGAAGATTTAATCGTTTCCCTAAATTCTTCGCCAATACTTCAGCCTGATTATATCCCCTTTCTCTTAGCTTTTTAGGATGAAGCGGGATGGGTACCAAAATACTATCTGTTTTTATAATTTTATTAAACTGCTCAGATTGAATAAGTCCTTCGTAGAAAAAATCGGCAAGGGTTTTTTCAAGATCAGAAATATAAGGCTTATATTTAAAAGCGTAAATTAGTTTTTTTGCGATACTCTTATACACAATACTAGCAATTGTTCCATCCATAACATATTTACCGCGACATAGTGGATGAGTGATGCCATCTACTGCCTGCCTGTTACAAACCAAACATATACACTCCACATCAAATGAAATTGAGGTAAAGCAATTTGCGCAGACATACTCCCCGAATCGCCCACAACTGACACATTTTTTTGGGAATATAAAGTCGAGAATACTCATACTCTTAAAGTAGCAGAAATAAGAAATAGAGTGTTATAATAAGGCACGATTTGGAGGAGTCGCATAGCCAGGTCCATTGCGGAGGGTTGCTAACCCTCTGAGCTTTTAAAAGAGCTCGCGCAGGTTCG
>CAYMDS010000128.1:0-2503 GCA_964389405.1 uncultured Gammaproteobacteria bacterium
GGCAAAAAAAGAAGATATGAGGGCCGTTAGATAAATAAAACTCCAAAGGAAAAAAAATTTATTTTTTGATATTAACCTCGAGTTTACAGTCTGTGTTTTAACAATCTTATCTACACTCAACAGCAATAACGGCAGCCACAAAAATGTCTGAACTATCGTATTCCACTCTAACCAAGCTACCGCAAAACCTGAAAGGGAATATACAATTGCTGACAACAAGCCTGAATAAGAATGCAATCTTAAATTAATGGTATAGAAGTACATGAAGAGACCCGCTAGAATTATTTGAAGTATTATTTGCACGCTCCAGGCAAAAGAAAATGGGAATATAAAAAATAGAATATTCAAAGGATAGAAGGCAGCATGTTGTACATTTCCCATCAGAGGGGTTCCAGAAAAGCTATATGGGTTCCAAAGCGGTAATTCCCCTTTTTTAAGCAAATCCAGAGCAAGCAATCTCCATGGGTAAAGCTGGCGTACGGGATCAGTAATAAGGAAATTTTTAAATGGCATACCACGGGGAAAACTTTGTGAATATAGATCTCTAAAGGGGTGGTATAAACCTACTATAGTATCGGAGGGAATTGGGCGCCGTCCATTAAAAAAGGGGAGAAATATAATAAATGTAACAGCAAAAATAATCGCAATAGGAAATATATGATTTTTTTTCATGCTATGACCGAATATACATCTTTACAGAACTCAGCTTCAGAAAATTTCTTAGAATCCTTTATCGATTGTAATGATAATTTTTTAAGTTCTTTTTGATCTTTTATAAGTAGTAAGGTCTTCTGCATAAGTTCTACTTTCGTATTCCATAAAAAACCATTTATACCATCATTCACTATCTCTGGCTGTCCTCCCGCTCTTATTACTACAGGCACGGCTCCGGCCCCCATTGCCTCAACTGTGGATATTCCAAAATGCTCTGCACGGTCTGGATTCAATTTGAGATTTTCACCGAAGCCCGAAGCATGCCAATATATTTTCGATTTACTATAATTCTGCCAAAGCGTATTATTATCAGGATTTACTATAAAATATATAGGATAATTATCCGCTTTATCAATAATTTTTTTTAATTCCTTTTCATCTTGACCAAAAACACTTACTATCACATTTAAAGACCAGCCTTTAAGACCCCTATCGACCATTTCTTTAAATGCATCAACAAGTACCTCCTGTTTTTTATAGCTTGAGCCTGGGCTATTCACACCATACCGACCAACGTTTAGAATAATATTTTCTTTTTTATCAATAAAAAGATCAGTACGAATGACAACAGGAGGATATATTACTTTACTTCTTACTGAAAATTTTTTATCTATATAGGTTTTTGTGAAATCAGAATTGCATATAATATTTTTTACCTTCTTTAATTTAATCCGTGTCTTTAATGAATTATTTACCCACTCAACGGGTGTTTGGAAATGAAGCACAAGATCACTTAACACGGTTGGGATACTTCCATCGCTTAAGTAAAGTATTTTGTCGTATTTTCTGCTTTTTATCAATCTTAGAAGAAAAGGGGTGTCCGGAGAGAATATGTTTTTCTCAAATGTCAACCGGGAAAGGTCCATATCAAACTTACGCCCTGCTTCTTTTATGACAGATAAGGATTTATAAGTATCCCAAAAGATAGATACTTTATGATTCCTGGCCAAACACAAGGCTGCAGTCAAAATATATTTTTCTCCGCCTGAGAGGGTATCTAAATAGGGATCGAATATGCCTATTTTCATGATGTATTATATTTAATTTTAGCAGTTTTTAGAGCTCTTGCATACGAAACACAAGCCTGATATGATTGAATCATGCAAGGACTTACACCGCAAATCGTAGCAGTTCTGATTTTTATAACTTGCTGGCAACTATTCTGGAAAGGGGTTGCTTTATGGAGAGCAGCATCCGGCCATCAAAAGAAATGGTTTATCATCCTAGTTATACTCATTCCTTTAAATGATTTGGGACTGGTACCGATTGTTTATCTCTTCTTTTTCGCCAAACACCGCCTTACTCTTTCTGAAATGGCCAAATGGCTTAAAGCTAAAAACCACCGCTAAAATAGCTATAACTGAATCTTACCCTCGAATCTCCTTTAGGAATTAATATAGCCCTAAAAGTATAATTAGCACGATATACTCTCGTCTCTTTACCATTTATATAAGCTTTCCAGGAAGGATAGTAGTTGTCTGACAAAAATAAAAGAGCTTCTTGAGAAGAGAAAATATCTAGGTCTATGCTATCAGAAGAATATTTTTTTATCAAAACACTACCGCGAGGATTGAGCGTTTTGGGGATCTCAGTAGACAAGTTTTCTTCTAAGATAATTTTTTTACGTATATCAAATTCTTTTTGAAAAATTCTACTTAAAATTTTTTCTTTTTCCGTGATTACTTCATAATCGTAATAAAGCCGTGCTCTAGATAGCGCTTCATTATTTCTAAATAATTGAAATTTGTCGTCATAATATAATAAAGTATGTCTTTTGTTATTTTCCCAT
>CAYMDS010000129.1:0-2500 GCA_964389405.1 uncultured Gammaproteobacteria bacterium
ACTCTTAAGCCCAAAGCTAATGCCTTAAGAGTCTCTTTGGTAGCTTTCTCATAAGAAAATCTTTGTATTTCAGTCATGGCTATGTCCTCCTATGACCGTATATTACATCACCATCCTTATATACACTTGATATATACCTTACAAAAATATATTATTTATGACTCACATTGCAGGCTGAAGTTTATAGTCTTTACCTTGATTCATAACAGTTTCCTTATGATTTTGTCGCCTCATGCGCCATTCTTTTGTGCGATTTATTAAATGAATCTGTGTTGCATCAACAACTATTCCCGTAGCTCCTAAGGCAATCAACCAAGGTACAGCTAAACCTAAACCAGCAACAACCATTCCGGTTTCCATGACCAATGTAAATTTATTCCATTCGTTCCATTTGTTCAATCCTTTATCAACCATGCTTTCTTTTCTATTGACCATATGTACCCACATTTTAACAGTAAAATTAATTAAATATATAACAAAGTGGAATTTTTACACAAATCTTACAGAGGTTATTAATTATATAGTGAGGCGCGAAGGGGAATTGCACCCCTGAATGGCTGTTCTGCAGACAGCTGTGTTAGCTACTTCACCACCGCGCCAGATCGATTCAATCTTATCACACCATGCCTAGCCTCGCAACCTCGGCATACTTAATACTTAATACTTAATACTTAATACTTAATACTTCCAAGATTGTCAGCTATCTTGTCTAGTTTCTGTCAAGAACTTAAATCTTAATTAGAATATATTGTATTCAATATGCTGAATGGAAAGTTTGGACCATTCGAAAAAGCCTGGACGAAAGGTTATACACCTTCGACAAGCAAGGCTCAGACAATCCTAGTATATATTAGGGTCATATACCGGTTACTCCGGGAAAAACCACCTTAAATTACTAAAATAATTAATTAAATAGTTAGATTTAGTAATAAAACCATCCGTCAGCCGGATGGTTTTATCGTTATAGACCCAAAAAACCCGCTATTATGCGGGTTTTTAAATGATAACCGAGTTCAGCTCGGTTATAATCAAGCTCAGCTTGATAAGCAAAAAGTGGTAGGAAAAAGCGAGAATAGTTTTTCTTTTCTAAGTAATAACGAAAAGTTTCAGGTACTATTCACTCAACCTGTTGCCATTACATTTATCCTTATCACCCTATGCTCTAAGCACTAGGCTCTTTGCATATGTAATTAAGTTATATGTCTTCTCCAATCCTTATAAAACGATTTAAATGAAAAGCCGGACAGATAAACACAAATAATTTAGAGATCTATGTAAATCTGTTTGTTCCTTTATTCCATGAAAACCATGTGTTTTAAATTAGAAAGGAGGTGATCCATCCCCAGCTTCGGCTAGGGATACCTTGTTCATGTTAATCTTTCCATTACTGGAAGCATGGACTATATCTTCATCCTTAAGAAACTGACTTTTTATCGGATGCCAAGATCCTATCAATTGAGCAAATTTTGTATAAGATTTCACACTTATAAAAAATCGCCAATAGTTTGGATCTACTCTTCTACTTGGATTATGAATAATACCACAATATATTCCGAGTTCACATAAATATACTCTTACTTGCTGTAAATCTTTAAGATTTTTTTGAGCGAAGTAAAGATAATATCTTACTTTAGAATCTCGAGAAACTCCACCCTCGGCATCGAAGTATCCTCTGATGTAGTCGATTTTATCTCGCTTATTTGCAATAACAAAATCTTTTAAAAAGGACTTTGAAAATTCAGCTACATAAAGCTGGCTATCATTCCCCTCTTTATACATCCAGGCTTTTTGACCAAGAGATTGAATTCCCTTTACAAGAAACTCTATATACTCTCGTTCTTTTTGTACGATGCGATAGGTAAGTCTTCTTACAGTACCATCATGTAATGCACCAAGTAGGTAGGCTTTTGTCATTTTCTTAAGGCGTCAACGTGTAGTCTCTACGGGGTCATCTCAAAAAATGAGAGACTTCCCTCGGTATTGTCCCTTAAAGCTTAGCTTATTGAAAAGTAAAACTAAACTCAAGTAGGAGTTCACCGATATAGTTGAGGTTTTCTATACTGTTACCAGTATAGGTCGCAACATTTATACGACTTAAGCCTCATCGCCAGATTTAGACTCTCACTCGAAAGAATGATTCATCTACCCCTGACTTTGCTGCCTTGACGGGCGGTGTGTACAAGACCCGAGAACGTATTCACCGCGGCCTGCTGATCCGCGATTACTACCGATTCCGACTTCATGAGGTCGGGTTGCAGACCTCAATCTGAACTGAGGCGAAATTTCAGAGATTAGCTTGCCGTTACCGGCTTGCAGCTCGTTGTTGTTCGCCATTGTAGGGTGTGTGTAACCCAGGGTATAAGGGCCGTGCTGACTTGACATCTACCTCCCCTTCCTCCCCGATATGATCGGGGCTGTCCGCTATGAATATTTAACATAACGCGAGGGTTGCGCTCGTTTCCCCACTTAAGGGAACACCTCACGGCACGAGCTGACGACA
>CAYMDS010000130.1:0-2481 GCA_964389405.1 uncultured Gammaproteobacteria bacterium
GGTTCGTCCGATGATCATATTCACTTTGGTACCAAAGCTGGATATAGTTTGCGAAACGACGCTTTAGAACTTGTTATTACCCCTCAAGGTGGTAACTCTGATGGTAACCTAACGATTACATTCTTTAAAGCAGTTGCAACTTCACCAATGACTCTCGCCTACAAAATAGACGAACAGTCAGTGTTTGAAGTAGAATTCACGGCACTAGTCGATGAATCACGCGCTGCTACTGATGGTCGTTTACTTGGCCGTATGGGACCAGCTGCTATTAGCTAAGCGTTTTTTTCGTTAAGCGTAAGAAAGGGATCAACAATGGTCCCTTTTTTATTTGTAGATATTTAATTACATATAAATAGTTTATAATAAGAATTATGTTAATAGATTACTTTCACAGAGCAATATTAACCATAAGAGAGGTATCAAATGGCATTGATCGCACAGAGCGAATTAGAGGCGAGACTACAAAGGACTTTAACCTCAGAAGAAGCCTCCGCCTTCGCACTTATAAACGCCGCACTTCAGGCGAACGTTGAATCGATCATCGGCTCAAGTGTAGAAGCTCAAGAGTTATCTACTCGATATTATGATGGTGGCGTACAACATTTAAAGATAGATCCTTGTACTGATATTGACTCAGTTAAATATGTAGATGATGATCAAGTAGTTACAGATACATATGATACTACTGATTACACAAAAGAACCAATTAATCGAACGCTTAAAACTATGATTCGTTATCGATCAGGCCAATTCTTTACTGGCATTAATAACATTGCTGTACGTGCTAAGTTTAGTATTTATGGTGATACTAATATGCTCAATATTATTAAAGATGCAATGATCAATTCATTATTAAGTGAAATTAATAATTCAGATAATATCAAACGAGAATCAATAGAAGGATATAGTATTGAGTATGCAACCACTGAAACAAAGAATGTGTTGGCAAATATAAGTTACTTATTTCCGGAGATCTAACAATGAAACCACCAATGATTTACACTGTTTATAAGGTCACAATGACCCGTAACAGATATGGTGATTTTGTAGCCTCAGGAACTACTACATTAAAAGCACATGTGCGAATCATTACTGAAGCTGTTACATCTGTTAATAATGAACAAGTGCAAAGTGATGCAATGATGTGGTTTGAACCAGATAGTGGAATCGAGAAAGAAGATGTCATTAAGTTTAAAGGTGAACATTACAGAGTTGAAAGATTGACCGAAGCAAGAAGATTACGAAATCCTGCTGTTTTATTCTTAAAAGCAGAATTATTGAAGTATGGAGTTATATCATGATGAGAGTTACTAATAAATTACCAGCATTTGGAGCCTCAGCCAAGCAAGTTCTAAATGATGCAATGCGTAGTACTGCTGCTGATATTTTAATAAAAGCTAAAGATCGTGCACCATTTAAAGATGGAGGTCTTCGAGGAGAATCAGATACGCATATGACAAGTTTACTTAGTTGGCGTATATCATTCTGGATTGAATATGCTCGTTTTCAAGAGTTAGGCGGTGATAGTACACGAAGAGTTCGTAAGTATACAACATCAGGTACTGGTAAACATTTTTTAAAAACTTCAGGTGACGAAGGTGTAGCTAAATTAAATACACAATTTGTAATACATGGTAGAAGGGCTAGAGCATAATGGATATTGCTGATATACTTTGTCAATATTTAGATGATGCTAATTTTGGAGTAGTTGGTACTTCTATATTTCCTGGACAAATTCCTAACGATACAAATGGTATCTATATTGTTAGAGTAGGTGGAACACCAAATATGTATACTCCAATCGAAGAATCAGTATGTGATATATATATTAAAGACTCTTCTAGTAAAGATGCAGTATCAACATTAGAAGATATTAAACGAGCAATTCATCGAAGTCACTCAATTTCAGTAACAATTGAAGGTAATACTGCATATATACACTCATTGTTAGTTATCGGGGACATTCAGGATGTCGCCAGAGACCTTGAATATTCAAAGTTATATAAAATCACAGTCCAAACATTAAGTCGTGACACGGCACTAATAAGTTAATAAAAGGAGAATAACATGGCATTAACAGTAGAAGATCTGAGAGCAAAGGATTTTATAATAAAAATAAAGGACGTGGAGCTTCAATGTAAACCACTAAAACTTAGTCATGCTTTAACTGTGTCAAAGTTAGGTGAGATATTTCAAAATACCAAAAACGTTACAAAGCAAGAAGTAAAACAAGCTGAAGCTGACATGGATGAGATTATCAAAGAATTAATCCCAGAATTAGCAGGAGTAGAACTTGATCTTGGTACAACACTTGAAGTAATTACTGGTATGATGGAAAACGTACAACCATCTGATAATAAAGAACTTAGTGATAACAAGGTTAAAATTGATACTGACCCAAAAGTAGAGAAGATTGGCTGATGATGATACCTGAATTCATTCGGTTTTACGGATATACAGTCTCACAAGTGATGGATGAGG
>CAYMDS010000131.1:0-2424 GCA_964389405.1 uncultured Gammaproteobacteria bacterium
TATTTCTTAAATTTGATGAAGGTGTTGATGATAGCTGTCCAAGTGGAAAAGATGCATGTGATAGCGGGCTTGAAGAAAATGATGCTACGCATAGCGCAAGTTTGATGTGGAGACAAGAAGATATGTGCGTATCCGGAAAATGTCTATTCTTTGATGGTACAGATGATACAGCAACTGTCATAAATACCGGATCAATTGATCTTAATGATTCGCTTGCTGATAATTTCACATTTTCTACCTGGGTGAGAGTAAACTCAGACGGTGAAGGTAGTGTGGGTGAGATATTTGATAAAGGTGGAACTACATACCTGAGAACCACAAATGATGGATCTGATGGATATGCAGATCTTGAGGCATCCCTTGATCTGGGGACAGCCGGATCTGCAAATGATGCAACTGTAACTATAACAAACGGTATAAATCTGAATCGTTGGCATCATATAGCTGTCACATATACTGATGATGTTGATGATGAGATTACTATCTATATAGACGGTGTAAACCGCGGTGCAAGTATAAATGGAAGCGGTGCGCCTGCTACAGACACTAGTGATCTTTTAATTGGCGGCTCCTCTGGCGCGAACTTCCATGGCTTCATCGATGAATTCAAAATATACTATACCGAACGGACAGCAGCACAGATAAAACTTGAGACTCAGCTTGAATCAACTTATGAAGGATCTTCAGCAAGTTTTGGTGGAAATCAGAAGTATTTATCTGATGGGCTACTAGCCTACTGGAATATGGATGATGCAGGCTCAGCAAGCGTTACGGATTCATCAGGAAATAATTTTGCTCTAACTAACAGCTCAACAAGTGTATCTCAGTCTAATGGAAAATTTTTCAATGCTTCGTACTTTGATAATTCAAGTGATCTTCTAATTCTTACCGGTGGTATGTTAAGACCTGCACAAACGTTTGTTTTTTGGGTATATCCCACAAACCTAACTGACAGCCTAATTCGTATTGATGATGTTCCTGAAACATTAATCCAAATTAGTTCAGGCACGATTTCGACAACTTCTGTTTCAAATCCAAAAATATATGTCAACGGAATTGAAAGCAGTACATTGCAAGCAAACATATGGCAGCATGTGGCAGTCACAACTGATACATCAATTAACCCGGCTGGGACTTCTTTTTCTCCAGACGGTACGGGTACTATGTTTGATGATGTCAGATTCTATTCCCGCCAACTTTCTTTATCTGATCTAGAAAGTTTATATCGTTTTGGCCCTTCACCAGTAGGCTACTGGGATTTAAATGAAAATACGAGTAATACAACTTACGACAGATCAGGTTCCGGAAGTAATTTGACATTAACCTCCACTGACACTCCCCTACCAAAAAGAAAACCTGGTAAATATGGAGGAGCTTTAGATTTTGACGGAAGCACTGACTACGCTATAGATACAACCCCAGGTAGTGGATTGGGAATTACAGGAGATTTGACCTTATCAGCGTGGGTTTATCGTGAATCCACAATTGACGATGACACTATCATAGACCGTAGTGGAAATAGTACTGGTTCAGCGGATAATGTAAATTATCAGTTTTATATAAATGATACCGATAACATCCTCAGATTATTCTGGGAATCAGGTTCTGAAGTGGCAGAGACAGTGTCTTCAACAGTAGCCATAACAAATTCAACGAATACTTGGGTTCATTTATCAGTTACTCGTGATGTTACAAATAACGAAGTCAGGTTCTATGAAAACGGGGTCCAACTTGGAGCAGCTGTAACCTACACAAATGATCCCTCAGGCGGAGGCACATCTCCAAGCGTATCACTCGGCAGACGAGCAGAAACAGCCTTTGGTTATTTTGACGGAGCTATAGATGATGTAAAAGTTTATAACTATATACGAAATACTCAGCAATTGGTTCAAGATATGAACGCAAATCATCCGGCACCTGGTTCTCCTGTCGGGTCAAGTGTCGCTCATTGGAAATTTGACGAAAATGCACTAAGTGCCTGTTCAGCTTCCACTGGCGATTATCCAATAGTCTCTGACAAAGGTACCCAATATAATACAAATAGTTCGCCAACTACCACCCATAATATTGACATGCCTTCCAATATAAATACTGGGGATCTTTTATTAATTATTTCAAGTTCTAATGATCCCGGTACTCTAACGGGTATATCAGGCTGGACATCACTCATAAATAATGATGTACCGAACCTAGGCGCATATGTCGCATATAAAAAAGCAGATAGTACTGAAGGAGCGAGTGCAACTATATCGACAACTAATTCTGTTAATATGGTTGCGCGAATCTGGAGAATTACAAGATGGCATGGTACAACTGCGCCTGAAATAAATTATACCTTAGAGAATGATAGAAACACTAATGGTATCAATCCACCAAGCCTCACTCCGAGCTGGGGTCTGGCAAATACTCTTTGGATAGCTGAGG
>CAYMDS010000132.1:0-2352 GCA_964389405.1 uncultured Gammaproteobacteria bacterium
ATATTTTCATACGCGATAAAAAATATTCCTGTATAGATAAAATCGCCAATAAGAGTATTGCGATAAAAAGGTATGGCCAGAGCATAAGACTCGAGAAGACCATGTATGGTATGAGAATACATTTTGCTTACAAGCCAAACACCGAAATTTGTAATAAGGTAAAAAAGCAACGATGAAAAAAAAGTCCCTACGACTATATTTAGTATACTTTTATGTTTTTTTAACCAAATACCAATCAAACCTGTCAATAAAAAACTACCATATACAAAGATCATTGTGTCATGAAAACCTAATACCAAGTCAGAAAGAAACAGCGCTATCAAAGGAACTATCAAAGCATATTTTTTATTTATATAGACGCCTCCGAAAAGCGCCATGGCGGTAATAGGAGCTACATTAGGAGGATGAGGAAGTATTCTCAAAATTACTGCAAAAGCAATTATGAGGATTGGAGTTATTAATTTATATAGTTGGCTCATAAGCTAAGTTATCGATTTTCCATTGTCCATTTTCCATCTACCATTGATTGAAATATTTCCTACTATTAAATTTATAAAGTGTTAAATAAATGTAAAATGATAGATGGTAAATGGAAAATTAAATATTAGTATGTTTCTATCTTCCATTCAATTTTCTCAGTATCTTTTGTTATATAGTCAGCAGGGCCTACTGATGCCATTTTCCCATTTACATAAAAAGACCAATATTCCCGCGCTCCTGAATCTGCTTCTCTCCCGTTAACAGATGTAACTAAGCCTGAATCATCCTGCTTAATCTCTGCTTTCTCTTTAAGCAGAGTTAAAGCATCGACTCCTTCTCTGCCCTCATACGAAAATTTTCTATTTGCTTCAATCTTACTAGTAGTTGTAGGCTGGACTGTCGGAGAAACTGTTTGTTCTTTCTTTAGAATCGAAGGCGTAAGAAAAAGTATACTCAGAAGTACTATTATAAGTACTGACAAAACTGTTACCTGTTTTTTCATATATTTTTATTATCCGGATATATTCGTAAACAAAAAAAATCCTTCCGGAATTCCCAAGAAGGATGAAAAATTATTCCAGCTCGGGAGAAATGTTATGTAAAGTTTTCTGGATGTAACAGTGGCGGCTCCTCCACCGACTTTCACGGTGATTGCCTTTACACTTTTTATATTAATAAATATATAGTGTTTTTGCAATCCCCAAAACACTAAAAATATTCATTATCTATTCGTATGAATTTGTAGTATTAAAATTCGGATTAATTCGTATCTAACACTCGGAGTATCCGCAGCCGTAGCATTTTTTGCAGCCTTCTTCATATGCGAAGGAACCGGATCCGCACTCAGGACAAATATCGAAAAGGTTCGTTGAAGGCAAATCTGGGGCTAACTGCTGTGTAGGAATAGCTAATTGCTGCACCGGTGCATCATCACTAAGAAGTGGAGGCTGGGGTTGAGCAGAATGACCATTAATCAAACCATTCCCATTTGATGCATTCTCCGTAGAATCAGCCGCATGAACTATTTCAGCAACGACTGGCAGTTTATCCTCCACTCTTCCATTTACGCGGAAATTTAAATGCCTAGCTAGAACTTTTGCTACGGCATCCGGAACTGAACGTACCCGATTTTCACCAAACCCCACACTTCGTGCACCGCCTATTCCTGAAAGTTCAGATACGATCTCCCGCATCCTTTCGCGAGGTGCCACAGGACTATGGATACGGAGTACAAATGAAATCATTCTTCCAAGAGCATCAGCCATTGCCATAACATCTGTCCCGCTTTTTCCATTATTTATGAATACCTCAAAAGGCTCATCTTTTTCGTTGTGATTTACAGTCACATACATTTTTCCTACAGGACTATCTGCTTTATAAGTCGTACCGGTAAGCATAAGAGGCCTAAGCACCCGAGGGGTTATAGGCGCCGAAGGCTTCTCTTCCTCCGTCTTTTCATCTGTGACTGGTTTTTTATCATCCACACGCTCCAGGACACCTAAACGTGATCCATCCCGCATGTATGTTACACCCTTAAGACCCATATCATATGCTGCCATATAAAGCGTTTTCACATCTTCTACCGTATGGGCGTTCGGCGCATTAACAGTCTTTGAGATCGATGAATCGATATATTTTTGGGCTATAGCCTGTACATTTGCATGTTCAAGTGGTGTTAAATCATTCGCAGACACGAAGTATTCGGGCCTATCTGTATTAGGATTCTCTTTAAGCCATGCTTCATAAAGAGGATGATACATCATCTCTTCCCCGCCTCTCCAACGACGCTTGAAAGAGAATTCATAGACAGGTTCAATTCCTGATGAGACTCCGGAAACTAAAGAGGTCGTTCCTGTAGGAGCGATCGTAAGA
>CAYMDS010000133.1:0-2327 GCA_964389405.1 uncultured Gammaproteobacteria bacterium
CGTTGACTTGCCGACATTTGGTCTACCGATTAATGCAACTGTTCCTGTTTTCATATGGTGAAATACTCCTTACTTACGGGCTGTTTACACATGAAATGAGTAAAGAGAGTAGTAAGCAGAAAGACTTTTAGCTTTCGGAGCATGCTATATTATATCAAATAAGCCCCATAGAATGTCTAGATTCCTTGAATGTCTTGATGTGAAAGTAGTGAGTATTAATTTCTTGAACAATCTTCTATATGGCATGAGGTATTAGCCATCTATAACAAGATAATTTTGGTACAATAGAACAGTCAATTTGACAATTTGGGGGATCGTTCAACGGCAGGACAGTAGCCTTTGGAGCTACTTATCCAGGTTCGAATCCTGGTCCCCCAGCACGACTAGATTAAATAATTATCTTTAATTTAAATAAACTAAAATGGCAGAAAAAACTCCAGTCCAGGTTCATTTTGATGATGTCAATACCCTATTTGGTGCAGGAGCTCCATTAACCCCAGAAGAACTAGCGATATCAACAGGGGGAGATGCCCTCGATTTTACTGGCGTACATCTCGTACAAGCTTCTCCAGAGTTAACTCAAATGGCGCGAGATCGAGATGCTCGCCTGATTCGTATGGCTGGTATGGATGCCGAAGGTGATGGCCCTATAGGTGCGGCGTTATTAGCGAAGGATATAGAACGCGGTCTGAGATGGTTGTTTGGAAAGTCTTAATTTAATGATGGGTATGTATTCCATCTAAAGTAACTATCGATTTTGTTATCTTCTTAAGCTTGTGTTCCTTATGATATACTCCTTTTATGTCTTCACTCAACGATCTTGAAAATGATATCAGAGAGCTCCAGGAAAGAAATAGGAAAGTTGATCTGGATAAAAAATGGGAGACAAGCTATGCACGACGCTCTCTCCTGATAGTCTTTACGTATATTGCAATAGGATTATACCTTAATGCAATACATGTTTCTGACCCCTGGCTCAATGCAATTGTTCCGACAATAGGTTTTTTCCTTTCAACATTGACCCTGCCATTTTTCAGAAAGATGTGGGAGAAATGGAAATAAGTTAATTGCAGGTAACCTCTGATATAATGCCTAATATGCACAATCGAGTTGGTTTAGGTACTTTTCCCCTTTCGAGCGTTTTTTCTGAAATAACCCCTGAAAATTCTAAAGATATTGTAAGAAAATTTATAGATAGTGGAGGATATTATATTGACACAGCTCCGATGTATGGATTTGGGGAAATAGAAAAACTTTTAGGGGAGGTCTTAAAAGAATTCTCAAGGGAAAAATTTTACATTGTTACCAAATGTGCGTATAAAGATGTCGAGGGTAAAACTTTTCAAACAATTCCTCGTGGTGCGAAGTATGAGGAAGTTATTAGAGAATGCGAAATATCACTGAAGCGTCTAAATCTTGAATATATTGATCTTTATTTTGTACATTCGCCAGATCCTGAAGTTCCTTTTGAAGAAACAATGAGCGCCCTTAGCGCACTGCAAAAGCAAGGAAAAATTAAGAAAATTGGAGTTTCAAATGTCGACTTAAATCAACTAAAGGAATACAAAAAATATGGAGATGTGAGATATATTCAAAATAGATTTAGCCTCATTAATAGAAGTATTGATAAAGAATTTGAGATCTATCTTCTTGAAAATAATATCGTATTAGTGCCATATCAAGTTATTGATAGGGGACAGCTCACAGGAAGCTTGATTGAGGGAATAGAATTAAGAGATGGAGATTTGCGGATAGGTAGGAGTGATTGGACTCAAGATAAATTGGAATTATTATCGGAGTGGTCACGAATAAATATTTCACCAATTGCAAAAAAACTAGGTATAACAATAGGGCAGTTATCAATGGCATGGGCACTTCATCAAAAATATGTAGACTTTATTATAGTTGGACTAACAAATTCTGAATACATCCCAATAAATCTTAAAGCAAATGATATTAAGCTCGGTAGCGATGTTCTTCTAAAAATTGATGAAGCATACTTAAAACTTGAAGACGAAGTCATGCAAAAATATCACCAATCAATCAGGGAATTCAGGGGTTTAAATGAACATTATTATTAAGAGTAAAATAAGTGTATGAAAGACACTTTAATGTCGGTGTTACGTAATAAAAACTCGACAATAGCTGAGTTTCGTGATGCTGCTGATAAACTTTCAACTCTTCTCGCAGCCGAATCATCTCAATTTATCCCGCATACACCAATAACTTTGCAAACGCCTCTTGCCGAAATGGAAAGTACAGTAATTAAATCAGATGACATCGTTATTATTCCAATACTACGATCTGGCCTTGCGATGCTTCCTGCT
>CAYMDS010000134.1:0-2303 GCA_964389405.1 uncultured Gammaproteobacteria bacterium
CTAACCCTTATGATGGAATCGCCGCAATACTAACTTTCATCTGTACTTTATATTTCGCACCACACCTGGAAAAAGGAATATTGACAGGTGTAGTTTTCTCAGTAGGATACTACCTTTATAGGAGCATGCATCCCAGAGTTGTGTTCCTGTCAAAGTTTAGAGACGGGGCCTTACATGATGCCAGCAGGTTTCGCATGGACAGATGCGAAGAAATCGCAGTGGTAAGACTTGATGCGCCTCTTTTCTTCGCGAATGCAAAATACTTCGAAGAAGAAATCATAAATGATCTTTCCAAAAATAAAAAAATAAAAGATATTCTTCTGGTAGGTAACGGCATTAATCAGGTAGATGCGACAGGTGAAGAGATGTTAAAATCGCTATTCGAAAATTTACGCACAGCTCGTAAGAATCTTTATTTCTCAGATATGAAAGCGCCAATTATCGAGATATTAAAAAATACTGGGCTTTATGAAGAAATTCATCCCGATCATTTCTTCAGCAAATCAGAAGAGGGGATAAGATACATTTTTCGTTTATTGGAAAAAAGTAACTCGCATACAGATATGGAAAACTGTCCGCTGAAAAAATACATAAAAAGTCATGACGTTGATAAAGCCTCATTGAAAGATAAAAGAGAAACCATTGCCTATTTCTATCACAAGCTTCGTCTACATTTATAGTTAACTTTTAAGTCCCTCAAAGTAACTTATGCTAAATGCATTAAGCTCTGTATTATTAATGTGATCTATCGCACAAGGAATTAACCACCTCAAATTACTCACGACATTCGCTGGTAATTTATTAATATCAAACCATTCTATTTTTTCTTTTCCGCATGTCTTTACATCTTGTAACTTACCCGGGTATTTATAGCTAAAAACGTCAACACGCCAATTGGCCGACTCTATAACTCCCAGAATAATGATTTATCTGTCCTAAGCCCTGACTCTTCCGGGATTTCTCTAATCATGCATGACAGGGCATTGATTCGTACAAATTTCTTACAATCCTCATTCCTTTAGATTACCATATCTTATATAGTTAAACAGTTTTAGAGTATGTATTACTTTTTTTTGCTGTTTTATCTTTCTTTTTAATGTAATTATTTATAACAATTATGATAATTAGACTTGCGGGAAACCAAAATATTACATTGAATAAAAAAAGAGCAGTAAAATCTTCAGTTAATTTCCAACCTATTACTACAGATGGATCATCTGGATGGGGGCTAATACAGTTTCTAATACATTTCTCTTCTAAAATCGCAAAAGGAAGTCCTCTTAAGCGTCCACAGGGTAAAAGATTAAAAAAACCGCATTCTGTAGTATATGGAATCAGTAGTAGAAAAAAAACTAGGATTATGCTTAATAATACAGATGCGGAAAATAACTTAAACACTTTAATACTATATTTACATTTTTTTAGTTAAATAACAACTGAAGAGTTTTGGTATCTTTTTGCTTTTCAAGGCTGATCTTAATATACTATGGCTAATATGAACTTCGTGATGGGGGTGCTCCGGTATGCATCAAATACGCCGGAAGCTAGTTGCTGAACTTCTAGGTAAATGCTCTATTGGAAAAAACGATCTTGTGTTGGAAATCGGGCCGGGAAAAGGAATTATCCCGGAAGGAATCGTAAATCAAGTTCAGCAGGTATTAACGGTTGAGAGTGATACTCAAGGGGTTAAATATCACTAAGGAAGCAAAGCCGGCTTATTTAATCCTAGAACAATGGATTAATCTTTATAAAAGTTTCTTGGATACTATTTAATTCTTTATCACCCAGCCTATAAGCGAAGGCGGTACTACCGCGATAAAAAATAATTCCTAAAATATAACCAATTAACCAGAGTATGATTCCCAGCCAAATACATCTTTCAAGAATTGTTTGGTCATAGTAGTTTTCTTTTTTTAATTTCTTCTAAAATTTTACCCTCCAGCGGCCGACATAAACAATTTTTACTATGGCTCAAATGCCATTTAACTCTTTCATCAAGAGTCGGATTCTTAGGCATTTTATTTTTACTATGCCACTCAACATTAATTTTCATAGCACGATGATAGGTCTATTTCCGAAAAATTACGTTGACCCGAATCACATAGCAAGCTAATCCTGAATACATATTGCTAAAACCTGCTAACCTGTTACTCGTTTTCTCAACCGTCAAAAAGGGGGTGCCAAGCTAATCCACCCGTAGGGTGTACAAAAGAGAAAATGATTACGGATTAATTTTGTTATAGTTTCATCATACTCTCTGAGAGTGTTTGTAGCCCGCAATATTATAAATACACAAAGTTTTA
>CAYMDS010000135.1:0-2290 GCA_964389405.1 uncultured Gammaproteobacteria bacterium
AGAGCACTTCCCTGTCACGGAAGGGGTTGCGGGTTCGAGTCCCGTCGTTCGCGCACTTTTTACTTCAATAATTTAACTTCTTGTATAATCTGATAATGACGGACTCTGAACCCAGAATAGAGGCTAATCGATTTAATTTAAAATCGATGATTGAAAGATTTGGTCAAGTTAATCAATTTTTAAGACCGTTTGGCATAAGCCCGATTCTATATGGCTCGGTCGGAGTTGGCGTATATCTAGGTGACTTCAAAAAATTTGATGATCTCGATATTTTAATCGAAGATAAATGGTTAGGAGAGGATTTCCCCGAATTTACAAGATTGCTTGATGAAAATGGTTTCAGACTGGTGGATGCAAAAGAACATGAATTTGAAGGCGACGACAAGTTCAAACTAAACTTTTCAACTCATGGAATTTTAATTAGAGACGGTATTGCTGATTTAACCACAGATACAATCTCCACAAGCGTAAATGGAATTGAGATTAGGACTTTAACTCCCACAGCCTTTACCAAAGCTTATGAGTTTAGCGTAAAAGATGGATATCGGAAAAGGACGAGGGGCAAGAAAGACGCGGAAGTAATTAAGAAACTCAAACACCACATCGAATCTAACAAGTAAGATCCAGCTTATTTGATGGTCTACGGCCCTTCTTACATCTTGCTATACTATTCTTCATGGAAGAAATGGTGAAAATTGTGGTTTTTGTCCCCATGACGCATACTGGGATTGTACGAAAAGCAATGGGCGATGCAGGAGCAGGAGCTATCGGAAACTATAGTCACTGTTCGTTTTCTTCAAAGGGTGCTGGTAGATTCTTTCCTAAGGTAGGCGCTAATCCAAATATCGGTGAGGTCGGAAAAGCCGAAGAGGTTGAAGAAGAACGCATAGAAACCATGTGTCCAAGAAAAATGGCTAAAGCTGTAATTGCAGCAATAAAGAATGTTCATCCGTACGAAGAAGTGGCATTGGATATCTACCCTCTACTAGCTGAAGAAAATCTTTAAACCTTTTTAATCTTATCTCCCAACTTTTTCAAATCTGTCCAGTGGGTGTGAAGGAGACAAGGGATAAGTAATAGTCCTAGCCAGACCCAGTAAGTTCGAAACCATCCTCCGTGCAAATCCCCTCCTAGTTCGAGTCCGTGAGTAAAAATGCTGACCATGGCGATGGTTTGTGTGATGTTTACTAGCCACCAAACCTTTTTTACCTTCTTATTTTTCTCAAACCTTATCATCACCTCATAGAACAAGAAGCAGATTAGCCCGACAATGCCCAGTAGAATAAGCCAAATACTAGCCTCGCCTGCGTATGTAAAGTAGCTAAAAGGAGGGAAGCCTTTGCCTTGCCGAAACTGTTCAATCGCTAAAATAATTGGATGAAGAACGATGAGCGCGAGTACTGCGGCTGAGGAAACGCGATGATACGGCATATGTTTTGGGAGCTTGGGATTGAGACGTCTTATTTCCCCGATAATAAAATGAGTCCACATAATGCTCCAAGCCCAGATCCCAAGTACGGGAAAAATTTGATATAGGGAAACTATGTTAAGTGTAAAACTCATGCTCTCAAACCACGTTGTAAATCCCGCTCCAAGGACAATAGAAGTAAGGATCCATGGAAACGCGTTCCACCAGCTTGGAAGGATTACCGAGTCCTTGCTATTTGCCATACGTCATATGCTACAGAATATGATGATGTAAGGCAAACTGAAGCTGCTTATTACCTACTTGAGGCTAGTTATGAATTAGCTATAAGATATATAAAATGCCCCTTGACAGACCTGTAGTACTTTGCTATACTGCACCTTAGATCCTAAGGTTTTTCGCCAAGCGCTGAAAAGCTTTAGGATCTTTTTTATTGCCGAAAAGACACTGTTATAGATTGTCTAAAGGCTAACGCTTATGAAGAGTATAAAATTAATTTTGAGCATTCTATTCGCTCTTACATTTTTTGCAACAAATGTTTTAGCCTCAGATCAGGAAGCTGGTTCTTCAGCCGATCTTGTGGTTAATCTTAAAAATGCGATAGCCAATCATATATCCCATAGAGATATTGCACAGGACTATGTAACTAAAAAACGCGTTATCGCAAAGGTATTGCGAGCAAATAATTCTCCCCTTGCTGGCTCTGTGGACTCGTTCATAAGTGCCTGTAGAAGCTATCAGATTGACTGTTATCTTTTACCATCAATTACTCGTCTAGAGTCCAGCTATGGCCAGTTTATTCACCCTAATTCGAACAATCCCTTTGGATGGGGTGGTGGATACATAATGTTTGATACATGGGGC
>CAYMDS010000136.1:0-2188 GCA_964389405.1 uncultured Gammaproteobacteria bacterium
ATAACATCATACTTCAGAAAGAAACGCACAGAACAAGGCCTTTGAATGTAAGCGCTCCTTTGCAGGTTTATTCCGTGTTCCGACTGAATATAATCACTTTAAGTATTACCTCAATTTTTATAGTACTAGCTTGTTTATTCTTTTTATTCTTCGGATAACATTTTCTGATCTACATATTCATATACGAAAACTTACAAATAGTGTGTAAAATAGATATATGAAGATAGTGCTTAAAGAATTGATACAGGATTATCTTGAATATCTCGAGGTTGAGCGGAATTCCTCCAAGCTTACAATCAGAGACTATAGACATTACCTCGAAGTATTTGATAGCTGGTATAAAAAAAACTATCCGGAAAAAACTTTTGAGGATCTGGATTTACAGATTATAAGGCGCTATAGAATATTTTTAGTTAATAAAACTGATGAGAAAGGAATTCCGATAAAGAAAGTGACTCAGAATTATTACGTGATCGCGCTTAGATCTTTTCTCAAATACCTTATAAAAAACGATTATAAAACTGTAGAGCCTGCGAAGCTCGAACTGCCGAAAACTGAAAGCAGATCTCTGAAGTTTTTGGACCGGGAGCATATAGAGAAACTCGTGACCGCTCCCGATACGGGAACAGAAGAAGGTATGCGCGATAGGGCAATTCTTGAGCTTCTCTTCTCTACCGGTCTTCGTGTATCAGAATTAGTGAAGCTAAATCATGATGAATTAAATTTTGAGAGACGTGAGTTCGGGATTATAGGTAAAGGTGGTAGAGCCCGCGTCGTTTTCCTATCGGACCGAGCGATTGACTGGATACAGCGCTACTTATCTGTAAGAAGCGATGGGTATCGGCCACTTTTTATCCGGTATTCAGGTCTCGTTTCTAAAGAAAATGATGGTGAAAAAATGAGATTAACTGTAAGGAGTGTTCAGAGGATAGTAAAAAAATATGTGAAAGCAGCCAGAATTCCGGTTGACGCCTCTGTCCATACACTTCGTCATTCCTTCGCGACTGATTTACTCAGTAACGGCGCTGATCTAAGATCTGTCCAGGAGATGCTCGGTCATAAAAACATCGCTACTACCCAAATTTATACTCATGTCACTAACAAACAGCTTCGTGACGTCCACAAGTCCTTCCATTCCGGTAATAAATAGGTTTTTTGCCAAAAATATAGTTTTTTTAGTATAATTCTCCATTGGAATAATATGGTATTCTTCAAAGAAGGTTATGAAATAATGGCGTCACAAGCTGGCTCCAGATACAGACGAAAGCTTGCCGAAGTGGGAGCTGATTTTAAGATAAGAAATCGATCTCTAGAGCAAAGACGGGTAGTTACTGAGTCACCATCTGCAAAGCAGCCAACAATTCAAAAAGAAGAAGCCAGAGAACGATTCTTCTCAAACAGAGCACTTCAAGGTTATATTGATGCATTTCCTGGAGTTGCACCAGAAGATATAGTGAGAGTTCTAAGGATAGCTGAGTCTAAATTTGATTCTGCAAGAACATATGATTTTTTTCCAGCGATAATTACTATGTTTTTAAAAAATTTGAGGGACGGGTATGGTTTTCCTCAAGTAGATACTGAAACTGAAGAGGCAAACAATAATACATACTAAAGAGTCTCGTAGGAGAGGGTGACGGAGATTCGAATGGTGCTTTCTCCGGGTTGAAGTTCTGTTTTTTCAGCTCCACCTCCTGGTGCGCGAAGTGTCGATAGGGAATCATAGTAGGGTTGAGGGTAATAACTATTTCCTCCATCCGAAACGTTTAATATTTTCCCAAGTCTTATACCCGCGCTCCTTGCGATTTTACTGGCTTTTTCCTTCGCTTTCTTGATGGCGTTTTCCCGGGCTACATTTTCTAATTCTTCTCTCTTTTCATCATTTACGCTAAATTGTAGATTTCCCACCATATTTGCTCCATTACTGGATGCCAGGTCTAAAGCGTCATTCGCTTTTTCAATCGGGGTTATCTCTATACGCAGATTTTGAGTAACCTGATAGTCTCTAAAGGTTTCTTTACCATCTGAATAATCATAATTAGGATTTATATTATAGCTAGTAGTTTTAATTTTCTTTTCATCAAGGCCTAGATTTTTTAATCCTTGAGTTATGGTGTTAATGACAGAATTCACTTCATCCTGTGCGCCTTTTACTGTAGATGCAGTCTTTGTGACACCTATATTCATAAAG
>CAYMDS010000137.1:0-2186 GCA_964389405.1 uncultured Gammaproteobacteria bacterium
TTCTATAAGATCTAATGCAATAGGTACAAGTATAAGTGTCAGTGCTTCTGTTTCTTCTTTAACACTAAAGGTAATCTCTTCATATGATTTCATAGTTGCGTTAAGATTAGAAATCACTCTATCCTCTTGGTTTGCAGCAAATGTAGATATAGCAGCTTTCATCTTTTTTGCATATATGTCATTGTTTTTAACTAGTTCAGTACGAAATTGTTCTTGTTCTTGGTTTAACTTCTTTTCAATGTTTGCTTTAGATGGTTGCTTTTTTAACACTATTTTTTTTTTAACTATTAATGATTTAGTTGATTCAGTAGTTGGAGCAACAGTATTCTTTGGCATGATTACAGAACCTTGTCCATTTGGTAATGGCTTTAATCCTTGTTCTGCTCTAATCTCATCGACTGTTAACCAAACATTTGCACCTTTTTCATACGTCTTTAGTTTAAACTCTTTATCTTCAGGTATTACTGATTTATGAGTAACGATTGCAGCACCAGTAGCAGAGAAACTATCTTTGAGAATTGTAGAATAAATGCGATCTAATCGAGTCATCAACGGATCTATCTTCTCTTTAGCAA
Organism: uncultured Gammaproteobacteria bacterium; assembly: GCA_964389405.1. Lineage (GTDB taxonomy): Bacteria > Patescibacteriota > Microgenomatia > Levybacterales > UBA12049 > CAYMDS01. Next base: position 576 of record CAYMDS010000137.1, read on the forward strand.
ATACATAATTCAATGCTTCAATATCTGCACGACCAAATCCCTTATCAGATGAAGCACCAAGCAATGACTTCGGCACTTCCAACATCATCAATACATCTTCTTTTGCCATATCTCGTGTGACCTTTTGATCAACATCTTTAAGTGTTGCACCTACAGCTTTGAAGTCTGCTTCACCACCACGAATAAATGCAGTCTTACCAGCATTTTCAGGTCCTTCATATCCTTCACGCCATTGTGCTGCAAACTGTTTAAATGCTTCCTTTTCCATGTTTGGTAATGAGACGATTCCAGATGGTGATGCATTGTTATTCATATAGCTTAATGTAAATTGTGTGGTAGCTATCTCTATATCAACATACATACTTGCTTTTTCTAATACTGATAAGCCACGCCATTCATTGAATGGATTAGGCCGTTTGTCATGATAGATCTCATCTATAAGTAAAGGTACTTGATCACCATTTGATTTATGAAGAATATATCCTACTAATTCACCGTTATGAGTCTTAACTTCCATTTGTAATGGATTGAGCAATTCAACTTGTGCTATCTTTCTACTATTTTCACGTCGAATTAAATACCAAAACGTTTCACCATAGATTTCATACAACATTCCAAACATATGAACAAAATCAGTAGCATTCATTCGAGGATTAGGATCATTGAATAATGTTAAGATCGGATGATTAACATATGCATCGCCATTCTGTTTATTAACTATAGGTTCATATACACTTAAACTAGAACCAATCTTATCGATTGCTTTGTATGTAATACCACGTACTTGTTCTTGTGGTCTAAAGTTGCTTTGTTTTCCGTAGTTTCTTAATACTTCGCCAAGAGGACGAGATTGGAATTGTTTCTGAGTCATCGCTTGATATGCTAAGCTTACGCGATCTCTGAACTTCATTTAGTTTTTCCTTGATGTTATGGTCTCTAAGGACTCTGTATATATAATATCATATTTAGTAACACAAGTATCTACATATCAATGTCATCAATATCAATCATGTCTCTATCACGAATCTTAGTAATAAAGTACCTTAAGCTATCAACTCCATCATCATTTTCTTTGATCGGTACATCCATTGGTTCATTAGTAGATGAATCTAACTTCCAGCTGTATACCTCTAATTCATCCGTAAGATTAATACATGTATCGTTTATAGTTAGATCACCAGTATGAAAATCAGTCTTTACTAAATTGATACCGGATGTAACAGATCCTTTTGGCTTAAGTGCAGGTGATAAGCTAAATGGTAGTTCTCTGTCTAATTGTTTAATAGCTATAGGATCTTCGCTATCAGCAACCGCTTCAGTTATATCAAACCCACTTGTTAATTCTCTTATAGCTTCCAATCTTTGTTGATCGTCTAATCCACGTCTATATAATTCTTTCAGTACATGAATCTGTTCATCAGGTCCTATTGCATATACGTATGCTGCCAGTGGATGGTTATAACCAAAGTCAACACTGAATCCATAACTAACCGGTTTGAATGGACAAACGGCTAATGTCATGTCTCGATTAAACTCTGTATAGATTCTACCCTTCAGATCGGTAAACTCTGCAAGGTATTGTTGAGCGAATACAGATGGTGCTATATCTTT
>CAYMDS010000138.1:0-2173 GCA_964389405.1 uncultured Gammaproteobacteria bacterium
TTACTTTCGCCGTTGGTTTATTTATCACCCTTTTTATTTTAAGTATCCTCGTTCTCATACATGAATTCGGCCATTTCATAGTAGCAAAAAAATTAGGGATTAAAGTTGAAGAATTCGGCTTCGGTTTTCCACCTATCGCATGGAGTAAGAAATTTGGTGAGACTGTGTATTCATTAAATTGGCTCCCTATCGGAGGATTCGTTAAATTATACGGAGAAGACGATGCGGGAGGTGGTCGAATCACAGCAAAAAATGGTGGGGAAAAGGCGGAGAGCGAAGTGGATTTGAAACGGGCGTTTTTCGCAAGACCTGTAAGTCAGCGGGCACTTGTGGTCATCGCAGGTGTTCTTATGAATGCTGCTTTAGCATTTGTAATTTATTATGTTTTTTTAACACTCTCGAATTTTACTGTGGAATTGCCACTTTTAAATGATCATAAGTTTTTCGCAGTCAACCAAACTAATAAACTTAATACAATAATAGTAAATTCTGTCAGTGATAATTCTCCAGCATCTTCGGCAGGGCTTAAAAATTGCGATCAGAATTACTGTGCTGCAATTACTGCAGTTAATGGTAATAAACCTGAAAGTTCAGAAGAGTTTATAGCACTTATTAAGAAAAATCAGGGACAAGAAGTAGAGCTTTTAATTGAGAACCAGTCTGGGAAAAAAGAGAAAGAAACTGTTACGGTAATTCCGAGAGCCAATCCACCTGAAGGCGAAGGAGCGCTAGGTATTAATTTCAGTATGCTTGAAACAACTATGCTTAATTATGAAACTCCTGTACAGAAGGTGTTATCTGGAGTTACGCATCCTTTAAATTTGATGTCTTATAATTTCGATGTCATGAAGACTCTAATAATAAAAGCTATAGAAGAAAAAGATGCAAAGCCCTTAAGTGTAGGTGTATCCGGACCTGTAGGTATAGTTCGTCTAGGTTCAGAATTAAATAAAATTACAGATATGAAAGAGAGATTTTTATCCTTCCTAAATTTAGCAGGGCTTTTATCTATATCACTTGCTGTGTTTAATATTTTACCTATACCGGCACTTGATGGCGGAAGATTATTTTTTATTCTCGCAGAAGGAATTACTAAAAAGAAAGTATCGCCGAAACTTGAAGCTGCTATTCATACAGCGGGAATGATAGTTTTACTCGGATTAATCGTGCTCGTTACATTTAAAGATATACTCCAAGCATTTTGAGTAGATTTTTTTATTCTCTCCGTATTAGATTCATGTCAATCCAGGCGATGTAAGGCTTAGTAAGCTTTGTTTAGCTAATAGTGAATGGTAAACCCCGATTAAATCGGGATAAATGGCTAATAGTTTAGAAAATAGAACTTTTTTGTAGCGACCATTGGCCATTTAGCTATTTGCCATAAGTTCATTTTTGAAATTGTAATTTACTCATGGATATCATAATGATATACTTATCCAAATGAGATACTCCAAGTCATTCACTAATACTTTAAGGCAGGCTCCGAAAGATGCAGAAACGATAAACCATAAGCTATTAACTCAAGCAGGATTTGTCGAACAATTAATGGCAGGTGTATATACATATTTACCTTTAGGATTAAGAGTGCTTAGGAAAGTCGAGCAAATAGTAAGAGAAGAAATGGATGAAATAGGTGGTCAGGAAGTTTTGATGCCTGTACTTCATCCTAAAGCTATCTGGGAAACCACAGGTCAGTGGAAAAAACTTGATGTTTTATTCGAATTAGAAAGTAGAACCGGGAAAGAATACGCCCTCGGACAATCTGAAGAAGAAGTAGTAACGCCACTTGTTATGAAAAGGATTCAGACATATAAAGATCTTCCTCAAAATGCATATCAAATCCATTGGAAGTTCAGAGATGAACTGCGTGCGAAATCAGGAATTCTAAGGGGACGGGAATTCCTCATGAAAGACATGTATAGCTTTCATGAGAATCAAGAAGATTTTGATAAATTCTATGAAACAGTAAAGAGTGCATATTTAAAGATTTATACACGTATGGGTTTAACTGCGAAAGTCACAGAAGCGTCAGGTGGAAGTTTTTCTGAAAAAATATCTTATGAATTTATGGTACTCACATCAGCTGGAGAAGATGATATTTTATATTGCACATCTTGTGAATTCTGTGTAAATCTAGAGATAGCTAAGGTAAGCGAAGGTGATTCTTGTCCGA
>CAYMDS010000139.1:0-368 GCA_964389405.1 uncultured Gammaproteobacteria bacterium
TGAGAGTCTCAAGTGTTTTTGGTGGGTTATTTGTCGCTATTAATCGAGGTGTCAGATCAGGATGAAGGTCACCTTCAGCGGTTACAAAAAGTACATTTGGAAAAGGGTGACAAGGAAAAGCATCTGAGCGTACGGTCTTATACGTGGAGACATCAAACCCCCAATCAAATGCCGCTTTCATAAATTGACTATTTAGCAGTGGACCAGGGGGAATGCCAAATGGAAGGGAAATTTTATGTCCGAGAAATTCAAATTCTTTTGGATTTTTACAGTCACGAAGTAGTGGGGTGTCTCTATGAAGAATCGGGGGACCATCGTTATAGTTATCATCGTAACTTTTGTTCGGGTCGTAAAAAGCAGGTTTTTGT
>CAYMDS010000139.1:378-2121 GCA_964389405.1 uncultured Gammaproteobacteria bacterium
ATCTCATTACCTTTTAAAGTTGAGAATTTGGACGACGTTTTCTGGCTACTTTAAGCTCGAGTACTGCTCGTCTAATATCCATTTGTGCTATAGCAAAGTCTCGTTCCCCAACTTTCTCGACATTTTTTAGGATCTCCTCAGCGCGTTTTTGTGCTTCCTGTGCTTTTTTAGCATCTATTTCATCAGATCGTATTGCATATTCAGCGAGTACCGTTAATGACCCCTTATCCACCTGGAGAAATCCGCCTGTTACAGCCACATGGTGATTTTTTCCTTTAGTTTTTATGATCATCTCGCCTGGAGCAATTTGCGTAAGAAGATCGACATGCTGAGGAAGAACTGCTATCTCACCATTGACTGTTGGGAGTATGAGTTCGTCAGCTTGATCATCAAAGATTACTTTTTCAGGGGTAATTACTTTTAACTGCATAGGGGATATTATTTAGGGGTTTCACCCCTATCTCTACTTCATCTTCTTTGCATTTTCCAATGCTTCTTCGATAGTTCCAACCATATAAAATGCTTGTTCGGGGACTGCGTCATGCTTTCCGGATAAGATCTCTTTAAAGCCTCGTACACTATCTTCAATTTTTACGTACGTTCCTGGAGATCCGGTAAAGATCTCTGCAACGAAGAATGGCTGGGTAAGGAATCGCTGAATTTTGCGTGCTCTAAATACTGTCGTCTTGTCCTCATCAGATAGCTCATCAATTCCCAAAATAGCGATGATATCCTGAAGATCTTTGTAGCGCTGAAGTACTTTTTGAACTCCACGTGCTACCTCATAATGATCCTGTCCAACGACATTCGGATCAAGAATTCGGGATGAAGAGGTGAGCGGGTCTACAGCAGGATAGAGTCCCTGTTCAGAAAGTGATCTCTCAAGAGTAACGGTACCATCCATATGTGCGAATGCGGTAGCAGGCGCTGGATCGGTATAATCATCTGCTGGAACATAAACAGCTTGAACTGAGGTGATAGAGCCTTTCTTGGTACTCGTGATTCTCTCCTGTAGTCGACCCATTTCTGATGCAAGTGTGGGTTGGTATCCAACCGCTGATGGCATACGACCAAGAAGCGCTGATACTTCAGATCCTGCCTGAGCAAAACGGAAGATGTTATCGATAAAGAGAAGCACATCTTCGCCCTTTTCATCACGGAAATATTCAGCCATGGTTAAAGCCGTGAGTGCTACACGAAGACGATTAGCTGGTGGTTCATTCATCTGGCCATAAACCATCACTGTTTTATCAATTACCCCTGAACCTTTCATTTCTAGCCAAAGATCAGTTCCTTCGCGCGTTCGTTCTCCCACCCCAGCAAATACTGAGTGGCCGGTGTGTTCAATAGCGATATTTCGGATAAGCTCTTGGATGATAACTGTTTTTCCAACTCCAGCTCCTCCAAAAACTGCGACCTTTCCACCCTTGGTAAAGGGGGCTACAAGGTCAATAACCTTAATTCCGGTCTCGAGAATATGAGGTTTGGTTTCTTGGTCAATAAGCTCCGGTGGGTTGTTGTGAATAGGCATGAGCTTTACGCCTTTATCTTCAAATTTCTGTCCGTCGATTGCTTTGCCTAGGACGTTAAAGATTCGTCCAAGGGTTTTGTCACCAACGGGAACAGAGATGGGAGCAAAGGTGCGTTTTACTTTCATTCCACGCATCAGTCCATCAGTTGAGTCAAAAGCGAGGGTTTTTACCTCATTATTTCCCATAGCAAACTCTACCTCAAGTGTGATTT
>CAYMDS010000140.1:0-2079 GCA_964389405.1 uncultured Gammaproteobacteria bacterium
TCACAGCCATTTCAATTTCGCCGAGTACTAGTTCAAGACAGATCCCGCCTCGTTATACCTTTCGTGCGCGTCACCAATTAAGTGACAAGGTACTTCGCTCAAGATCTAAATAATTAGATTACGTTTGTTATTACATGTTCACGCTTTTGAACATTCTATATGTCGCCATATAGTTCGGACTATATCTTCACCTCTATGTTTGAGGGCCTGACGTATAGTCTCTGAGGATTTTTATTAACGACTTTTCCAATTTCTAAGGCTATTCGTTCGATGCCTTCAAAAGAATAATGTTCTTTTTTTTGCATAAGCTTTACGACCTTTGAAAATCGAATAAAATCAAGCTTTTTCGCAGTTTTGAGAGGATATTCATTAAAAAAAGGGATAATAATAGTTGAGAGATCTTGTAAATTGCGAACACAATATCTATAGAGAGGTTCTCTATGATTGTCATGTCTATTATTTATAAAGATTCTTCCACAATTAAAATATTTTCTAATGAACTCCAAAGAAGAAATACTTTTAGCACCCTGAGTTACAACTAACTCTGGAAGTATTTGATATCCAAATTTAGTTTTTGAATTTCTATTAATACTTACGCCAAAATATCCTTCTCCATCTACAAAACCCACAATCCAGCCAGCGTTAACAAATCTTTCCTGCTGATTTCCTGCACTTGTCTCATTTTCACTCATATATTTATGGTAATTTATTACCATAAATAAGAGTAGAGCAAGATTCTCAGGCTTTCCAGCATTTGGTCAAGTTTTACTATGGCTAGCGTTACCTTTAACCATAGAACAGTTCATCTTTGTTGCTCCATCTTTTTAAGATAGGTTCTTCCTATTTCTAGAAGAATCTTCATGTCTCCATGAAGGTCGGACTATATCATCTCCTTTAAAGGAGGTTAGCGTGTAGTCTCTGAGGATTCTATGAAAAACCAATCGGTAAATCATAGTCTTTCCTGCTGATTGTCTCTATTCAACTGATTTTTACTACTATCGTTAAACAGCAGTACAGTTGACCTTACAAGATGTTCCAGCATATAGCTAACTTTTATAACTACAACATTATTCATAGTTACTGCTGCCGTTCACCGGGGCTTCAATTGAAGGCCTCTACCTTGCGGTAGTCACCCTCGCAGTTAACCTTCCGGCACTGGGCAGGCCTCAGCCCGTATACATCCTCTTGCGAGTTTGCACAGACCTGTGTTTTTGTTAAACAGTCGGACGGGAAACTTTCGCTGCGACTTTCCATTAACAGAAAGTGGGGCATGTTTCGAAATTACGCCCAGCTTCATTGCCGAGTTCCTTGAACTAGTGTCACTCGCTCACCTTGGTATACTCTACCAGTCCACCTGTGTCGGTTATTAGTACGAATGTATGTAACTCTCCTTGCGAAGCTTTTCTCGGAGCCTGAAGTCACTCATGTTGAGTGGGAATCGCTTCCCACTCTTCTATTCACAACTCAATTAAACACGTCTGTGGATTTGCCTGCAGACACTATCTTGCTGCTTAAACGGTAACTTCAAATTACCGCATGAGGTATCCACGCTCGTCCCTCCCCAAGTAATAACGATCTACATACAGGACAGGAATATCAACCTGTAATCCATCGGCTACACCTCTTAACGAGATCTCACCTAAGGGTCGCCTCACCCGCCCATGACGAACATGGGGGCGGAAACCTTGGACATTCGGTGATTGGGATTCTCACCCAATTTACGCTACTCATACCGGCATCCGTACTTCTGGAAACTCCAGCAGACCTCACGATCCACCTTCACCGTCGCCAGAACACTCCCCTACCACTCATCCGTCTATTGACGGAAAAATCCATGTCTTCGGTATGCTATTTGAGCCTCGTTACATTTTCGGCGCATAATTCCTCGGCTAGTGAGCTGTTACGCTTTCTTTCAAGGATGGCTGCTTCTAAGCCGACCTCCTAGGTGTCTGAGGAACTACACTTCCTTTACCACTAAATAGCATTTAGAGACCTTAGACGATGATCTGGGATGTTTCCCTTTCGCCCGCGGAACTTAGCTCCCGCGTACTGAGTCCTCAAGTATACATAACAGTATTC
>CAYMDS010000141.1:0-2065 GCA_964389405.1 uncultured Gammaproteobacteria bacterium
TATTGGTGTAGCTGCCCATATTAAAGCTGCAGCCGCTGGCGGAAAGCGGTATGACCCAAATCAAACCAAAGAACAACGAGAAAGTAGTAATAATGGAATTTGGCTTTGCCAGAATTGTGCAAAAATTATTGATAGCGATGAACATGAATATACCGTTGAGCTTTTAGCATCATGGAAAAGCCTTGCTGAAGGGGAAATATTATATCCATTGTGTTCCCAGGAAGCTCATGGGCTTGTTAAAGGGCTTTTTTTAAGAGTTGGTGGAAATATGATAAATAATGGCAAGATTATATCTGACAAAGATTCAATTATGGATATTGCTATTGGAGGGAATTATACCAGTGAAACTGGAGAAATAATCCAAATCTAAAAGGGCACTAGACCCATCTCAGCCAGCCCTTTTTGCTCTAAAGCCTAAAACCGCCTTCCTCTTCCAAGGTAATTATTCTTCGCAACAGGTAAGATTTTTCAGTAATTTCACTAGCGTCCACCTCTGGAGGCAAACTTCTTGCATGCACCATGACTTGATTGTCTATGATTAGAAGCTGATGGGGCTTCCATTCATGACGATATACCAAGGGTTCTATAGCTCGATTCAATGCACGATAAAGTTCTGGATTTCCATAGCTTGTATAGGTTCTAAAGGGGAGTAACTGAAGGAGTAGTTCGCTCAAGTCGCGAGGTCTTAGCTCTATCCCAGCGTCTTTTATCAGATCCCTGAAACTCTCGATATCCGAAGGGCCTGTTCTTAATTTTTTAATTTCATCAGGACCAAGCTTATTGATGAAATCGATCATTGTTTTCACCAATTCTTGGTTGGGAACTGCCACAATGGTATTGGATATTCTTCCCTGTTCAGCACTTCTTAAAGTGACCAAAGGCTTCTCTTTAATACTTGCCGGGAGGTTGTCTTGGTGGAGTCCTTGTTCGTCGCACTTGTAGGCATCCCCAAGCTCACCGAAGGCAATGGGCGGTTTTTCTTGCTCTTCTACTTCAAGATTTACCTTATAATCTTCGATTACAACGAAGCCAAACTTTTCAAAGATTTCCGCATTTAATATCCCTTCTCTTAATAAGTCTAGAATCGTTACACCTGGAGTAGTCTGTAAAGAAAATTTTAGCCCTGGTTTTTGTAGATGTGGCGCAACGAGTTCAACTTTGTAAGGGAACTCACTTAACTCTAAATGATTTAGGTCTCTTTCCATGAGTGAATCAAGTTGAATAGATCGTTTGATTATACCATAAACGTGGACTCGTTGTTAGTGATACTGCTCTTAAGGGTACTAGACCCGAGTGGCCAGCCATTACGGGCAAATCATCCCGTCCCCAAAGCATTGTGAGTCCCAGCTGCGCGGATGTAGAGCGTGTCAGCTTCAATTCGAAAGAATATGCGGTAGTCCTTATGGATTTTCGCTTCGTAGTATTTATATTTCTTGAAATCGCCTTGTAGCGGGGAGATAGGGAAAGGACTTTCTAAAGTCCCCTTATCTCTCAAATGAACAATGCACTCAAAGGCTTTTTCTCGGATTCTTTTTTGAGCCTTTTTTAAAGCTTTCTCTGCATCTTTATGAACCTGCAGTTTATACATTTTACAGATTTAATAAAGATTTAAGCTCGTCATCGGAGTCGATTTCAGTATAGTTTTCAGGAATGTCGCCCGCCTCAAGAGATACTGAGAAGGGGATGCCTTTTTTGAGGATGATCTGATAGTAAAACATGGAAATGGCTTCGGTGGGATTTAAACCCAATTTTTTCAAGATCTCTTCCGCTTGATCTTTTGCTTTTGGCTCTATGCGAGCGCGAATCATGGCCGATTTTGCAGTCATATTTTTATTGGTAAAGCGTTTATAGTGTATCTCACTTGGGATACTTATGCAAGCACCTTTTCAGCACAGTCTTTTTATACGGTTTCAAGCGTCTCATTTAGCCTGAAAGGCTACAATTGTGTCTCACGGCAAGAAACGGTAACATGACACCGTCGCACGGATACTAGACTCGAGTGGCCAGCCCTTACTTTATCACATGCCCATGAAAACAATTCTCGTATTCTTTTCTTCGCTTCTTC
>CAYMDS010000142.1:0-2053 GCA_964389405.1 uncultured Gammaproteobacteria bacterium
CGTAGATCTCTATGTATTTTTTGGGATCCAAAAAACTATAAGCAGAAACATCAGGGTGTATCAAAAGGTCAGGCTTATTGTCTTTCATGAAATCATTCTGGTAAGCCTCCTGAGCAATAGAGAGAGATCGAAGCAAAATGGTAAGCGGAAACTCAATCTTAAGAAGAGTTTCCTTCAAAAAGTGCTTAGGAATATGCAAACCCGTCTTCTTTTCTAAATCCTCCTTCAAATAAAAATTATAAATAAGGCCTGAAATATTTTGCTGAGAGTAATAGGACTTAAGATCAACAGCTATCTGCAAATCAGCACCCAAAGTTCTACAAAGATTAACAGGAAGATTATTGAGAACACCACCGTCAACCAAAAGACGATCTTCAAAAAATACTGGAGGTAAAACACCCGGAATACTCATGGAAGCCTGAACGGCAGGGAATAACTTTCCTGTTTTAAAAACAATCTCCTCCCCCGTTTCCAAATCCACCGCATTCACAATAAAGGGGATCCGCAGTTGCTCAAATGTAAGCTCTTCAGGAATTAACTGATGAAGCAATTCTAAAGTCTGATCAGATTTCACCAAAGATCCTTTCTCAAGTCCAATATCACTCAAATGGAACACATCCGACTGCCCCACTATGGTAGAGGAAGCAATCTCCATAATCTCTTCCGGCGTTTTGCCCTGAGCAATACCAGCCCCTATAATGGCCCCCACACTGCAACCTGCAAGAGAGTGAATGGGGATCTGCCGCTCACAAAGCACCTTATAAAGACCAATATGAGCAAAACCTTTAGTTCCGCCCCCACCTAAAGTGAGACCGAGCGTCTTGTATCCGTTGGACATGGCGTGGAAAAAACGAGTTAGAACGGTAAATCGTCGAGAGACATCTCTTCTTCTGCAGGAGCCATTTCTTCTTTTTGAGGTTTCACGTTAGAAGATTGAGGTTCACGATCATAGCTTATTCCTCCTTCAGGAGCACCAGTACGATCAAGCAATATAAGATTTTCCGCCACAATTTCATTCTTATAACGTTTCACTCCATCCTCTCCATCCCAATCACGAGTCTGCATGCGACCTTCCACATATAACTTACGTCCTTTCTTCACATAAGCCTGACAAATCTCGGCAAGCTTCCCCCAAGCCACCACATTGTGAAATTCAGCTTTCTCTTGTTTCTGCCCTGTCTTATCAATCCAAGTGGAATTGGTTGCAACACTACAGGAAGCCACCATTTGCCCTCCACTCGTCTGACGAACCTCAGGGTCTCGGGTTACGTTACCAATGATTTGCGCTCGATTGAGGGAGAAAGCCATAATTTGAAGTTAAGGAGAGTACGCCTAATGTAACGCCGAGCGACGCTCCAATCAATCGGAAAATACTTCCAAGGAGGACCGATTGTGGTAGTGTATCGATGCTTTCAGAGTGAGCCCGAGCAAAGCGAGGGCGCTGATACCAAGAATAATCATTACTATTTTGAGAGTCATGAACAAAGGTTTAAAAAAATATGTTTACCAAACAGGGCATGGGAAAGGATTGGCCAAAGCTGAAATTTTGGCTCGCAATTCTTCCGAAGCCGTTGTGGATGAGGTTGAGGATGGCTTTGTTGTGGAAACAAGCCTGGACGACGCTCGGAACGAACTGCGGAATATGGGAGGTATCGTGCGAATCACCGAAGTGCTGTTGAGCGGCCCCGCTCAAATGCCGCTGAATTTTGAACAATGGGTGACTCAAGCTTTGGAGGAACATTTTGAAGGGTATAAAGGAAAAATGCGCTTTGGCCTGAGTATGCACCCCAAAAATGAGAAAATCCTGAAAAATTCCTTAACTTCTGCCAAAAAGAACTTAAAAAAACTTGGCAATCTACGTTTTGTGAATAAAGATTTCCAAAATTTATCTTCCGTACAAGCCTGGCATGAACACCTTCTAGAGCCTGGAGCTGTAGAACTCAATTTATTTAAAAGTGAAGAAAAATGGTACCTCACGCGTACTCTCGCCATTCAAGATTTTGAATGGTATTCCCATCGTGACTATGACCGCCCCGCCAAAAATGCTCAAAAT
>CAYMDS010000143.1:0-2015 GCA_964389405.1 uncultured Gammaproteobacteria bacterium
TTAAATTGTGATGGTTTATTATATATGTTTTGAGGGAGGGAGGGAAAGGGAGGAAAAAAGAGCAGGTCGTGACCTGCTCTGGGATTTTAAGATTTCGATTCGGTTTTCTACCTCAAAATACTAATTATCAAATTCTTTCAACTGTCATAAGACAGGCTTTTTTTGGTATACTGCTATTCTGAAAACCTAATGGTTAGTATCTCAAGGTATTCTTTGCAACGGGGCTTTTACTGGGATTTAACTCTGCACTCTGGACAAGTTCTTCTATTTTCCCACCCGCCTCTTTCTCTGATGACCGCGTCCGCACCCAATTGTCTTTCAGCTATATCCCGTAGCGCTTGTTTTAACATCCATTGTGCGGGGGTGTTTAAACGAGATGCTACTCCTTCAGGTACAAAAACCTTCCCGCATTCGCCACTACATCCATAAACATTGATTTTATTAAGCTCGCCTCTCCAGAATGGCATTATTGTAAAAAATAATGGTGCTTAAGGGTAGAATTCTTCGACACCGTCTGGTAATCTTTGTACTATTTGGCCAGAAGACCAAGCATGCTGATTTACCAGTAGAATTATTTCGTCTGTAATAGCAAGATAGTGAACCCTAGCAGCATCTTTACCGTGCTGATCTGAATCGATGTAATGTGTTGCATGATCGGGTAGCCTTATCCCATCTATCTTGGCTGGATAGTATATGGGAGTACCTCTTCCTGGATTTGTATATTCATGAAGCTGTGCCGGCATTTTAGTTACTTATTAAAATTTTAATTTAACTATTATATCTTATCACACCCATCCCATAGTGTCAACCCTATTCTTTATCCCTTCACATTCCTCATCCAAATTAACTTAGCGCAGATGACATCATTAAGGCGATTAGAGTGTTATGTTAAGATTTGTGTTTAAAGTAAAAGTGTGATGTTGTCGCCGCAATTGCTAAATTCACTAATGCATTACCCGCAACGAAATGATCAAAATGTCCCATTTTGCCGTCAAGTGTTAATAAACCCGTAAGGGCAACAGATGCTAATGTGAGATATATCATTCCTCTCTCTATTCTCGGCAACTGTTCAGAAAACTGTTTTCCAGGAGCGGTATGATGAGCGATTGTTTTCACAAATGGATATGATGTGAGACTTGCTGAGAGCATCCCTCCTGCTAAAAAAAAAGCGTTTACAAGAAATTGATTTTCCATCGTGTGCCCCTCAATAATTAATTATTATTCTTATAAAACAACTATCATATCGGCATCAGGAGTTACGGGGCTGCAAGGTAAACCCCAAGAAGTAACCAATTTGCCCATTGCTTTATCGGCATCCTTTCGGTTATGAAAATTTTTTAGGGGAGGGACAGGCATCGCTTTACTTTGAAAATGCCTTGTGGCCAAGGCGAATGGTTGTTGCGTGATAACTAAACCCGACTCATCTGTTAATGGATAAGCTGAACAAATAAATGGAGGTAGGGTTTGAAGAGCTTGTGTTGAAGGTTCAGGGAGATTGCGAACATTAAAAGGACAGCAAGAACACCTATTGGATAATTGTGTAGGGTTATCTCCATGTATAATTATGGAAACTGCATAAAGAAGTCTACCGGCATAGGCACGCATTCCTCTTCTTTTGCTTTCTGGCCATCTTGGGTTACGAGGTTGTATCAATATCTGCCCATATTCGGGGGAGTAAGCAGGAGGATTTGACATAAACCGAAATTGATCTTCAAATTCACTGTCATTAAGGGTTTGCATCCCTTGTAGCGCTTCTGAAAGACAGTCTGGGCTTAGTGAATCTAAATATTGCTTAGCTTTTTGGGCAGAACGTTTCCCGAGCATAGTGGAAATTATAGGACCTGACAGATCTGATGGGGAAACAGTTGTAGGATTCAAAGCTAATATTTCCGCAATTGATGGCATAAAATGAACTTAATAATATATGTATATTTTATCACATCCACCCCATAGTGTCAACCTTCTGTCATTTATTCCTTATACCTCTCTTGCCCTCTGAAATCCAATGAATTATA
>CAYMDS010000144.1:0-1992 GCA_964389405.1 uncultured Gammaproteobacteria bacterium
CTCCTATTTGCATCTTTTTGCTTAGTGTTCCTTCTTCAATCTGTTTATATGCTGCCGCCATCACCCAAAGCTTATATAAGCTTGCTGTTTTATATACATGGTTTTCATTTAGAAAAAAAGTATCGTTTGTAGATAAATTTTTTATAACTACACTATAAGTTCCGGTTGTATCTGATAATTCTTTTTGGATTTTGTCATTAATTAGATACCAGTCTGCAACAGTTGGAGTTGGTGTCAGTATAGATATATCTACTTCCTGTGCATTGACAACTATTTTTGATGAAGTAGGAGAATAAAGAGTGAAAATATATAGAAAAAGACAGCTAACCGTTAGTGTAAAAACCGATATAAAAAGAAAGATAGTACGTAGAGCAGAACCGAACATAATTATTAGTATACTACATGAGTATCGTTAACAAAATGTAAGAAATACAATAATATCAATGCCTATTTCATGACTGGAAAAATTTGTTAAAAAGTGGTATACTGATGTATAGATTGAATAGACCTACTTCTACTTCATGCGCGGAATGCGGTTCAGAGTTAATTCTTATAAATACCGTTACTGAAAAGCTAACGGGAACTCTTTTTCCGCAAACTACATCAACTTATCGTTGTTCGAATGCAGAGTGTCAGGAAAGAAGAGATAAAGAGCTTGAAAAAAGACTTAAAGTAAGGCAAGAAAGAGTTGATGCAGAACAAAAAAGACTTGAAGAACGTAAACTCAAAAAGCGAGTGAAGAAAGTTTAATCCTATTAACTTCTTGCTGGATTTTTAAATTCCCCTTATACTAAATTATATGGCTTATACTGTCTTTGCACATCTTCTGATTTATAGCGTCTCTTTTTTGCTAATCTGGCAAGGTTCAGGCATGATCATTCAATCCGTCCACGCATTTTCTAGAAAGTTGAAATTCTCACCTTTTGCAGTTTCATTTATACTCTTAGGTCTTCTTACTTCAGTTCCTGAGTTTTCTGTAGGACTTCAATCAGTATCCGAAAGAAATCCGGAGATATTTATTGGGAATTTGATTGGAGGCATAACTGTACTTTTTCTTTTCATAATTCCATTACTTGCTATATTTGGAAAAGGTATTAGCTTGAAACACGAGCTTGATATTAAAACACTTGCTGCAACTTTAGGCGTCATTCTCGCACCTTCCGCTTTAATACTTGATGGATATGTATCAAATATCGAGGGATTTGTCATGATCTGTCTATATATAACCCTCCTTTTAATAATTGAGAGAAAACATGGAATTTTTGATATAGAAAATGCGAAGCTATTAAGCACCAAAGCATATTCACCCAAAGATTTTCTAAAATTAATTTTCGGTATAGGGCTTGTTTTTGTATCAAGTACGTTAATAGTTGAAAAAACACTTTACTTTGCTGAGCTAATGAATATACCAGCTTTCTACATCAGCCTTATCGTTATTTCACTTGGTACGAATCTACCTGAAATATCAATAGCGATCAGAGCAGTAATTTCAGGCAAAAGAGATATTGCAATGGGGGACTATATGGGTTCAGCAGCTGCGAATACTCTATTTTTTGGTGTATTTACAATTCTTAGCCATGGAGAGGTACTCACTGTAGCAAATTATCTGACTACTTTTATGTTTATCTCAACAGCGCTTTTCCTTTTCTTCGTTTTTTCAGCTACGAAAAAATATATATCTCAATTAGACGGGTTAATGCTATTAACTGTTTATTTTATATTTCTGGTTATGGAATTCTTAAGATGAATTTTTCAATTTTTTGAAGTATAATACTCTTGATGCGGTAGCCGAGTGTTCAGGCGTCCACCCGCAAGGTGGAAGACGCAGGTTCAATTCCTGCCCGCATCTCTACAATTTTCTTCTACTAGTTCGAACTACTAAATAAATTTATAATAATAAAAATCATTAAGTTTAATTATTTTACTTAATAGTTGTTTCGGCTTTCGGTATTCCGTCAAAGGGATTATTTTCAAAAGTAATATAGCAAATCT
>CAYMDS010000145.1:0-1989 GCA_964389405.1 uncultured Gammaproteobacteria bacterium
AAATACGAGGAATAAATTATGAAAAAGCCTTGCAGGTATTTGTGAGAAACGGAGCCACCATAGACACCAAATCAGGAGGACACCGAAAGTTAACCATAAATAACGATAATGGAACAGCAAGTTTCTCCATCCCTCCTAGCGGGCATGGAAGTAGGCACTCCAATGCTGAGTTTCGAACCGGTTGGATCATGACGATCATGAGGGTAATGGGTATCAATCGCACAACATTCTTGAGTGAATATAGTTCACTCTAGTAAAAACAAGTGGAATATCCCTTGACCGAACGACCTCAGCTGATTAACGGTTAATTGACATCTTCACAAAAATCCGTACTCTTATAAAGCTCCTTGCAATCGCGCCTTATCCGTGGAAACACGCGATGGGGTGAGGAAAGTCCGAGCAAGATAGGCAGAAAAGCCGCTAACGGCGGCCGCTACGTGACCTCAAAAACGCGTAGTAGGGAAAGTACCACAGAGACGTACCAACATGAAACGCCCCCTCTACCTAGGTTTAATCATCGGGGTACGGGGCACCCTCTCGTAAGAGAGATGGTGAGGTAAACCCTTTTCCTTGCAAGGTGGGAATGGAGAATGAGAATCGGCTAGCCTAAAGCCCTCGTTCGCCCACCGCTTGAGCCTTCTGGCAACAGGAGGCCCAGAGAGATGATTGCTAGAACAGAACTCGGCTTATAGGGAGCACAAAAGGAGCACTCGAAAGAGTGTTTTCTTTTTGCTAAGATGCTTCCATGAAACGTTCTGAAATCACCTTTGGTCTACTCCGAATACCCGTAGACTTCACCATGGTGGTACTGGGTTTTCTTCTGGGTTATAAACTACGCCTCCTGGGAGACTTTATCCCCGGACGAAATTTTGAGGTGATCCCAGCCAACTTTATACCCCTTGAAGAGTATCTTCATTTTGGTTTAATTTTTGCATTTATGCTGATCGCCACTTTCGCTTTTTTTGGGCTGTATCAGCTGAAAAATACACAAGGGGCACTTCAGGAAGCTCGTAATGTTATTAAACATTCTATCGTTTGGATTCTCTTGATCACTTCTTACTTCTTCCTCACTCGTGAGGTATTTTTCTCCCGCTTGGTCTTAATTTTTGGTGTGACCATCAGTGTCTTTTTTATTCTTCTGGCTCGCCTGCTGATCCGCCAAATCGAGAGACTTCTGCTCAATGCAGCTATTGGACGCCGCCGAGTGCTTCTGATTGGAGCAAATAAAATAGCTGACCGTCTAATCAGACATCTGTGGAAAGATCCCCATTATACCGTGGTTGGCTACCTCACCGAAGGTAGTGCACGGCTTGAAAGCGCAAAAATGCTGGGGAATTTAAAAGAACTCGGACGCATAGTAAGGAAACATAAAGTAGAAGGTATAATCCTGACCACCCAAGATCTCACCAGCGTACAAGATCACGAAATCCTACAATATTGCCAAGAAAACCACCTAGAATACCGTTTTGTTCCTGATATTTTATCCGTGGAACGAAGTAATATTGAAATTGAAACTTATGCCGGCTATCCGCTCATCCACCTCAAACCA
Source organism: uncultured Gammaproteobacteria bacterium (assembly GCA_964389405.1). Taxonomy (GTDB): domain Bacteria; phylum Patescibacteriota; class Microgenomatia; order Levybacterales; family UBA12049; genus CAYMDS01. The sequence continues at coordinate 1,550 of CAYMDS010000145.1, forward strand.
ACTGCTCTAGATGGCTGGGGGCGCATTTACAAACGCCTCATCGATATTACAGGAAGTGCCATCGGTCTCATCATGCTCTCACCTCTTTTTCTATTTTTTGCCATTGGTATTAAATTAGATTCCAAGGGTCCAGTGATTTTCAGCAAACTGGAGGATGGAACTCCTGCTTACCGTATTGGCGAAGCCGGGAAACGATTCAAATTCTACAAATTCCGTACCATGCAACACAACAGCCACCATTTGCGCTATGGTGTATTGGCTGAAAAAAATCATCGAAAAGGTCCATTGGTAAAGATTAAAAATGATCCTCGAATCACAAGATTTGGGCGTTTCTTACGAAAAACCAGCATGGATGAATTGCCTAATCTGTGGAGCGTGCTCAAAGGAGACATGAGTCTCGTAGGCCCACGCCCCCATTTACCTGAGGAAGTTGAAAAATA
>CAYMDS010000146.1:0-1954 GCA_964389405.1 uncultured Gammaproteobacteria bacterium
ATTTAAAGCAGGAGATTTATCAAGAAAATTAGGCATAATTATGAATTGGCAACAAGATTTCGACAGTTGTGCCTTTACCCTCCTTTGATTTGATGTTTAAAAGTCCCCGATGCGCTGTGACAATATCAGAAACTAAATAGAGCCCCAAACCCATACCCTCTTTATTGTGATTGGACCCTATGAAATAACTTGAAGTAACTTGATTAATATCTTTGGTTCTAATACCAAGCCCTCTATCTTTAACTAAAATACGATAATAATTCTCTTTGACATCTAAAATAATTGTTACTTTATCTAAAACCGAAGAGAATTTTGCGGCGTTATCAATTAAATTTATAATTGTCTGAAGAAGTTTATCAAAATCTCCGATCACAAATGGAGTCTTATCACGGATCCTTTGCTCAATTAATACCTCCCGCTCAGGATACATAAAGTTGAAATTATTTCTAGCTCGCAACAACACTTCCTCCAAATTACATTCCTTCCATACATAGCTAGTTTTACCCGATCTTATACGATTAATTTCCAGTAGATCATCAATCAAGATCCGCATTCTGGTACATTCATATGTCAGCTGTTCCGCCCATCTGCTTTCTACCGAATTACTGCCTGCCATTCTTTTAGCTAAAAGCTGGGAATATCCATGAATTGCCGTCAAGGGAGTCCTTAGCTCATGAGCTGCCATTGAAATAAACCGATCTCGCATATTTAATGCCTGCTGGATCTCGTTGTAAAACTCAGCTTTTGTAATTGCCAGAGTAGCCATCGATCCAAATAACTGCAGTACATTTAACTCGTTGGTAGTAAATGCTTTTCCATGCGCCGATGACCGGACAATCAAAGTACCTAATCCTTTGTTTTTATATGACAAAGGAATAAATAAACTGGAATGGACATTTTCAAATTCTTTCTCCGGATGAGCTTTGCGCAGTTCATCATAATCTACAACAAAAGCTTTTTTCTTGATAAATGCATTGTAGGAAAAACCTTTTTTCCGAGTTTTAACAGCTGCAATAGATGGAGATGAGCTATATACTTTCTTAAATTCACCATCTTGAAGCAAAAGAATTGCTCCATCTTCCCCTCCCACCAACTTAATCGCTTCATTGACTATAGTTGCATAAGTTTCATCTGGAGTAAGTTGGATCAAAAATTTTAAAACAGAGGAATAAATCCGTTCAAGAATACTATCCTCAATAGCGCTGGCTAATTCATAATTATCCATTCGCATATTATAAGTCTATTTGTATGATATTTCTATCAATATAGGCCATTCTTACATATTTCTTACATATAACTACTGCGAAGAAAGGCTTAGGATCGTTGTTACCCTAAGCCTTTATCTTTTATCTTCGATGATAACCTACTGATTCATCATGTGATAAATTTGTTCGTCCCCTACTATCACCGGTAGAAATGGTTCGAACTTGTTGAGCACCATGTCGGTCTAAAGTAGACAGTGCATCATCAGTATCTCCATGATCGGCTGGAATTGCAACTAACACCCCTCCACTACGAATTGACTCCTCATAGTGATGAGCATCAGTATCAGACACACCAAGCCCAGTTAGTGCACCAATAAATCCACCGGCTAAAGCGCCAGTTGTTGCTCCTGATACAGTCGTAGCAGCAGCACCCGTCAACCCTAAAGCGGCAGCGATAGGGCCTCCAATTAATACCGCCCCAATACCCGGAATCGTTATTGCCCCAACACCCACCAGTAGACCCGCTAAAGCACCGATAATACCCCCAGTAGTAGCCCCACTAGCGGCATTATCCACTACAGTAGCACCTGTGGCATCCGAGACTTTTCGAGCCTCTGCATGATCCTTCATGACGATAGAGACATCTTTTGGATCATAACCCAACTTCTCTAAATCTGAAATTGCTTGAGAAGCATGATCTGAATCTCCAAATACTCCTAAAATCATTTTTGCCATGTATATTCACCTCC
>CAYMDS010000147.1:0-1932 GCA_964389405.1 uncultured Gammaproteobacteria bacterium
CAACTGGAAATTATAATTCCTGCTCAAAAGAACTCACCATCCAAACCCCAGAAGCACTAGAAGAATATCAAAACTAATATAATCCCTGATCTGATTCGAATTTTATTACAATATCCAATATAATTGCGGGATAAAAGAAATAATAGCCCCCAATTATCCAGTAATTGCAATTTCTACAGCCTCACTTTGGCCTTTTTCAGTCTATATGTCAACTGAGGCTTTAGGTAAATACGCTAACTCTGTAGGAGCGTTAGGCTTAGAAGCTTTGCCTAGTCGAAGACTGATACGCGAGGTAAAGCAAGGCAAATTGCCTAGAGTAGGTTTAATTTATAGCCTGCATGAAAACTGGAGCGTTGATCGAATACAGGATGAAAAATTAACACCCAAAAAGAAAGCGGGTGCTCTTAAAAGAAGAGCTATTAATTTAGTTAAGCGATCGATTTCAGCAACATTCCCTCAGGAATCTGATAGTACTCCTGTCTTGGATAGACTAGGGAAAGAATATGATTTGCAAACTGTATTTCATTGGCCTGAGCATACAAAAAAATATGTAAAGCCTACTCTTGAAATTCATGAAAATATTGGAAAGTATTCAGCAGATGATAAACCATGGACGATAGATCAAATCATTAACTGGGCTTCTGAAGATCCTTCCAGAAAATTAGCACTAGATATTAGTGTCAGAAAATTAATTGCTTATTTTCAGACTCAAGGAATAACCAAACTTGCAGATATTATTGATGGCATGAAAAGGCTACTGCCATATGCAGGAATAATTCATTTCCAGGTGGCAAACAAGGCAGAATTTACTGCTGTTAAAACTATGAATATGGATTCGGATTTTGCGGAAATGACAAGAGTTGCCAAAAAAAACGCTCCGAATGCTAACTTCGTAATTGAAATACCATACCCTACAGCCTTCAGAGCAAAACCATTTAGACCTAAAAAATATTTTCAAAAGGCAGTAGCATTTATTCAAAAAGCTTAACAAAATATTCCTACATTAATATCTATTAAGTACCAAAAACCTATTCAGCAATTTTTTTTTACTCCGTAACCATATCCCAAGCTCATCTTGACCAGTATACATGTATACTGGTCTAGATTAAATCAGTTATGCACTTTCGCATCATATAGTAATTACCTTGATTTACTTTAAAAGGAATAACATTTTCCTAAACTTTAAAGAAGAAATAAGCAACCGAAGTCTATAAGATGAAGACAATAACTAACTATATAATAAAATATTATCTAAAATAGCCCCCGTATTTATTATGCCAAGTATATATGTATACTTGGCGTTATTCGGATAAATAATCAAATAATTTAGCTCTTGATTTCATATTCGTTTTTGCACTAAGAGCATATTCTAAAGGCTTTAAGCTTTTTTCCACTTTCTTCCAGAATTCTTTAGTCTTTCTTCTCTCTGCTATCTTAGCGATAAGATTCTTATACTTAACATCGCTTGTCGTCCAAACATTTTTATGTGTTCTGATAGTCTCACGACTCACTCCTATTAAAGCGCACATTTCTGAAATCTCATAACCGCTTTTAAGCATAAGATGAAGCATCAATCTCTTTGTCAGCATTATTTTTTCTTCTTCTGTTAAAAAAACAGTAAAGAAATTTTGAATATCAGATGATGTACTCAATGATGAAATGAGGAATGCAAAATTATCACGCATCTCCTCTAACAGCTCTGATTTGACTTGTCTCTTGGATGCTCTAGGCATATATTTGACCAGTATACATGTATACTGGTCATTAGATAATCAAAATCTATAATATTATTTAATTCAATACTAAATGTACGATTCCTCGAAAAGATTAAACTAAGGCATTATATAAAGATTGTTCGAGGATATTTATATGGTTGTCCCATGAGAAATTATCTTTTACATGATTCCATGCGCGCTTTCCCATCTCGGCTCT
>CAYMDS010000148.1:0-1922 GCA_964389405.1 uncultured Gammaproteobacteria bacterium
TACTTAGCCACCATCAAGCTCAGGATGGATCAGGGTGGCGAAAAGGTAGTGCGTGCCCCCGCCATCTTCTTGGTCGGCTTGGTCGGTACCGGCAAAACCACCTTCGCCTACAGCCTTGCCGAGACCTTGGGGCGCAAATTTGCTCGTATCCCGTTTGGTGGTCTAGGTAGCGCGCAGGATCTTCGTGGTAAGTCTCGGTTATTTGCCGAGGCTGAGCCAGGTCATATTGTTAAGGCACTCCGTGATGCAGGCAGCATGAACCCGATCATTCTCTTAGACGAAATCGATCGTGTAGGTGCAGAAGAACGTGCTGACATTATGGGTGTTTTAGTCGAGCTCCTAGATCCCACCCAGAATAACCGCTTCCTCGACCACTACCTAGATTTCCCACTAGACTTATCACAAGTTCTATTTATCGCAACCGCCAACAATACGACCAATGTTGCTACCGCAGTACTAGACCGTCTAGAGCTCATCCAGATGCCATCTTACACCGACGAGGAAAAGATCCATATCTCCCGCGAGTATCTGCTACCCAAAGCCCTCAAAGATTCCGGACTCCTCCCCACACAGTTAATAATTGATGAAGCTGTCTGGCCCGTGGTCGCCCGCCCACTCGGTTACGACGCAGGTATCCGCACCTTGCAGCGCACCCTGGCTGCACTGACACGCCGCGTCGCCCGCGAAATAGTCGAAGGTAAGGCGGCTACAGTTAAAGTCGATATCAACAATTACAAACAGTATATGAAAGCGTACTAGCTAGAATGCTATAATCAAGATATGACTAACACTAAAACAACTCAAATCTTACGCTATCAAGCAATTTTTGATCCCTGTGAAGAAGGTGGTTTTTCTGTAACTGTTCCCAAATTACCAGGTCTAGTTACCGAGGGTGATACGTATGAACAAGCAATGAAAAACACCAAAGACGCAATTAATGGTTACCTCCTCGTTTTACGCGATGCGAAAGAACCAATTCCTGAGACTGATGACACGTCATTTAGTACACCAATTGACGTTAGCTATGATAGTAGGGGTGTCGCCTATATTTAACTTATGCCCAAACTGCCCGTCCTCAAACCCAAAGAATTGGTCAAAATCTTAAAGAAAAATGGTTTCGAAGAAATCCGGCAGGTTGGTAGTCATCTTCATTTATTTAATCCACAAAGTCATCTACGTGCCACCATCCCTATGCACAACAAAGAACTAAAAAGAAAAACACTTACCAGCATCATTCGCCAAGCAAATATCAAGTTATAGGCAGAACCAACTATGGAAACTCCAGATATCCTTTCTCAACTATCTACTCCCAAACAACCAAACCCTACAATAGTCTCTCTAGATCCCTCTCCACAACCTAAAAAATCTCTACTAGTTCTGATCCTTCTTTCTGTTTCTATCCTAATTTTTGCCGCTGTCGCTGGCTACTTCTACCTCCAGTCCCGCTCCCTTCGCACTCAACTTGCCTCTTCTCCTACCCCCACTTCACCTCTCACCCCTCAACCCTCAATTGACCCTACTGCCACCTGGCAAAGTTATGTAAATGAAAAATTTAATTTTTCTTTTACCTATCCTCAAGGATTAGTCATATACGACGGGATACAACAAGTAGAAGATAGATTGCTTGTTCAAAACTTCGAAGAGAAACCAGGAAGAGCAAGTTCTGACGCTGATTTTCAGATTGTTGTGAGGGTGGGCAACAAAGGAAAAATGCTACTTGAGGATTACCCAAAAGTCTGGGAAAAAGAATTTGGGAAGAGTAATTCTGAGAATGTAACTATTGATGGAGTGGCTGCAATGAAAGGCCTTAGTGGACAAAAGGGATCTGCAGTTCCCACAGTATGGATCGCTAAAGATCAGTATGTGTATTCAATTCAGCTTTCAACTCCAAATTCGAAGAATGCAAACTATTTCGATCGAAT
>CAYMDS010000149.1:0-1916 GCA_964389405.1 uncultured Gammaproteobacteria bacterium
CCACAGATAATTCAAATATGCTTGACACAGAGTTAGCTGTAAATAATTCATCAATAGTCTTTTTAATACGTTTTCTATTCACCTTATACCTGCTCTCAACATAGAGAAGAACCTTCACGTTGCTCATAAATTAGGAAATAATTAGCGGTATTTATGTAGTACTCCGCCTTTTTAGCCTTCGTAGATGCTGTTCAGCTAATTTCTTTTTTTCCTGTTTATTCAGATGAAAACGTCTATCTTTATACTCTTGAACTATGTTCGCATCAGTCACTTTACGCATGAATTGCTTGATGATCTGATCGTCCGACTGTCCAGGATTTTTCTTCACAAAAACCATAAAAAACACCCCCTTCGGGAGGTGCAAAGATACAAAGTTTATAACTCTGAACCTCTGAACCTATTGAGTGTCTATTTTACTCCAAAATTCATCTCCGCGCAATCTCGTCTTGCCAAAATTATTCTTACATAGGCCTTACTTGTATTTTAAAAATTCTACATCTATACTCAGGCTGAGTAATACCTTCTCCAAACGATATATGCCGGTAATAGATAAAGAATTGCCAAAAGTAGAAGATTGGCGACTTTTCAGGTTTTCTCCCCCACGCCCTTCTGCCGAGGCAGTTAAGATTGCTCCTGCCGAACCTACACCGAGAGATGTTATTGCCAGTGTTATGCTTTATTCAGCTATAGAAAGACTCCGCCCATCTGTAAAAGATGTCCTAGTAAAAAACGAAGAGATGACAACTGTATTTGAAGATCTATCAAACACCTTTGATCGTCTTGAAGATGAAGAATACGGAGATAGAGAAGAAAACATTCGAGATGCATTAGTATATGGCGCGAAGTTATTACTAGATACCCCTCCTACATCACAACCTCTGGAAGCTGAGAATAAAGGAACACAATTTATCAGGTGGCTTGTTACCCGTAACGAGCCGCAATTTATGGATGTTCTGGAAAGATATGTTACCACTGCAAAACCACCAAGAAGTATAGACATGCGGGAACCTGCTGAATTGCTTAAAAGATTACAAGGAGAAATTAGAATATTTCCTTAAAACACTAATCACTTTCCTAAGTCTCCATTTATTTTTCGGGCAAGTTCCTGCAATTCCTCTTGGGGCTTATTATTAACTACTCCCTGCAGGGCATGACCCCCATCATTCTCCCATCTGGGTATCAAATGTATATGAAGATGAGGAACCCCCTTTTTTTCTTTATGGTTAATACCAATCGTAATCGAGTCAGGATTTAGGGCTTTTTCAATTTTTAAAGATACTGTCTTCACGGTCTCCATAAGCTGCTGCAGATCTAAAGCATCATATTCCTGGATATTATTTCCATGTTTTTTATGAATCACCAAAGTATGTCCAGAAGAAGATGGAGCGGTATCCAAAAAAGCTAAACTGACATCATCCTCGTAAATCTTATGCACTGACAACTCACCGTTTATAATCCTACAAAAAATGTCCATACTACGGAAGGTTAAGGGTCAATAATCAATCAAGTAGCAAAAATTAGCCAGGTTAATTTTTACTTGCAATTTCATAAGCCTGATCAATAGCGTTTCTAAGGGTTTCAGAAATAAATTCAGCCGCGTCACTCATCTCAATTGATCCAACATCAAGAGCTGTTTCATCGTCAGTAGGTGATATTTTAAATATTCCCCTATCTCTTCTATATACGTATTTTGCGTAGCCAGTTGTTCCATCTCGTCTGGGTATTTTATGGTTATAGTATACATTACCATCTTTTCGATATACTTGTAGTCCAACTTCAGTACCTATATTACCATCCGATCTTTTATTCTCTTCATGATAATATAGATGTTCGTCCGCCAGCGCAGAGGATATATTTATCGTTCTTGAATTACTATCGACTTTATTATTAAGGCCTCGAAATAAGATGGCACCCCA
>CAYMDS010000150.1:0-1902 GCA_964389405.1 uncultured Gammaproteobacteria bacterium
AAGACTATGTCTAATTTGTACTCTTCCTATGAATTCGTCGTTATCTATAAGCCAAAATGTCGTTGCAGGCACATAACCTTTCGGCAAGTTCTCTCCTTTTGACTGACTGAGAAGTATATTTACAAAGTCTGAAAATGATTGATTTTCTTTAGGAAGGGCAAGAGACGTAGCCTGTGTTTCATCTTTCGCTTCTTTTAAGGCTTGTAAGTACGATTTCTCGTATTTAATATTTGGAATTACAAGTTTCATGGTTTGATTATAGCATCTCTTGACTTTGACGTAACGTAATAGTTTATAATCGGTTCCATGGGGTACACCATTAATAAATTAGCAAAGCTGGCAGGGGTAAGCGTGCGGACTCTTCATTATTATGATGAGATTGGATTACTTAAACCTTCTTTTATTAAAAATAATGGATATAGATATTATGAAGATAAAGAGTTAATTAAACTTCAGCAAATATTATTCTTTCGCGAGCTTGAATTTCCGCTTGAAGATATAAAAAAAATTCTCAGCTCACCACATTTTAACAGAGTTGAAGTATTAAGACAGCAGAGGAGCCTCTTAAAACTTAAAAGAGAAAGGATAGATAAATTATTAATCACGATCGATAAAGCTATAAATTCTGATTTACAAAAGATTGGAGGTGAAAGTATGAATACAGATGATTTGTTTGCGGCATTTGGAGATGAAGAGTTAGTGAAAAACATGAAAGAGGCAAAAGTTAGATGGGGAAATACTGACGCTTATAAACAATCTATGAGAAAAGTAAAGGGGTGGACGAAAAAAGATTATGAAAGAATTAAAAAAGAAGGCGAAGAATTCACTAAAAAGCTGGCTGACGCCATGGATAAAGAAATTAATAGCAGAGAAGTCCAAGAATTAATAAAACAACACCATCAGGGGATTGAATATTTCTATGATTGTTCGATTGAGATGTATAGAAATCTAGGCGAGATGTACGTATCAGATCCTAGATTTGCGAAATATTATAATAAATTCCGTCCGGGTTTGGCGGTGTGGTTAAGAGATGCTATCAATTATTATTGTGATAACAATTAATTAAGTATCTCTAGCACATCTTTCCAGCTATCTACTCTGGTTATTAATTTGGAATTTTCGATTTCAGTATTCCAAGGCCTGTCGTATAAGAGAACTTGAATATTATTTGACACACAATCTACTGCATTTACAGGTGCGTCTTCAATGATCAAACTTATATTTAATCTTTTACAGATATCGGATTTTTTCAATTTAGATTCATGGTCAGGAGTATATTGATTTGTGAAATACAAAGGTATATTTAGTTTGGGGAGGTAATGCTTAAGCCATCTTTTCGTTTTAACTTCTAGAAAATCGGGTCTGGACGTGACGAAGCTGAGTTGATGTTTTTTGGAAAGTTTCTTAATTCCCGGGATTGCTCCGTCAATCGGAAGAAGCAGCTCCATAAAACTTGAATGATAAAAATCATAAACTCTTTTCATAGCCTCCTGGGGCGTACAATCCCAAACCTTATCAAGGTCCCATACCGTATGGTTTTCTATTCGAAAGTTTGTACTATATTTATTATTATGGTAGCTTAACAGCCCATCCATTATAGCGACTGTCACATCATCAAGATCTACAGCGATATTCATTATTTAAAATTTCTTAGGATTTTAAGAACGTGTGGGAGGAAGATTAGAAAGCCAACTATCAGAGAGCCGGTTGCCGTGAGGAATACCATTCCTGCTGCCACATCTTTTGCTATTTTTGCGTCTTCTCTATGTTCTTTAATGATAAGATCTACCATTCGCTCAATTGCGGTATTAATCATCTCTGTAACCATTACAAGCAGTATCATGATTCCAAGTATTCCCATCTCGAAAGGATTGACTTTGAGAAGGATACTGATTATCACGA
>CAYMDS010000151.1:0-1856 GCA_964389405.1 uncultured Gammaproteobacteria bacterium
TAGATCTTCAAACAGCACAAACAAACTTGGCAGATTTTATGAAGCGTCTTTTAGTAATGAGGTTTGAGAGTTCGAAAGAAGCTTTTCGGATAACTTTGCAGAACATGATTGATTCTAACCAGATGATTACTCGTTGGTTTAAAGAACAAGGAAAAGTACCAATTTTAAAGAAAGGAAGAATCCCTGACCCTGATACATTTATATCTGATGCTGGAGATGATGTCGAAGAGGAATTTAATGAGCAATTTAATAATGACACGGAATCAAAATATAAGTTGCTTTTTGTAGAAAAAGAATGGTTAAAACCAGACTTTATAAGAGATGTGGAATTAGATACAAAATTATTGGAGCAGATTAAACATAACTGGTTTGAATCAGGTGATCAAATTGCTGAATTCGACCCGAAACTTGATTGTCTAGTAGATTCGATAAAACGCTCGTTGGACGAAAATCCTCATAGAAAAATTGTTATTTTTTCTGCGTATGCAGACACTGTTGAATATTTAGGGAAAAAATTAAAAGCAGCCGGAATAGATAAGATCTTTAAATATACTGCAAAAGATGCCTCTCGCGCTAATCGAGAATTATTACGTGCTAATTTCGATGCAGGTATTAAACCGAATTTACAACTAAATGACTATGACGTTTTAGTTGCTACTGACGCTTTGAGCGAGGGCTACAATTTACATCGGGCCGGGGTTATTTTTAACTACGATATACCATTTAATCCGACCAGAGTCATCCAACGTATTGGCCGCATAAACAGGATTAACAAAAAAGTTTTTGATGAAATTTACGTTTATAACTTCTTTCCAACTGCAATTGGAGAAGATGAGACAAGGATTAAACGAATTAGTACGCTAAAGATGACGCTCATTAATCAAGTTGTAGGAAGCGATACAAGAACATTAACGGGAGACGAAGAACTCAGAAGCTTCTTTAAGGACGAATATCTCAAAGCCAATAGCGAAATTGAATTTGAATCTTGGGATGCAGTTCACCGAGAAGTATATGACCAGACACCAGATAATGCTATTGAAGATGCGTTACACATCAAACCTCGAAGCCGTGTCATGCGTAAGAACCAGAAATTGTCAGGAGGAATAGCTTTTGGGAAGAAAGGAACACATGCTGTATTTGCAATTAAATTGACTGAAGACCTAGAACCCCAAATCGTGGCAGCGGAACAAGTTTTACCTTTGTTTACTGCAAAGCAAGATGAAACCGGGAGTCTGCCGGATGAATCCTACAACGAGCTATTCTTATTGATAAGAAATAAATTATTTGAGAAAAATAAACTACCTAAGGTTTCAGGAAATAGAGCAAAAGCACTTCAGGTATTACAAATATTGATTGATAATTATCCGCCTGCAAAAGACTATTCATTAGACCTTGTGAAAGTCATAAAAGAATATGACGATTTAAGCGAAGGCCAGTATAAGCAGATTAGTAGAATATCACTTGATAGTCACGAGGAGGCATATAAAGAACTTCAAGAGATAGTTTCCAAGCAGACTATTACCACTAGTTTGAAACGAGTCGATCAGCTGGAAGGACTATCTGAATTAATCGTTCTTTCTGAAGAATTACGTGTATGAATTTAAATGAAAGATTCAACAATCAAACATTTAATGATTGGGTAGAACAATTTTTACCTGGATTTTCTCGGGATGTCAGAAAAGTTGATATCCCCAGATCCTTTCCGGGAGTGAAATCAATTCACACCGTAGGTGAATCTTCGCTAGGAGTACGAGTCTATACCATTGAGATGGAAACCGATCCTTCGAAACGGAAGATCGGATTAGCAACGGACAGTTTTTCCCTTCTGAGAAACTATGGAACACCCAATGCAATAG
>CAYMDS010000152.1:0-1849 GCA_964389405.1 uncultured Gammaproteobacteria bacterium
CAGAAGTTTACCTTGATATAACTATACTTACTATTTGTTAAAATACCGTAAGAATATATCTGATAAATATTTCCCTTCTCTTACGTAATTCACATCGCTTCATCACTAACATTCAATAAGCTGATGAGTTATATGTCTTTAGCACTTTTTGGTAAGAAAAAAATCGAAGCTGAGAAATTTTACGACAAGCTAATCAGCGTTCTTATAAAAAAGAAAATTGAATTTATGGTGGGTGGAACATTCGCCTTTAATGAATATACGGGAATTAAACGTCCTACCGGCGATATAGATATTAAAATACCTTTCGAATCCCACCCTAAAGTACTTAAAACATTAACGGAATCAGGTTACAGACCTGAGCTTACAGAAATTGAACTTCAATGGCTGGCAAAAGTTTATGATGATAAAGGTTACTATACCGATCTAATTTTTGGCGAAAGGAATGGATTATATAGAGTAGAAAGTGCCTGGGTGAAGCGTGCAAAAACAGGTATTGTTCTTGGTCATAAAGTACTTCTTGAACCCGTAGAGGATATGATCAGATCAAAATGTTATGTACAAAATAGACACAGAGATGACAGCGGAGACGTAGTTCATCTTATCCTCAAACAAGGGAAAAATCTTGACTGGGAAGAATTACTTTTAAAAATGAATCCACATTGGGAATTACTAATGGGTCATATCCTGCAATTTCTTTTCGTATATCCATCAGAGCGAAAAGTGATCCCAAATTGGGTAATTGAACGGCTGGTCTTGAAATTAGAAGATAGGATATCAATCCCACCTACAGAAGAAAAAATCACCCGTGGATTACTTTTATCAACTGATTATCAGGTAGGAGTATCATTATGGGGATTTAAGCCCATAACGGAGTTGGAATAAATGCAGGATTCAAGAAACAAGATTCAAGAATATCAGCTTAAATCACATCAAGCTTGAATTTTAATTCTTATATCCTAAAACTTCCTTAAATTAATTTGGGAGATATATTTATGACAAATAATGAAAACACTAAACTACGGATTGCAGCCCTCGGTGATCTTCATGTTAAAGAAACGTCAAGAGGGACATATCAATCACTTTTTGAAGAGATAAGTAAAAACGCAGATGTATTACTTCTATGTGGAGACCTTACAGATTTAGGACTTGTCACTGAAGCTGAAGTTCTTGTAAAGGAACTACAATCGGCAACAATTCCTAAAATTGCAGTTTTAGGGAATCATGACTACGAAAACGATAAACAATCTGATATCACACAACTTCTCCAAAAAAGTGGAATAGTAGTTCTTTATGGAACCGACTATATTTATGAAAAAGAAGGAGTAAAATTTGGCTTCACAGGTGCAAAGGGATTTGGTGGTGGCTTCAGACCAAGTATATGGGGACGGTTCGGTGAGCCTGAGCAGAAAGCATTTTATGATGCAGTCTCAGACGAAGTACAGCAGCTTGAAAACGGAATTAACCGCCTGATGCGAACAGCAGATCTATCAAATATGTTCGTGCTACTTCACTTCTCACCAATTAGAGAAACGCTTCACGGAGAACTTAAAGAATTATATGCTTTTCTAGGATCTACAAGACTAGAAGAAGTCATAGATAGGTATCCATTATCAGCGGTTTTTCATGGACATTCTCATTTCGGTTATCCAAAGGGTAAAACAGAAAAAGGAATACCTGTCTATAATACTGCATATCCTTTAATACAAAAACACACACCTAAAACACCTTACGTTTTAGTGGAATTTTAATAATTATTTACCGAATCGGCGGTTCCTGCTTGCGTAATCCTCCAACGCCTTATCAAATTCCAAAGGTGTGAAATCAGGCCAATACGTAGAAGTAAAATATA
>CAYMDS010000153.1:0-1843 GCA_964389405.1 uncultured Gammaproteobacteria bacterium
AAAAAGCCTAGTCAGCCAGATAGGTACGGAGGGCTCAGTTTTAAATACTACTAGAAATGCTCTCCTGGTTTTCTCTTCATCCTCTTCAGCAAATATAAGTCTCCCACCGGTAAATAATCCAAGTAACATGAAAGTTCAATAAAATGAAAAAGTCAAAAAATAAAATATTTAATAAAAAAAACTATCCATTATTAGTTCTTTTATTGCTTGCTTTTTTTCTCTTAATAATTGCTAGATTACTAAATACTCCTACCAACACAAGACAGGAAGCTTCAGGAAATGCCCGCTTATATTTCACTCCCTCTACCAGCTCATCCACTCCTATACAAAAAAATATTAATGACACTATTACTTTAAATCTTATGGTAGATCCAGGAAGCGCAATGGTGTCATTTATACGCTTTGATATAGAGTATGACTCATCTAAGCTGTCAATAAGTGGTCCAAGTGCTGTACAGATAAACACATCTGCTTTTCCAGCCACACTTGAAGGCCCTGTCTTATCCTCTGGTAAAGTCGCAGCATCAGTAAGCGTGGGTAGCGATCCGACAAAAACAATTACATCAATATCCCAAGTAGCGAGCATCACGTTTACTGCGTCAGCCGCTACAAATGAAGTTACTCAAATAACTTTTGGCGAAATGTCTCAAATACTATCAATCGATGCAAACAACTCAGCTACTGATAATGTATTAGGCACTACTATACCTGCCTATATACAAATAGGAACCAACTTAGCTACTAGCACCCCGCCGATTTATACTCCTACACCTCCTATAACGAATACTCCGCCTGTAGCGAGTCCCACTCCTCCATCCGGCACTCCTGATCCTACTAAAACCACCTTAACATTAAGTCTGCTATTTCATGGAATAGGATCTGCTGGAGACACAAAAAACCCGGATGGAGAATTCAGCAATAAAATTCCTATAAATCAAGAAAGAACCCTAAATGTCCAACTGGTAAATGAAGACAATCAGCTTGTCGCCACTAAATTAATTACAGCTTTCTACAATTCAAATGAAGGAACCTTTGATAGTCATTATGTCCTGAATGATCCTCTACCTAAAGGAGACTATATACTGAAAGTAAAGACAGAGCCCTATCTTAGAAAGCTGATGCCTGGATTTATGACGGTTGAGCCCGGTAAAAAAAATATTATGGAAGTTACTGAGCTTATAACAGGAGACATCAATGGAGATAATGTAATAAATGTTCTCGACTATAATATATTATTTGACTGCGGTTACGGGGCTATAGACCCTTTACCTATAGTCGATACTGACTCTCTTTACCATAAAAAGGCATGTGTTACCCACTCCGAGAGAAAATACGCTGATCTTACAGATAACGGCATAATTGACTCTACCGATTACAACCTCTTTATCAGAGAACTATCATCAGGGTTTGGACAATAAATATTAAGCTAAAAACTGTACATTCGTTGCATCTAACTATAACAAGTATTATAATTACTAATAAATGTCTAAGCATGTTTGTGACGCGATAATAGTCTGCTGTATAGATTTTAGATTCCAAAAATATATTCGAGATTGGACTGATAAAAATTTAGCAAATAAAACCTTTGATTTGGTAGGATACGCCGGCAGCACGAAGAATTTGGAGATTATTATTGAGCAAATCGGGATATCTGTAAGACTCCATGAAATAAAAGAAGTAGTGCTTATTCATCATGAGGAATGCGGCGCATATGGAACAGAGAGTACTCCTGAAAGACATAGTGAAGATTTGAAGAAAGCCGGAAAAGAAATACAAAAAAGATACCCATCTGTAAATACGAAATTATACTATCTCCATCTCTCCGGCGAATTTGAAGAAATAA
>CAYMDS010000154.1:0-1782 GCA_964389405.1 uncultured Gammaproteobacteria bacterium
CTCAACAGCTGCTTTCCAAGCAGCAAAAACGGGTTCGACTCCCGTATCCCGCTCATTACCGGACATATGTTCGGTTTTTTTATTTCTCCCCAATAAATCAATCTTTTCTTGAGTCCGAGCAAGAATTTCTGGTAAAATTCCCCAGCCTGGAAATATATATGACCGTAAAGAGAATAGAACCTATCAAAGATAGTTCAATATTTACCAAAGAAGAACTTGACGAGTTCAAGAGACTTGCTCTGAAAGAGCACGGAGTTGTATTAACTGATGAGCAAGCTTTTGAACAAGGTTACGCTTTAGTTTCTTTATTTGAAACTATGATTAAAAAGACTATCGAGAAGAAAAAAACATTATTGAGTAGGCTGCCTAGTAATAAGAACTCTCTTTAAGTCTAGGTATGGAGCCACGAATTTGGGCTGTTTTTCATCTTTGTGAAGGGAACCATCTTCTTCGTTTTTAATTGATTTATATTTTTGAGCCAATGATTTTTTACCGAATGAGTATTTGATCTCTTCTCCATCCTTTATATATTTCTCTTTTATTTTCCTATCGTCTTTTCCGATTGCTAATTTACCCATTGCCAAAAGCTCCAACGATTTTTGGTCGATTTGTTCAGCGCCATCTCTTAGTTGAGGTAAAAATATTCTATATGAGTCAACTTTGGATTGGTCAATTTTACCTTCTTTTTCATCGTCTCTGATTGAGGAGATCATTCCTGATACATAATCAATATCTGAATTAAAACTCTCTATTGCAGAATAGAGTTCAGCATACTTGTTTATTAAATCTAGACTTAGAAGCTTTAATCCCAGTCCGGTAGTTAATAGCAGTTTATAAAACCTTAATATGAATCGGATGTTTTGATCGTTAGTATTTTCAATTGCATCTGTTATAGATGCTAAATCTCGAGAAATATTCACTCTAAGTGGGATTAATTCTTGTTCTATTTGAACAATGGTGTTCTGATGCTCGTAATATTTATCATGTCTCTTATCATGTATTCTTCTTTTTGCTTCAAAATGATTTGACCATGCCGCGGCAAAAAGGCCACCAAAAAAAGCCGAAGCAATCACCCCTATAAAACCAGATAGTCCATTTGTTAGAGTGGGCGTTGTTAAAGTAGAGCTCACTGTTGCAATTAAGTTATTAACCATAGTTACATCTTCACCTATTATATCAAGATATCCTTCGAGAAGATTAAGTTGTAAAATTAGACCATGGTACTTCACAATTTTAATTCTTATGCCGTTATTTTATTTATAATTGTTGGTTTTGTATCTGGTATTTATCACGGAATTTTTAACAATGACATATATCATAATTCGGCCAAGCATAAAAACTTACATGAAAAGATCCATACTATATGGATCCATATAGTATGTGGAGTTGCTGGGGCGACTTGTTTATATCCCTTATATAGAAAGTTCATTAGCTATTACTCACCGAGATTTACCATAAATACTGGTGAAATTGTTTTATTAATAATTGGGTTGATTTTAATTAGTGGATTAGGTCCCATGATCCTGTGGTTTTTCGTTTTGAGTGTGAGCAAGTTGCAGGATGCTTTTATAAAATTGATTGAGAAGATGTTAAAATAAGTCAGTTCACCTGAGGAAATCTATCCTAAAGACATAAAGGATTTGATACCTATATGCTCTTTAAGAACTTGAAGCTGAAGTACGATATCAGATGTGAGAAGCATTCTTAGGTTCGAGCGAAGTACGGTTACCAGCTCACATCTTGAAAACCCCATTTTTCCTGTTTAGAATAGTTAAGTGATGG
>CAYMDS010000155.1:0-1762 GCA_964389405.1 uncultured Gammaproteobacteria bacterium
CTCTTCAAGATTTGGGTTATTTGTTCTGAACATTACTGTCCTCGTCTTGATTGCTAAATCAAGTAAATAATCTAAATCATCATCTGCTCTATCTTTAAGAAACTCAGTTTCTAATTCTCTTATTTTAGGGCTTAATGCGTCATAAATTTCAGCATATAATCTCTCCTGGATTCTGCCTAAAATAGTACGTTGGCTTATAAATGGATAACCTTCGAAGCGATGAATGTATCTCCATCTATCTATTGGACTTTTTAGTGTTTCGTATTCCTCATTTAATCTATCTTGAAGTGCTTTTTCTGCTTCTTCGCTATCCTTCTCGTTGAGCTGTAGTGACATGCCTGTCCTTCCAAGTTCCTGAAAAATTTCATCTAAATTACCGTACTTTAAACATGATAAGGTGATTTCCGAAATCCGATCAGATGTGTCAGCTAAGGCGTCAATATGTGCTATTGTGAAGGCAGGGTGGCGTGAGGCAATACTTCTGGCTCTATCCCATAAGGCGGAATAAGTTAGTAATCCATCTTCACACATCTTTACGAGTAGCTCCGGATCCATATCGGCACAGATATCTAATATTTCATGGCGTGTTTCCTCTGGAAAACTTTCCGTAAGATACATATCTATTAACGTATCTGGGCTTATAATTGCTAAAGCCTTCATTGTTTCTGCTTGATCAGGTCCACCTTCCTGGATTGACAGGCGGTATTTATCTGCCAATGATGCCCTAAGAGAGGATATGTCCATTCCATATCTATTCAATAATGCAGGAACGGTCTCGGATTTATAACCGGTAAGTTTAGGGTCAGAAGGGTAAGTTCTTCTATGAGTATTTGAGCGCGCAGCCAGCTTGAAGTCATATAATAAGATAGAGGGGATAGTTTCATAAAAAGATTCAGATATTTCCGAGTTTCGCAGATTAAGTTTATTATTTAGTTTATTTTCAAAACCTGTATTGCTCCTTAGGCTTGTCTGTAAAGCGTCTAGAATAATAGCAATAGATCTGTGAAGGGTTTTAGGGAGATATTTACTTTGGTCTCCGGGTGTTAATTCACTGGTTGATGCTAGGATATATCGGGCGATGCCCATAAGCGCTCTATAGTCCTTATCTTGCATTGTCTGGCGGAGTTTTTTAACCAAAAATGATTCTTCGGCAGGGTTTAAGGCATGATCGTGGGCGAATGCCGATAGTCCGATCCAGTCATATGATGTGATTAGGTTCATAACACCTGTCCGAATAGCTGTTTCCGGATTCGGATCATTATGGGTATCATAGAAGTAAGCGGATCTAAAATCCTCGGCGACTGTTAGGGGATTTTCCTTTATGTCTTGCTCCTTGCCGCGCGTAGGGGCTAGCGGAGCTTCGTCCTGCATGGCTCCATTTACTTTACTTTTTGTGTCTATAGGTATTATTTCCTCTTGTGTAATCATAAGCTACAGAGTATAGCCTAAAATTGTGTTTTTAATGCTCAGGATTATTTTACAGTATTTAGAGGTGGGCTGGAATATGAGCACTGAGTTGTTGGTTTAGTATTGAATATAAGGAAAGAACTTAGGAATTAATTCTAGTGAATCTTCAGATTTTAATTGAGCCCGAAGCGGGAATCGGACCCGCGGCCTAGATCTTACCAAGATCTCGCTCTACCACTGAGCCATTCGGGCGATGTGATTATGATCCGTCAAGCTAAGTTTACACTGAGCTTGTCGAAGTGTGCTGAGTGAGAGATTTGCACTCCCGTAGGCCTTTCGACCGCCTCGTCTACAG
>CAYMDS010000156.1:0-1762 GCA_964389405.1 uncultured Gammaproteobacteria bacterium
CACGCATAGTTGAAGTATCTGTGGCAATAGTGGGTGATCGGAAGATGCGTTCTATTAATAAAAAATATAGAAATCTTGATAAGACTACAAATGTTTTATCGTTTCCACTGGGTGAGGGGCAAGTAATCAAAACACCCGATAATGCGTCAAGACTTGGTGATATAGTAATCTCATATCCTGAGGTAATAAGGGAATCAGCCCGAGATGAGATGCTTGTCGATGATAAAGTGGATGAACTAGTGACTCATTCTATGAAGCACCTATTGGGAATACACCACAATTGAAATTTAGAATTTAAAATTCAATATTTAAAACTTTGAACCTTAGCATGATTTGCGATTTATTATAATATACAAATGTTTAATCAGATAAACGTATTGGGTATAGTTTTATACTTAATTTTGGTTATTGCAGTATTTATTATGTGGTACGGAGTGTATAAAGGGTGGGGATTTAATTTATTTGGGATTTTGCCTTCTCGGAGGATGAAAAGACCAGATGAAGCAGGATCTTTAGAACGTTTTGAATTAATACTGATTACTTTTATATTAACAATTTCAGCCATTTTACCTGTACTACAATATATAATTTCCTCATTTGTATATTGATTTGTTTATTTGTATATTTGTTTATTGGTAGTATATTAACCTATGGTTTTTTATCTTAAATACCGCCCGCAGACTATTAACGAGCTTGATAGTGAATCAGTGAGATCCTCTTTGTATTCTGTACTAGCGCTTCCTGATATACCTCATGCTTTTCTGTTTACCGGTCCTAAGGGTCTTGGGAAGACGTCAGCAGCGAGAATTCTCGCGAAAGCAGTCAATTGTGAAGGAAAATCAAAAATCAAAAATCAGAAAGAAGATTCTAACGACCAACGACTGTTGACCAACGACCAATTCGAACCATGTAATGAATGTGAGCAATGTATATCTATAACAAGTGGTACTAATTTAGATATTCTTGAGATAGATGCTGCTTCAAATCGTGGGATTGATGAGATCCGCGATCTTCGGGAAAAGATTAGATTGGCACCCGTTTCCGCCACGAGAAAGGTGTATATCATAGATGAAGTGCATATGTTGACCACTGAAGCATTTAATGCGCTTTTGAAAACTTTAGAGGAACCACCAACACACGCTATGTTTATTCTTTGCACTACTGAGCTTAATAAAGTTCCGGATACCATACTTTCCCGGTGTTTCCATATACAGTTTACTCCTGCGTCAATTCAAGATATAAAAAGAGCTTTTAAAAGAATTAGCGAGAAAGAAGGATTAAAAATCACTGATGAGGCGATAGAACAGATTACTGCACTCGCGGGAGGCGGTTTCAGGGATGCTGTAAAGACACTTGAGGAGTTGGTTTCCATGAATGATGGAGATATAACAGCGGAACTCGTTGAGAAAAAATATAAGGTATCAACTATAAAACATAAAGTATTAAGTATGATAAAAATTTTGGAGACACGTGATGTGAAAGCGGGATTACAGATCGTGCAGGGTATAACGGATGAAGGGGCGGACGTTAAGCAATTTATGATCCAACTTGCGGCTACGCTTCATAGATTATTATTAGTAAAGGCAGGAGTTGAGCAGAATTCAGAATTCAGAATTCAGAATTCAGAATTGACTCTTGGCGAGTTGAAGGAATTATTGATTTTATTGAATAAGGCGTTAGTGGATATGAAATATTCTGTAATATCACAGCTGCCTTTGGAGTTGGCAGTAATTGACTGGAGTGTTATGGCAAATGGCAAATG
>CAYMDS010000157.1:0-1750 GCA_964389405.1 uncultured Gammaproteobacteria bacterium
ACCAATGTCGGTACTGGCCATGTTGTTGACGGGGATATTTTTGCTCCAATCCCTGAAGGGACAACCCATGCTTTCGATGGGCACTACTTTTGTTCTGGTGGTACACAAGCTAACTACGCAGATGTTTATGCTAAGTTCCATACTATTTTAAATACTTTTGCAACAGCCGCAGGGAAGTCACTCCTCTATATGTCCCACAATAACTATTCAGAACTCGCTAGCGGCTGGATTCCAGCTTCTCTGTTCACCGATGCTAATGCTGCTGGAGCTGACTATTACGGACAATACCAAGGAACTCTATACAATGATGTCTCTCACTATATTTCTGACTGGAATACTATCTACTCCAATAAGGGTGTAGTAACTCAGTGGGGTGAATGGGGAGATTTACCGAATGCCTTAACTACTAATGCTAATTTGAGTTTTGAGAACCGATTAAATTATCTTCGCAGATTCTATAAAGGGATTAGAGATAGTTTGGTCGATACAAATAAGATGAACTTCTTCAATTATTGGGGAGGTTGGGAGGGCCAAAACACTTCACTCCTAATAAAGACTGGGAGCGGAGCAAGTAGTCAATACTCCTTAAATGCTAGAGGTAAAATCCTCCAAGCATTCTTAAAAAATCAAGGCGGTATGGTTCGCAGTCCGGTTATAACGGCTGGAACAACCGCAGATACTTATACTTTTTAACTTAAATTAGATTATGCAAAATATTCAAATCATAACCGCATTGGATTCTGTAACCGCAACCACTACCTCCTCTAAAATTTGGATCGGAGACTTTAATCGTGTAGCAATTCTCTGTCGCCGTGCTGATCATGGTTCTGGTTCAACAGCTTTCACAGTTAAGGCTGGTTTCGGACAATTAGCGAGCGATAGTCCTACTATGACAGCATATTCAATGTTGATTGATAATGTAGCTAATACTAATACCCAACAGAATTATACTCACACTGCTTCTCACTCCCTTGCAGCCAATGGTGACGTCTATTTCTGGATGGATCCTAGTGCCCCAGCTACTCATATTGAAATTACTGCTACTGAAACTACCGATGGGACTCATAGTGCATTTATTATTGGCTTTTGCAATTAATTAAATCCAATGTTTGGAATAGGACTATTAACAGGACCTAATTTATCTATGCCAACACCTTCTGTCGGTAATTTGTATGATATCCAAGTCAGCGATGGCGCTGGTGGTTTTTATGGTGATGACACTGCTAAGTGGGATTACAGCACTTACACCATGTCTTTGGGTGTTGAGGATTCTTTCGCAACAATCAAGGGTTCAGACGCAACTGGTTCTGGTAGTGGTAATGGAGTTAGTCTACGTCTCTCTGGCGGAATTGCTAGTGGGGGTTCAGATGGTAATGTAATTATTTACGACCCCACTAACGGATTCGGAGCATATTTAGTTCCTGATAATAGTAGTGATTTTACTTATCAATTCCCTCGCAAAAATGGCACGTTTGCTATGACTTCTGATATTCCTGCCCCTGGTGCCAATACAGCTCTTTCAAATCTTTCTGGTGTCGCTGTTAATGCTTCTCTTGTTGCAGGCTCAGATAATGCAATAGATTTAGGTTCTTCCTCCATTAGATACAGAGCTTCTTATGTTAATAATGGAAACTTCCTTGCTTCTACTGGCTCAGTAACTGTTCCAGCCTTTTCTGGGGCATCGGGTACAAACTGGACTTTCGGTGCTGGATGGACAACTCCTATCACTGGTAGCACATTAGACAAGGGT
>CAYMDS010000158.1:0-1749 GCA_964389405.1 uncultured Gammaproteobacteria bacterium
TAAATCCTGATTTTTTTGCTATAGAATATGCCCTTAATCCTGCGGTGCCGGCATATCTTTCCATCTCCATAGACCCATATGCCCTTTCTACCAAGAAACCAAATCTGATCTCGGCATTTTCCTTTTTAGCTGCTGATTCGATGGATGCTAATAAATATTTAGAAAACAGTGATATATCACCTTCACTTCTAGAAAGATCTTTAAATTTAGAGAGAATATCCCAAGGCATATAGGTTAGAATAGTCCTTAAATATTTAGCTTTTTGCTGACTCCCTTCACTAAAATATTCCAATATTTCTTCAGAAAAAAAGTCCGCATCAAGTTTTTCTGATATCTCCTCACCTAATGCCTCATGTAATCTTTTTCTTACCAAGCTTAATTGGGCTTCTCTTGCAGCATAAATTTCTAGAGCCTTGTTTGATTTCTTAAGATCTAGTCGATTTTCCTGTGCTTGAATTGCCTCAGCTCTAGCTATAGCACAACTCTCACAATCACACCCAGCTTCAAAGTCATACTCATCAGCCACTTTATCAATATCTAAATCCTTTAATTTAAAATGCTCTACATACATTCTTTCAATCCAGGCTCTTATTACTTGAGTCTCTCTAGGAATATCTTTAGATTCTGGCTCAAGTTCATTATCCATAGAGGATTCTTCATCGAAATCGAAACTATCGGGCTCATCAAAAAGTGGCTGATCAGGTTCAGCGACATTTAACGGAGAAGCGACTTGATCTATAGGCGTAGGGTTGGCTGTAGCCTCTTCTAGCTGCCTTCTTCGAACCAATCTCCTCGCAGCATTAAAGCCTTCACTAATTCGTCCACCAAATCTTTCTATGCTTGGCATATCCAGGCAGTGTAGCAGATCATATCCTATATTTCAATACTATAGGGCTTAGCTATTCATGGTTAATTCTTGTGATTTGGGGGAAATGATTTCTAACTTCCTGCCAGAATTTATCCGAGAGGTTTTCTGAATATCTACCGAATCCGCTATTTTCTGATTTAGCACAAAGCTCATTTTCATAACGCCTCACTACACGAAGGACTTTCCGGCCTAATTCATTAAACTTATCTTTCGCAGATTTATCGTTAGAATCAAGCATGTCATGATACTTCTTAAATTCATCAAAAAGAAGCTTATTTTCCTCACACATTAGCTGAAACTGCTTCTTATACTTAGCCATAAGACTTGATTTATCATACCATACTTTATTAAGCCTAAATCTAGTGATAAATGATAAACTATTATTAACATATGTTTTATCTCATTTTTATTTTTGAAATCCTTATACTTTATTTCTTCTCACGCTCCCTTACTAAAAATTTAAGCTATTTTCTTCATCGTTTTGTTAAACATAAAAAACTCACAGTTTACCTTCTGGCGATACTCTTTCTCCCGGGAACTATAATCCATGAATTTTCCCATCAACTTATGGCTGAGCTCCTTTTCGTGCGCACGGGCAGAATTCATCTCATCCCTGAAATCGTAGGAAGTGAAGTCAAAATGGGTCAGGCGGAAGTAGAGAAAACCGATCCTATCAGACGCTTTTTTATCGGTATCGCGCCTTTTATATTTGGTAATTTTATATTATTTGGCTCGATTTATTTATCTATACGTTACTTTTCATCTGAAAATATCTGGATATTATTAATTCTTCTTTATATAGTTTTTCAAATTGGCAATACTATGTTTGCCAGTAAAAAAGATATGGAAGATTTATTTGGCGTAGAATCCTTTTATTTGTA
>CAYMDS010000159.1:0-1746 GCA_964389405.1 uncultured Gammaproteobacteria bacterium
CTAATACACTTTTATCTTTGGATATTCTTCCCAATTCATTATTAAAGATATTAAGTGGGATATTAACACTTCCTTTTATTTTTCCTCTTTCCACCTCAGGAGCAGTCCTGACATCAATAACAACCAGATCATCCATCTTAGAAATTAGGTTATTAGCCTCTTCAGCTGTAATATTATTCACCATACTTCTAAGTATATTTACAAAATCATGGATATAGATGTGACAATTCTCACAATAGAATAATCGGGGATAATACTTTCTCTAATCCATTAAAGACTTCAATATCTCGTTCTGTTATAGTCAAAAGTTCGGGATCAGGATTTTCGCTTACTTCCCTGTATAGTCCAGGCAGCATTCTTTCGATTATTTGACCCATTGTGATTCTTTTAGTAGCCTCAATAATATTCTGCCAGTTTTCTCCTCCATCTGAATAAAGCAACATATCCAACCCCGTTGCAGGGACCCTCTTATCACCCGACTTTAAATAAACCATAGTCGGTCTTGGTATAACAAAATTATTTGTTGTTAGACCCTCTAAAGCATCTACACTCTCCTGATCTCCTATTTCACTAACAATCTTGCCATAAGCCTCTTTCATCTGAGTCAAGTATTTTGTTTGCATATGTCCTCCACCTAAGAAAAAACCGTAGTAGCATGCCAGCACCGCAAAACTCAGCATTACAGAAGGTATAAGTTCTTTATTTAATATTGCTCTTTTTATATTTTCGGGCGTCAGTTCTATTTTAAAAGACCCCTCCTTATCTTCCAGAAAATTGCCTTTTCTCCATAGTTGAACTCTATATTTTCCATGCTTCGGAAATCCCCAAAACAGAAAAGTCCCGATCTCATCTTTTTTGGAGAAGGCACCCTGTATGCCGTCAAAATACTTTTCGACCATGTCCAAAACAGTCTCATCAAACATCATT
Source organism: uncultured Gammaproteobacteria bacterium (assembly GCA_964389405.1). GTDB lineage: Bacteria > Patescibacteriota > Microgenomatia > Levybacterales > UBA12049 > CAYMDS01. The sequence continues at coordinate 928 of CAYMDS010000159.1, forward strand.
TTGTATATTGGTGTTTCTCTTTCAATGTGATGCTTCATTATCAGAGCCAAAGCCACTTTTTCCTGAGACATAAATACTAAATTAGGAACATTCTTTCTGTAATTTTTAAATAGTTTCTTAAAAAACCAATAATTCGTGATTGTTACCTGATCTACATAATCATCAACCGATAAAGGATGGGGCGGACTGTATAATTCATCTATAAGTGCTGAAATTTTGATAAAGTATTCATCGTTCACCAGTCCATCCCTCTTATACTGCTGCAAAGCATTCTTCATAGAAACTATGTCTTCATAATCATACCCGTGATGATGCATAACAGGTCTGGCACTAACAGTGTGACCAAAAAAAGTCAGCTGGTTTGTATCCAAACGACCATCTGTTAAAGAATGAAACAAGTGACCTTTAGGAAATTTGGTATTATTAAATGAAACTCCTGCACAGGCAAAAACAAGCAGATTTTGATGCTCAGGATTATTAGATCCAAAATAAGGCAGAGCGCTTTCTAAAACTGCATTTAGCGTGTCAGGATGACCTATCGGTGCATGATGTTGGACTGTCGAAATACTATCATTATCTTTAAACTGTTTTGCTACTGTCTCAGCAATTCTGCTGCCTAAAACCCTCCTAATCTCTTCTTGGATTACTGGAACTGATTCCATCTTCCGAGATTTAATTATTTTATTTCTATTTTCTCTGGCATGAGACCTGTAATAATTATAAAACGGCACCTGAGCTATTTGGTCGTAAAGATCTCCAATATTCTTCTGCTTTGCAAATACTGCTTTTTTTATTTGATCGAGACGCTCTGAAGTTATT
>CAYMDS010000160.1:0-1731 GCA_964389405.1 uncultured Gammaproteobacteria bacterium
ATAGACACGACGCTCTGCGAGTCTTCGATCTAAATGCAGCTCCATGTTACCTGTTCCCTTGAACTCTTCATAAACGAGATCATCAAGTCGTGACCCTGTCTCAACGAGCGCTGTTCCGATAATGGTCAGTGACCCACCCTCCTGACAGTTACGAGCTGCGCCAAAAAATCGCTTCGCTGGCCAAAGTGCTGCAGGATCAAATCCTCCGGTAAGTGTTCTCCCTGATGGAGCTACTGATAAGTTATAGGCACGAGCCAAACGAGTGATAGAATCCAGAAGTATTACCACGTCCTTGCCCATCTCAACAAGTCTTTTTGCACGCTCTAAGGTAATCTCAGCAACTCGAGTCTGTGCTTCAGGTGGCTCATCGAAATTCGATGCAATTACCTCACCACGAACAGACATGCTCAAATCAGTAACCTCTTCGGGTCGCTCACCAATAAGTGCTGCCATGAGGTGAACATCCGGGAAGTTTTTGGTGATACCAGCTGCTATTTCTTTCATGATTGTCGTTTTTCCAGCCTTTGGCGGAGACACAATCATGCCTCGTTGACCCATGCCAATTGGTGCTACGAGATCGAGAATTCTGGTCGAGAGCGGAGCCTTGCCCGTAGCAAGTGTTAGCTGCTGCTTAGGATAGATAGGCGTGAGGTCATCAAACCATGGCCTGCGCATGGATTCCTCTGGCGAGATATCATTGACTTTTTCGACTTTAAGAAGACCATAGTACCGCTCTGAGTCTTTAGGTGGTCGTGCAACTCCCTCTACCTTATCCCCGCCTCGTAACATGAAACGACGAATTTGAGACTGAGATATATAGATGTCACGATTGGATGGGATGAACTTAGGACGTAAAAATCCATGACCCTCAGGCTGCATATCCAAAAATCCTATGACGTTTTCGGTTGGAACACTCTGGATCTGTGGGGCATAATGAGTTGATCCAGCATAGTTATCACGCTGATAGCGCTGCTGCTGATCCCCATTTTGACTCTGTGAATGATTTTGTGACTGCGAAGCAGGTTCCATAACAGGAGCAGGTTGAGAAACCTCACTAGGTGAGACTTCTTCTGGAGTAGTTAGAACAGCATCAGCCTTAGCTGGAGCCTGCCCGACAAACTCAGAAACATCTTGCGTTGTAGATTTTTTATATGGCATATATTCCTTGATTCAAACTATGAAATTGGGTGAAAAAGAGTGTGAAATTTTAAAGGAAACACGTCTTGCAGAAATTGAAGACAGGTGTATTACACCATAGACTATCTTTTTTGTCAAGAAGACAATCTCAAATCAAGCGTTTTGATTTTTGACATTTTATAGCTACCGTGCTATTCTTGCACCCGACAACTACTATTATGAGACTTATAACTTTTATCACAATCTTGGTCGTAGGATTACTTTTCATCAGCTCTCCTGCTCTCGCTGCGACTGCTCCAACTCCCCCGACATGCCAACCGCTCTATAATGGTGGAACCTTTTGTAAAAATAGCGACGGATTAGTGATAAATAAAATGGTACTAAAGCCTGGCGCTGCTCCAACTCTTGGAAATACTGCTAACGCGAATGACTATGTCGAGAATATTGGCAAGGATGATCCTCACTACTTATCAAATACTGCTACGACATTTAAAGTCTCTGTTACAAATACTTCCAGTGGAGTACTAAAAAATATCGTTATTAAAGACATCTTCCCCCCTCGCTTTCTTACCTTTGTGAGTGGAGACGGAACAT
>CAYMDS010000161.1:0-1721 GCA_964389405.1 uncultured Gammaproteobacteria bacterium
AGTTTTGGTCTACACATTCCCCGCTGGATTTTCAAGATAATTGGAAGCCGGTAGAATTTGATCTGTCAGAGCTGAAGCCATCAACGAAGACGATCAGTATTCGATTGCCTCAGTCTATGATTGATCAGTTAAAAAGACTGGCAAATAAACGCGATGTGCCTTATCAGTCTTTACTTAAGATTCTGCTTGGAGAAAAACTAAGAGAAGAGACTCTGTCCGCTTAAGTTAAAATTATATAACTGTTGTATAATATTATCCTTGGGCCGGTGGCGCAATGGTAGCGCACCTCCATGGCATGGAGGGGGTTGAGAGTTCAAATCTCTTCCGGTCCACCCATTCGACTCGTTTCACTCGCTCAGGGTGAAGCAAATATGAATTGATAGTGGAGAGAAGAGATGAGAAGCAAGGTCCTGAGCTTGTCGAAGGAAATCTCTTCCGGTCCACTAGTATATATTCTGCCATGAAGAAAGTTATTCAGAGGGTGAGAAAGCCTCAGATTTTTAACAGAGATACCTTCATTATCATCCTTGCCCTCATAACAGGATTCATTCTTAACAGGTTAATATCTGATTTATTGCCCTTTTATTCGCCTAAGATTTCTGATATTAGATTTGTGCAAAAAAACGATAGGATAGAAAAGCCGAATATTGTTTTGATACTCCTTGATGATCTGGATGACACGACTACTCCTTTCTGGGAAGCGATGCCGATTACTAAAAGCTTGATTAAAGATCGCGGCATGACTTTCACAAATTCATTCTCCCCAAATCCGCTTTGCTGCCCGGCCCGGGCAAGTCTTCTTACCGGGAAATATTCGCATAACACAGGGGTTTTTAATAACGATGGGACTAACGGCGGGTGGAAGAAATTTTTTGAATTAGGGAATGAGAAGAAAACTGTCGCTGTTTATCTTCAGAACGCAAGATATACAACTTCCCATATAGGCAAGTACTTAAACGGAATTGAGGACAAGCCTACTCATATACCAAGGGGATGGAGCGAGTGGTATGGAGGGGTGGGGAGGGCTATGTATACCGGATATAATTACAAGCTTAATGAAAATGGTACGCTTGTGAGTTATGGAAATGAACCTCAGGACTATATGACTGATGTGATCTCAAGAAAAGCCCAAGAGTTTATAGGTAGTTTTGAGCGTAATGATGAAATGCCCTTTTTTCTTTCCCTCGCGCCTACGGCTCCTCATTATCCGCTCACTCCGGCAGAAAGACATAAGAATCATCCATTCCGGAGAGCTTTCTTGCCTAAGCGTTTAAACTATAACGAAAAAGACTTATCAGATAAACCGGATTGGCTGGAAGATTCAGCGACAGCACGTTCGCTTTTCTTAAACACCGCAACTTGGGATTATCGGAATAGGATGGGGTCTTTATATGCAGTGGATGAGATGGTCTCATCTGTAATTTTAGCTCTTTATGAAAAAGGAGAACTCGAAAATACATATATTATCTTTACTTCAGATAATGGCTACAATAATGGATCCCACAGACTGATTCAGAAAATGGCGCCGTATGAAGAATCACAAAAAGTGCCCTTGGTTATATCGGGTCCCGGTGTTAAGCGGGGAGAGGAAGATAAATTTGCGCTTACCATAGATCTTGCGCCAACAATTTTGGAACTGGCTGGTATTGATATGCTTTCGGATATGGATGGTATGTCGCTTGCTCCGATATTATTTGATGAGGAAAATGTGGAATGGCGGG
>CAYMDS010000162.1:0-1681 GCA_964389405.1 uncultured Gammaproteobacteria bacterium
TCATTTGTTTTTTTCTTTCAATCGATATATTCTAGGTATATGGATGAAGCAAACCTAGGGCAGGAAACTACTATGACGATTATAAAAATGTCTCATGGAAGCAAAGATACCGGCAAAAGTTTGGGCTCTTCTGCAGTTCAAGAAAAAGCACAGAGATTTACTATACCTATCATCGATGCCCGGGAAAATCCTGATGAGAGGCAACTACAACGACTTCGAAACAGATTAGAAACAGAACAACTAGACGTTCAATTACAAAAACTATATAAGGTAATAGGACGGTATGCTGCTCGTCAACCCACTGACTTGGCTATAAAACTTGTTAAAGGTGGTACTATGGGTGGACAAGTAGCTATCAATATAGATTCTCCAGGAAGGCTGATTGATTTTTCGTTACCTACAGAAGGGCAATTAGAGCAGATGCGTCAGATGCCTCATCCTAAATATGGAGTCCTATCTTCAGCTTCATTTCAGGAGATTATGTTTGCAGTAGCTGCCTCGACTATAAAACATGAAGCATCACATGGAATATTAGATAGTACTCCCACATCACAACTCGCAAAGGATTTACAACGAATAACAGGGATAGAAAATACAGATGGAGAAGTTGCAGCATTACTAGATGAAGGAATAGCTTATGCGTTTCAGGGGTTAGAGGCAGCTTCTATAGATCCGATTGGTAGCTTAGCCCCTATCGTTAACGATACAGATGATTTTACCGAGCGTACTCGTAAGCAACTAGGAGAAGGTTTACGGCCACTACTGATGAAATATATAGCTGAAGGGAAGCAGTTAGACGAAGTATTTCTTACAGTTGCGGGAAAAGAACTATCGGAGATAGATTTGAATCATTATATTGAGGTTAGTAAAATGAAAAAATTAAAGAGAACGTCTTCTCACGCTTGAAAGAAAATATTAATTCTGCAATTTACCGAGGTGTCAATATGGATACACCTCTAAGGTGTACGTGTAAGGGTGGGGTGGGGATATGTAAAGGTATGTTCCTGCTTGACAAGGGATTTTAATCATATATAATGAAGCACAGTTATGTGAGAATATTTGCTAAAAGTTTTTGGATTTGAACCCGCTTTTAGCGGGTTTTATTTTAAAAAGATAACTCATATAGCACTTTACAATATAGAATACTTTATTCTATAATCTTCTGTACCTCTTAACTTGTCCGCCGTTAAGGTGAGATTAATAAGTCGTAAGATTACTTGTTTGACAATTTATAAGGGAATTTGATTCCGCTAGAACACTTACTTGCTCGCGTGGTTTATATCCATGCCTCGCAAAAGCGTGTCTACGGGATTCGCCTCGAAAATTGCAGACAATTTGCTCGTTGAAATCAGAAAGTGGTAGGGAATTTTTTAGATTTGGATTTCCCTTCTCGCACATTACGCGCGGGACTATATCCAAATCGTCAATGGAGAAATGATTTTTTTGTCCCCCCGATCTTACCATTCGCTTTAGTTCATTTGAACTGCGGCTCATGGAGCGATCTTTGGAGGACTGCAAAGAATCAACTTCGTTGATTCTTTTTGAGAATTTGATCCTGGTTCAGGATGAATGCTGGCGGCGTGCCTTAAGCATGCAAGTCAAGGGGATTCCGTAGCAATACGGAGTAACCGGCAGACGGGTGAGTAACGCGTAGGAATCTACCTCTAGGTGGAACATAGCC
>CAYMDS010000163.1:0-1655 GCA_964389405.1 uncultured Gammaproteobacteria bacterium
TAATTTTAGAAAGAAGGGATGAAGAAATGGCTAGAGAGGCTTTAAGGTATGTAAGCGAAACAGGTGAGAAGGTTATATTATTTATAGGACTGAAACATTGCTCTCTGGAGCAAGGCTCCACAGCACAAAATATAATCGCCTCTCAAATACCTACTCGAGTAGTATTATTAACCGGACTCCCGGATTTGGGATATTCAGGTCAAAGAGAGAAAGGAGATTTTATGTTGAACCTTGATAATAATTACATGCAAATAAATTTAGAGGAGAACACACCTACCCCATATAGATCGCAGGATTTGGTGAGATATTCTTAATATTGATAGTAGTCTCATTCTTTTCAATCCAGATGAATATCTTTCCGAAAAGCCTGATTGCCTAGATCTGAAAAAATTGAGGGAGAAATAATTAAATATTTAGTTGGTGAATCTGAAGGATTTTAATATCAGTTCAATTTCTTCATCAGTAAATCCGTCTTTATAGAAGATAATCGCTAAGCCTGGATAGAGTTCGTTTCCTGTATTTATAAGTGCGCCGGTATTATCCCCAAGTGAATCAAGGAGTGAGACATCCTGTTGTTCGTGTTCAGGGGCGTTTTGTCCATCAATGGTAATTATTTCTACGCCATTTTCGTTTTCTACTTTGCTAATTAAATTTTGCGGAAATGCATCAATGACTTCTTGTCGAACAAAAATAGCTTTATATGTTCCATTTTGATTTATAAATCCTTGCAAGTCAGTAAATACCCCTCCTCTTCCTGCGGAATAATCTATCGATGTAGTCCCCATAGACAAATATAGATTATTATCAGAAGGACAGACTATTCTTATATAGTCTTGTGGAGCTAATGATGTCTTTTGCATAAATTCGCCGCACAGTAATGTTCCTGTTTCTCCAGATGCAATTATTTCTTTCAATTCCCCTAAAGTAGATAATTTTGGAGGCAGCTTAAATTCCATGTCTATTGATGGAAGATCGTATGTATTCCATGATTCATCAATACTAGAAGTAGGAATAGGGGTTAGTTGTGTTATGGTTGGGGAGAGTTGCGCTGCCTGTTTTTTATTATCTGGTAAGTATTGATTATCGCTATTTCCGATTAAATATCCTCCGACGAAACCTGCTGTAAGAAGCAGAAAACCTCCAAGTAAAATTAACATTTTAGAGTTATTATGAGGTGATGGGAGAGGAGGAGCTGGTTGTTGAGGGTTATTTTGTTCTTCCATGTATCCAGTATCGCAAGGAAGCAGAACAAAAGTCAATAATAGTCCAGTATAGGGATTTAGAATCAAAATAGGAAGTTCTGCTATACTTTGGCAAAAGGAGGTGGTAATTATGTTTGGAAACAGGAAGACAGATGAGGAAAAAGATCAGGAGATACACGAGAAATATGGACTTGATCTGGACAGTTATGATGTAGCGAGGATAAAAAGAGAAAATGCAAAAAATCTTCAAGAAATCGGAAAAGATTTGGCAGGAAAGAAGTTCATGAAAGCTGGAATGGCATTTTCATTAGCTCCCGCGCATGAACAAGCGTCAGTAGGTTATCTTAGTGCAATTTTTAATACAAATCTTATATTGATACGTCAGAACGAATTGATTATTCGACATCTTGAAAGATTGCTTGATAAATAGCAAATCATGAGCTACGGGATACT
>CAYMDS010000164.1:0-1654 GCA_964389405.1 uncultured Gammaproteobacteria bacterium
ATTTGGTTAAAATATTTCGTAAAAAACACGACAGTATAAGTATCAAAAGAAAGATTTCCTATTATCTCGAGCTGAGCATCAATTTTTTGATATTCTATTTGATGCGCTAGATGACAACTATTACGTCTTTCCTCAAATTCATTTGATTACTTTACTGGATCATAAAATAAAAGGTCAAAATTGGAGAGGTGCTTTTAGGCATATTGACGAGAAGTCGGTAGATTTTGTGATTTGTGATAAAAGTTACATAAAACCATTAGTTGCTATAGAGCTGGATGATAGGTCTCATGGAACTGATAATAGAGTTGAAAGAGACGAAGAAGTAAAAAGGATTCTCCAAGACGCAGGGATACCTTTGTTACGTTTCGAAAACCATGGAAGTTTTGATATAGAGGAAATAAAAAATCGTATTATTAATGCTTTAGAAAAGTAATTCCAGAAAATTAGTAGCCAAATAACGATAGAAAAGGATGAGTAGAACAATGGGATTTGCCCTATACCCATACGGTCTAGAACCGACAACCTAAATGAGTTTATTTAGATTAAAAACGATGATAAATAAGGATAACCCATTACGGACACTTGGAACATTGGGACTTGCCTATAACCACCTGAGTAGGGTGGAACAATGAGATTCTGGTGACCTTACTTTCTGAAAAGTGGAACACCCTTATTTCTAGCCTAACGGAAATTCAAAAGGTTTTGCAACCAATTATTACTGCGAATGATTTAAGCTTGAATGGCACGTTATTGACCTAGCTGTAATACTACCCATCACTGTGTGGAATATAGTTTAAAACTATCTTTGTTCATATTTTTTTATTATTCTTTGCTTAGATTGTTCCAATTCCTCTTTGGATAATATTTGTTCGTAATCCCATATTTTCCCACCAGAAGCAAAAACTGATAGGTAGCTCTCACAATAAATCTTAGGGTTAATTATTGTGATGTCACTTTCCCTTTTTCAACCTTTATCCATTGCATATTCGTACTGTAGCTCGTGTCCTAATGACCCGATCCATTGATGTGCCAATACATTTCTCCAATCGTGCAGGAAATGTGCTATTAGTGAAAACTTTCTATCTTCGGTAGTACCATCCATAAATGTTTCTAAAAACCTTTTATAACCGCTCTCTTTATCATCATCAAATAGAGCATAGGAAATAGTTAATATAGCTGCATGGATGCCTAAGAAAAGTAGTGTTGTTTGATACTGTGAAGGCGTTAGTCTAATTTCGTTATTGAAAAAGTTATCAATAGAGTTAAGCAACGTTTCAATAGCTTCTATGTACGACCCGTTTTTTAGTCTTTCCAAGCGTTTAAGCTTAGATTCCATGTGAGAGTTGTTTAGCATAATGACCTCAATGTTAAGTATATCAAGTGCTATAATCATTTCTATGAACATACCTACAAAAAAACTTAAAGTCGGTTTTGAAATGCCCGTTTATGGATTAGGAACATGGGAAATGGGTGGTAGAAAAGAAGCCGATCCTAGTAATGACGACAACGCAGATATAGAAGCTATAAGGTACGCAATAAATCAAGGTATAACTCATTTTGATACAGCTGAAAACTATGCAGCAGGTCATGCTGAAGAGCTTTTAGGGGAAGCAATTAAAGGTTTTGATAGAAGTAAACTTTTTATTGTTTCAAA
>CAYMDS010000165.1:0-1647 GCA_964389405.1 uncultured Gammaproteobacteria bacterium
TCAAAAACAAACCACTAACTATTGTTATGGAAGGAAGTATGTATTGGAAAAATCCACAGTACCAAAAGTATTTCGATGATTATATTAAAGAATTATCGCCTGGTTTAGAAATAAAAATCGTAAAAGTCGAAAACAGCTCCATCATCGGCGCTGCTAAACTTATCGCTTAACAATTTAGCAAGGATTTACTGCTCGACATATTATTATAAACAAACAATTAGCTTAAACAACTGTTTGTTTATAAATCTCTTACGTCTTTTCAAGATAAATAGTTTGTTTTCCTGTAGCGATGCTTGCGGTGGAAGCATAGGATGACTTTAGCCCATCAATTATATCTTCTTTTAACTTTCTTATTTGAGTCAATTTCCTCTCCTTTAGACGCTGCTTACCCACTATTAACGTGTCTCTTGCAAGTCTGGCTAACTGTTCAGGCTTAGACAAATCTGTTTGTGTATCTATTTGATCCCTAGTCTCTACTATTTCTTCTTCAGTTAATACACCTAATTTTTTAAAAAGTTCTATAGCTCGATAAATATTCTCTTCTTCTATCTTTGGATCTCGAGATGAATTAAATATTCCGGCTCCAGCTTCTACAATTGTCTTTCCAAGGCTTGAGTCTGCTTTATAAGCGTCCGGAACGTTAAGCTCAATAAAGGTTGAGTCATCAAGATGATAACCTGGTGGCAGGTCTGCATAAGACGAGGCGATCAATCTCCCTCCAGGGCGTAAATGCTCTATCGCATCAGAAAGTACCTGTTTAAACGTTGCAGGACCCATGTAGGTAAGACTAACCGTAGCTAAAAAAATATCTACATTGGAAATATTATTTAATCGCAGGAAGTTAGCCAGGGTTTGAGAGCTGGTTAAAGTATAAAAACTATTTTCAGCTTTCACCTGTGAACACAGGGGATTACCCGGGTCTCTTGCTTCAATGGGAATAGAGGTGTTAAATTCTTGTTCATCTCTGGCATCTGTTAAACCGAACATGTGTATTTTCATGGTTGGATTTTCTCTCAAAAACGCTTTTGTTTCTACGCACGCATTTGGATTGTCAAAAAAATCATGGAAGATTCCGGCTTCTCCGCTTCCTATATCTACAACTTGTAACGTTTCTCTTCCTTCTGTTTTAGCTTGTTCTAACCTAGCTACAATTAATCCATCAAAGCTTGGTATTCGCATATCCTCTTTTTTCCACCTCTCTTCGCTTGCAGCAATGCTTCTGTTAAAGCTTCGTGGCTCAGTTGGTCCAGTATATATATTAGTTACTCTTCTTTGCCTTAGGGGCTCAATTGAATTATCCATAAGATGACTTTACATAGAAAGGTCATGTAAATCAACATGTAGATTAGGATTAATCTTGATGCTATAATTAACTTCTATGCAATTATTGGATTACATTCTTCATATCGATGAATATCTGAAAATCATTATTGACTCCTTAGGCTCTCTGACATACGTCATCCTTTTCTTGATTGTCTTTGCGGAAACCGGATTCGTAGTCACACCTTTCTTGCCCGGCGATTCACTTCTTTTTGCTGTAGGAACCCTAAGTAGAACCGGGCTCTTAAATATATGGGTGACATATATTACCCTACTTATCGCAGCGATCCTAGGTGATACTGTGAATTATTGGATCGGCAACATGAT
>CAYMDS010000166.1:0-1647 GCA_964389405.1 uncultured Gammaproteobacteria bacterium
AATTGGTGGAGTGTCAGGAGTATTAGGTCTTATATATGACCCATTAGGATACGTTGAATCATATATAAGTATTCCTTTTTTGCTTTATTTCGAAAATACAATTGATCTGTTTTCTAGATTTACCGGAGGAATGAGTATCTTAAGGCTTCCAGTACTTGTAATCGTTGGTTACTACTTAATTCTGGCTTCATTGACTAGTTATGTTAGGAAAAAAGGATGAAAAAACCTCTTTTTTTATTTTCCACAGCCTTGATAATATTAATGTTTCTAATTATTTTCGCATTTTTTAAACATCATGATGATAGGTTGCATGTGGTTTTTTGTGATGTTGGGCAAGGGGACGCGATTTTTGTTCGTACTGCTCAGCAGGTGGACATATTGATTGATGGTGGTCCAGATGAGAGGGTATTAGAATGCCTGAGTAGGCACATGCCTTTCTGGGATAGGAGCCTAGATATGGTAATAATGACTCATCCGGATGCAGATCATTCTACAGGTTTGATCTCGGTCGTAGAGCGTTATAGGATTGCGAGTTTTTACACCGAATCTATTCCGGGAAGGACAGATGTTTTTAAACGACTTGAGGCTAATTTAGCAAAGAAAAAACTGAGTGCTAAGTATTTACACACGGGAGATAGGATTTCAGATGGAGAGGGGTTTTCGTTAAGTATTTTATGGCCGAGCCTGAGCGAAATTTCTAAAATAGATCAAAACAGAACAAACCTACGCTTGAACGAATTTTCAGTTATTCAGCTTCTTGAATATGGTGTATTTTCCGCTCTTTTTACAGGAGACGCAGATTATGAAGTAATGAATCGGATTGCCGGATCAGCCCGTTCGATAAATATTCTGAAAGTCCCTCATCACGGATCTAGAACAGGAATGAGTGATAACTTTCTAACAATTGTGAGTCCAGAGGTTTCAGTAATTTCATTAGGTGCCGGAAATAGTTATGGTCATCCCGCAAGGGAAAGCTTAGATTTACTTAAAGCTCATAATTCTAAAATTTTGCGTACTGATAAAATGGGGGATATAGAAATAGTAAGTGATGGAAAGATATATTTTTTAAAAAATAAATAGAGAGATCTTTTTATGAATTTATTGGGAGCTTAAATGTGGTTGTAGTTCCTTTACCAACGGTGGAATCAATATTTATCGTGCCTCCATGCGCATCAATTATCCCTTTTGTTATATATAATCCTAGTCCGCTGCTGGCTTTTTGTGATTCTTTACTCGCATTAGAATTGAATTGACCAAATTTAGTAAATAGCATGTTTTGTTTTTCTGGAGGAATTCCTATACCGTTATCAGCCACAGTAATAATTAGATATCCTTTAGTTTTTGTTCTCTCAAACTCTTCATCTGTATCAACTGTAACTTTTATAATGCCATTTTCATTTGTATACTTAAGGCTGTTTGAGATTATGTTTGTCATAGCTTGAGCAATTCTGATACTGTCAAAAGAAACCATTGGTAGGTTATTTCCTACTTCTGCTATTAGCGTGATGTTCTTTTTCTTAGCTTCAGGCAGAAAGAGAGATACTTCGTCTTGAACTACTTTTCCCATATCATTAGGTGTTTTAGTTAAAATAAGCTTGCCTCCTTCAACTTTTGCAGCGTCAAGAATACTGGATATTTGGGTTAAGA
>CAYMDS010000167.1:0-1635 GCA_964389405.1 uncultured Gammaproteobacteria bacterium
CTTTTACTTCAGAAATTTCGAAGTTACATACATTGTTGTTAACAGTGCTAGTAGACTTTGTTGATTTTGGTACGCTCAGTATATTTTTGCCTAATATAATAACTGTTAAAACACCTATAAATGATAGCGTAAGTAGAACTATAGTAGTGTTATTGATTGATTTTACTGGCTTATGAGAAAAATAAATTGTGCTTTCCTCCGTTGATTTTGATCCCGTGGTCTGTTTAAACTCTTTACTCTTCTTATAAGATAGGTAATAGAGATATATTAATATATAGTAAATCCAACCTACCATGAGATTCTCAAACGATCCGAAGAAAACAGGCAAGAGATTGACTATTCCTACGACTAAAGAATAAATAAACATGCCTTTTGATATTTTTATAGCCGTGTCTATTGTAGACGTACTTTGTTTTTTAAGTTTTAATCCAAAATAGAACCGAGGAAGATTCCATATTAATGCCCCAATTAAATCAGGAACTAAATCTTCCGGAACATATCCGACAACCATGCCTGATATAAACCCGATGATAGATAGCAGTATCGAAACATTACCTGTAATTTTATAAATCTTCACTAGACCGTCAGGTTTATTTTTTACTTCAGTGTCGCTAACTTGGGATGCATTTTTTAAAGATTTCTCTGCTGTGAGAATAACGATTGATATAGAACCAATAATAAATATTGGTAATGGGGATGCTGCATCACCCTTCATAGCTGTGAAGATAACTATATTAATTAATCCAAATATTACGGCGGTGACTGTGGCAGCTCGTTTCTCCATAGGATTTCTCTTTAATCCATACCTTATTACTAAAGGAGGGAGAAGCCCTATTCCGTAAGTTATTATAAAACTTATCAAAAGATCTAATATAAACATACTATAAGTATACCTTCGTACTAAAAATCTTCGAATACAAATGTTACCAGTGCTTTTTGAAACGTTTTTTCCGTATCCGCGTACTCTTCTGGAGCAGCGCTTGTGGTAACAACATATGTATTGCCGTTGTGAACAACAAAGTAGATGGTACCAAGTACTTTGACGTTTATATCAAGAGTTGACGAATTAGCACTTTGCTTTATCCAATAAGCTGGTTTGTTATTCAATGTGGTTTCTCCGTAGTCGATAATTTTTGCGTCTTTATCATTTTTTTGGATATCTTCAAATACAAAGTCTTTAAATTCTTCGAGACTCGCTACATCTTTAATAGTATAGGTATCAGGTATTTCCCCCTCCCTAACCATTACAATAATGGACTTACTGCCCGAGACGGCCTTTTGTAATACGCTTGGTCCATCCCCAGGTTTTATTTCCCAACCCTCCGGGAACCGTATTCTAAAATTATACTTAGTGTTTCTATACAAGTTCCCTTCTACTTCTGAGTTTTCGATACTTCGATCAGTTTCTTTTATTGTTGAGTTATTAATAGTTAAATAGTAAAGACCTAAAAATATGCTTAGTACTACCAAAACCACAACGAACACCAACAATTTACTGTTTGTCTTATTAACTTGAGCATCGGTATTTACTTGTTCGACTTTGATCTCGTTCTTGATGGCGTCGTTTCCTACCATACTAGAATTATACATCTAGTAAACATTGGTGTATGTAGCTGTAGTATACGTAAAAAAGAA
>CAYMDS010000168.1:0-1613 GCA_964389405.1 uncultured Gammaproteobacteria bacterium
ATCTGCCCATACTTTATCAGCTGTACCGCAATCATCCATCGTAACACTATCAAGTTTCCGACCGGTATCCTCAGAGATTACAGTAGCACCAGTAAGAATAGCGATATCCTCAAGCATTTCTTTTCGGCGATCTCCAAATCCGGGAGCTTTTATCGCTAGAGTATTAAAGGTACCACGCAGTTTATTTACCACAAGTGTCGCTAAAGCTTCACCGTCAATATCATCTGCGATGATGACAAGATTCTTGGAAACTTTAACCAAATTCTCAAGGAAAGGAAGTAAATCTTGAAGAGATGATATTTTCTTATCAGTTACTAATATATAAGGATTCTCAATTTCCGCCTCCATTCGATCTGAATTCGTCACGAAATAAGCTGAAACATAACCTTTATCAAATTCCATTCCCTCTTTATATTCTATTTCCGTAGAAAGACCTCTGCCTTCCTCAACCGTTACTACCCCATCTTTACCTACTTTATTTAATGCATCAGCAATAAGTGTCCCAAGCTGTGCATCTCCTGCTGAGATAGTCGCAACATTTGCTATATCTGATGCTTTAATGGCTTTCCCCATTTTCTTAAGCTCTGAAACTACGTATTGACTTGCTTTATCAAGTCCACGTCTCATGATCATAGGATTTGCACCCGCTGTAATCATTTTTATACCTTCCGCGGCAATAGCTTGTGTCAAAACAGTGGATGTAGTAGTGCCATCACCTGCGACATCAGCGGTTTTAGATGCTGCCTGCTTGACAAGCTGGGCACCCATATTTTTAAATGGATCTTTAAGCTCTATTTCTTTAGCGACAGAAACACCATCATGAACCACCGAAGGTGCACCCCATTTTTTATCAAGCGCCACGTTTCGACCTCGAGGCCCAAGAGTTGTAGCGACTGCATCAGCTAACTCATCAACTCCTTCTTTTAATAATCTTCGTGCTTCTGCACCGTATTTAATTTGTTTCGCCATATGTTCCTTTCAGTCAAAATTAAAGATTAGAAATAAAATCTCAGAAATATTTTTGATTTTTGATCTGTATTTTTGAGATCTGATCTTTGATTTTTTATTTTATAAAACTATTGCCAATAAATCACTTTGTTTCACTAACTTCCATTCTTCACCATGTACCTTTACTTCATTCCCTCCCCATTTGGTATACATGACTTTCATACCCACTTTTACAATCATGGGAGTTTTTTTACCATCTTCACTTACTGCCCCATCACCTACAGCCATTACTTCACCTATCTGAGGCTTTTCTTTAGCTGTTTCAGGAAGATAGATACCGCTTTTTGTTTTCTCCTCAGCATCAACTGGTCTTACTAAAATATTATCAAATAATGGTTTGATGTCAAATTTGCTTGTCATAATAAGCTTTTTTAGTTATTAATATCACTTGACCGATATCACTGCTAATTTATACAACATGCAGGACTTTTTTGTCAATAACCTATAGTCAAATTCTGGAGTTCTGTGTTTATCAACTTTTCTCCACACTTGACATTCTCATCGTTTCTTCTATACGATAAAAATACAAATATTATTATTTAATTCATAATATGAATGTGACACGAAAACGAATACTTCTTTTCGGTTTTATTGCAGCTATGCTT
>CAYMDS010000169.1:0-1586 GCA_964389405.1 uncultured Gammaproteobacteria bacterium
TTACATTGTTATTTACATCAAGATTATTTACTTGGTGAATTGTACAATTATTTTCAATATCTACAAAAATTCCGTTTACCGATCCAGATCCATTACCTATGATACTCAAATTTAAGCCCCCGATCTTTATACCTTTATCCGCAAGTGAATCCATTCCGCTGTTAGGTGAAACTTTATAATAAACCTCATTTATAAGTATTTCTTTTCCTTGAATCAAGCCGAATACTAGATCGAAAATAACTGATTTCTGCTGAAAAATGTTAGTAGCAGTTGGGGGGAAAGTTACCTCAAAACTATATGTTTTATCATTTCCGGTATTTACCTTACTAAGCGCAATACCGTTATCAGTGTTGCTTTCATTAAAGAAATCCTGGACAGTTTTCGGACCATACATAACAACACCACTTTCTTTAATCACTATCTGAAGAGCATTTTCGATTTTCGGATCCTCCCCTATTCCGTCTTTTCTTACACCTTTTACAGAAACTAGGCGAGTAGAAGTATCGCTATTATGCACATCTATTGATTTAGTAACTACATCACCAGGTGCCATATTATCGGTGTTGAAAATAGGTTGTCCTGCAGGTACATGAAAATCTACAGTAAGTTCCCCGAATGCTCTCACAGTAGAGGGCACGGTTAGCAAATGAAATCCTAATCCAGTTAAGAGAGCAAAAATTATAAAAAATATCGTAAGTTTAATTATTCCTTTCTTCATATAATTAATTCCCTGGCGTTGGTATATCACGATTTACGAAATCAGTTGGGGAATTTGTATCCTGGCCGTCAGGATCTCTTTCCAGTGAATGTCCCTGCGCAACATCAGGTAATGAGGGATTAAAAGCTGTTATATCTCCGCCATAACTAATCTGATCAATAATTTGTCCGGAATTATCTTTTAGTATTACCCTGTCGCTTGAATTTGCCAGACCATTTCCGACTAATTCTTTTAATGCCACAAAAATATCACTGGAAAATCCCCATTCCGCAACTACATTTGTTTCTTTTGCCAGAATTATGAACTCTCCAGGTTTAAAAGCTTTATTATCGGCAAACAGTAAACGCTCAGGACCGAAATTGTCAACTATCTTCCACCCTTTTAAATTTATGTCTTTAGATGATCTATTATATAGCTCAATCCACTCTGAGCTGTTTGCCGGATCACTCCCGGTTACAGTATGATCTGCATCCGGGTCATAATAAACTTCATTTATAACTACATCACCTTCCGAGATTAGTGTATCGGGAGGTGTAGCATTAGGAGTAGTTACTAAATCTATAGGAGTTATAATGTTTGCTTTAGTTGGAAAGATAGATGCGGTGGTGTATGTATTTACTCCTGAGACTTTTGAATCTGAGAAATAACTGTAAGTACCATAAAATGAGGCAAAAAGTAAGATGAGGCAAAAAGTAAAAATAAAATAAATTTTTCTCATGTCTTAAAGTTTTCTATCCTAGCCAGAATTCGTTTCTCGACTTCTTTTTCAATTTCTTTTTTTATATTCCAAAGTTCAACACCTATAAACATAAGTGAAGGACCTACTATGAGTGCGAAAAACCCTTTCGGGGAATTAAGAAAGCTAATG
>CAYMDS010000170.1:0-1557 GCA_964389405.1 uncultured Gammaproteobacteria bacterium
CTATTTCTTGGCGGTCTGTATATTTTAGCGATTTTTATGACTTACTTATTGGCTGGCTTAGGTTTAATCTACTTTTTGTCGAGCGTTCCTTTATTTGTTGCTGAATATTTATCCCTCGGAGTAGGTGCGTTAATTATCTTTGCAGGACTTCTTGAGATAAAAGATTTTTTCTGGTACGGAAAAGGAATATCTCTACAAATTCCACCATATTTTGCTGAGAAAATTCATACTTATTCCAAAAATGTTACTGTACCCGGGGTGATTTTTCTCGGTTCATTTATCGCTGCTGTAGAGCTACCTTGTACAGGAGCTCCATATCTGGCGATTATTACAATGCTTTCTTTAAATTTTAACTTAGCAGCATTTCTAATGCTTGTAATATATAACATTGTTTTTGTAATGCCTTTGATAATAATTCTTATATTAGTAGCAGCGGGAACTAAGGTGGACGTTATCAAAAATTGGAAACAAGCAAACAAAGGATATATGCGCTTCGCTATGGGAGGAATGCTCATTCTTCTTGGGTGGTTGTTGATTTTAATCGCCAACGGCACAATTAATTTTGGTTAATTATGCTCCAAAAAAACAAATATGATTTCGATTTAATAGTTATCGGTTCTGGTGCCGGTGGTAGTGTTGGCGCCCATTATGCAGCCTCACTTGGAAAACGTGTTGCTATTTTTGAAGCTGGTGCAATAGGTGGAGAATGTCCGAATTTCGCTTGTGTTCCTACGAAGGCTCTGCTTCATGCAGCTAATCTTTATCAGCAAGTTAAAAGCTCATCTCTTTTCGGAATAGAAAGCCAAAAAGTAGAAATTGATTATCCTAAAATACATGCTTGGAAAAACCTAGTTGTTACTCGTACAGGGGCAGCGCACGGAAAAGAGTCATTCGAGAAAAGTAAAATCAAGATATTTGAGCATAAAGCTGAATTTATTTCTTCACATGAAATAAAAGCATCAGATAAGGTATATTCAGCGCGTAATTTTCTATTGGCCACAGGATCAAAGGTGTTTATACCCAATATTCCCGGTCTTATTGAATCAGGATATATTACTTTTAAGAAAGCTGTAAATTTCACACGTCTCCCCTCCTCTATTCTTATTTTCGGGGGTGGCGCAGTAGGCTGTGAGATGGCGCATATATTTCGCTCTTTAGGCGTTAAGGTTACACTTGTTAATCGGTCAGAAAGAATTTTAAGCAAAGAAGATAAGGAAGTTTCGGATCTCGTAGATGCGCTATTTAGATCCGAAGGAATTTCAATATTTACTAATACTTCAATAATTAAAGTGGAAAAAAGAGGAGAGAAAAAGTTAGTTACTTTAAAAGGTAAAGGCGATGAACATCGTCATGAATTTGAAGAAATAGTTATATCAACAGGAAAGGTACCCGTATTAGATTTCTCACCCGAAAAAGCGGGAATAAAAGTAATAGATGGTCAACTTAAAGTAAATAGATTCCTGCAGACAACAGCACTTAATATCTTTGCAGCTGGCGATGTTATTGGACCATATCTCTTTACTCACACCGGATATTATCAAAGCTACATTGCTGCTA
>CAYMDS010000171.1:0-1550 GCA_964389405.1 uncultured Gammaproteobacteria bacterium
GTATAGCTACTCATCAAAGGGATAAAAGAAATCATTTGCATTCCACCTCGCTAAGAGGCTGTTGAAATAGGGCCTTTTTTAACTATTGTTTTTTATCAATAAATTGACTTTTATCAGTTTTGACATAAAAAAGAGGAAGGATATCTCATTAAATATTGAATGACTTAATTCGGTAGCTCCATTGGTTATGGAGCGAATTAACCTAAAAATAAGTTTATAAAACATTTTTAAGACAGAAATTACAGCTATTGTTTGTTTTGGAGTTCCTAAACCAAAGATGTTTCTCATCAGTAATGATAGATTCACCCCAAGACCGGCAATTAGATTTCTTTTTTGAATATTTAGCCAGCCATGGAGGGTTGCTTTTCTTAAATCTCCATTGTCCAATTGATGGGTAAAACTTCGTTCCACGTATTGCCCACGTTGCCTGGATATTTTTTTACCGTATAGACTCTTTACCGATCTTTTAGCATTCTTGACTATTTGAGCCTGTTCTTCAGGTAATTTATCTATGTTACGATAGACATTTGGATCATGAATGACTGTTTTGATTCCTCTTTTTTGCAGTAAACCCATTTGCTCTATTTTATAATAACCCTTATCCCCGGTAACTTTTTTAATACTTCTACTACTGAGTTTATTCCCTTTTGCTTTATTTATATTCTTTTGGGCCTGTTTAATTTGTTGATCCATATCTTGGCCATCCGCTTGATCTGCTGGTAATATTTGCGTTTGAATAATTGCTCCGGTTTCCACGTCTACGGTGTTCTCGACTTTGTAAGTCATTTTAATCGGGCCTTCCTTCGTTGGGCCTATCTTAGCCTCTGGGTCGTGTGGATTGTGCCAATCTTTATTGGACATTGTCTTATCTTTGCGCTTTCGATCAAAATCTCTCACCGCTTGTTTATTTTCACTATCTACCCCACTGGCTTTGGCTATGCGTTTGATATATTCATCATAGCTCTCTCCGGTATGATTATTCTTTAAAGTCCTCATGGATGCATTGGCTTGTATTACCGAAGTGTCTATTCCTATGTCATGGCCTTTTAATAATTTATGCTTATGTAATGCTTCCAGAATAATAGCAAATGCTTCTTTATAAACTTCTTCTCCTAAGCGTGTCCTAATCCGGCTTAAACTAGAATGATCCGGTGTTTGTTCTGTTAAATCATATTTTAAAAATGACCTGATCGCTAGTGAATCTGTGCACCGTAGCGCTAATGCTCGTTCACTGCCTATATTCTCAAAAAATCCAACAATAAGCATTTTAAAATATACTTCCGGATCAATTCCCGCTCTTCCTCCTTGTCCCCGGTCTTTTTCATAATACGGTTCACTAATTGTTCGTACCCTATCCCCAAACTTCGCCTCTTTTAAAGCCTCATCTAATTTGTCATAATAAAGGCTTGCAGGGCTTTTAACAATATTTTCTTTTACCACCCATATACTCCCCTGTTCTTCCCCCTTCTTCTTATTAAACATCTTCCCTTTTTTTCTTAAATATATTATTTATTTATTGAAAAAAGAGCAAGATTCCAAAAAGCAAAAAA
>CAYMDS010000172.1:0-1508 GCA_964389405.1 uncultured Gammaproteobacteria bacterium
TTAAGTTTATAAAGTATTCTGTAGTAGTTACAGGTTTGACCCAGAAAGAAATAGTTCTGACAGTAGTTGGACCTGTACCGATATCTATATATTCATCAGTTCCGTTTAAATTAAGTCCGGATCCTGCTTTTCCTGGTACCCAATCCGTGGCATCTACATTTATCAAAGTACCTAATCTGGCGTTAGTTGAAGTGTCATCAGCTCTATTTGTACCTGTATTTTCGTCAAGCTTCCATTCTCCTACAGGTGCACATGTTGCAGTCGTGTCTCCAGGTGGGCAGTAAGACCTGTCTGATGCGAAGCTTGCGTTTCCTGATGCATCCGTAGAGGAAGCACCCCAGACTGCGCTTGAGGATTGGTTATAAAGTAATTTTATCTGGTTTTCGCTTAAAGCTGATCTGAAGATCTTAACATCATCTATATCTCCAAGAAATTCATCAGTTCCATCTGTCTCATCATCATCGCCCAGTATTAGTTTGCCTGAGTTTGACATATCTCCTGTGACACTCAATGATGTATCTGAAGCAATTTCTCGACCATCGACATAAAGCTTGATATATTCTGTACTTTTTTTGACAGCAGTTACGTGATGCCATATATCATCATCATAATTTCTAGAAAGTGATCCGCCTATACTTTCTTCTGGAAACGAAGCAGCCCCGTCACCGATACCGAAAACGAAATCTCCATCAGAGTCCATATACAACGTGTAACCATCGTTTGTTTCGTGTTTGTCCAATATATATTCTTGATTTGAAATAGCAGATCGTTTTATCCATCCGCTTAAAGTAAACTCATCAGAACCATTTGAAAAATCGAAATCAGAATCATCGTCTCTTACAGCCCGATTATTATCGGCGCCATCATATGCACTTCCAAATTTCCCAGATCTTGTAAATCCGCCATAAGAATTAGTATATGTAAGGTGATTTAAATTTGCGGAAGAATCACATATATAGTTATAGCCTGGTCTTACCGCAATAGTTAACTCTAGATGAGCTTGCGAAGAGCTTGATATGGTAAATATCCCGGGGTTTTCACTAGTAGCGCTGTATTCGCGTGTAGCAGCTGCATATGCTATATCATTTGTTCCATTTGTTATAGCTGTTTCCTGGTTATCGTCATAACTGGTTGGGTAAGTACTTAAAGGATTATTTAGCCAACTTCCCTCAGCTATCCAAAGAGTATTTGCCAGACCCCAGCTCGGAGTGAGGCTTGGTGGGTTAATTGATGTAGTGTTTCTGTCATCTTCTAAGAGATAACTTATTTCAGGCGCAGATGTACCATGCCATCTTGTAATTCTCCAAATTCTCGCAACCATATTTACTGAATTTGTTGTAGAGACAGTTGCATTAGCTCCTTCAGTGCCATCTGCTTTTTTATATGCGATATATACCCCGAGAGTAGGAACATCAGCAGTTAAAAGTGATGTCCAGCCTGATATGCCTGTCAACGTACCGGGATCATTAGAGCTCGCAATGATTAATAAAAGATCTCCGGTATTTATA